>JBAZJU010000001.1 GCA_041651155.1 Patescibacteria group bacterium | reverse complement strand
GAAATTCAACATGTGCAGGATCTTCTGAATGATCGCCCAAGAAAAACACTTGGTTTTTACAAACCTGATGAAATTTTCTCAAAATTACTTATTCATTAATTTTGCGCTAGAAGGTTGAATTCAGCAAATCCCAATTAAGGGATTTTTATAACTGAAGTTTGTTTATAATTTTTAAATTTTGTATTCCACTGTATCCCCTATTTTAACATTATTCTTATCAGCAAAACCGGCCGTAACCTCTAAAACATAATTAACTTCGCTGGGCGATGTAAATATTGCAGGATTATTAGTATCGGTGGGAGCAGGAGCATTTTTTGTAATATCAATAATTTTATTATCATCCAGCCAGATAATATCAATTGGTATTTTCATGCCATCCATCCAAAAAGTATTATAACGTTTGTCTTTAAAAGCAAAGAGCATGCCCTGATTATCATTTAACTTTGTTTTGCCTTTTAAACCCACTTCCTGCTGTTCCGGTGTTTTGGCAATCTCAACTGAGATAGCCTGCCCATTGATGATCACTTTGCCGTCAGCCATTGACTCGTAATTTGAATAAATAGAAAAAGGCTTAACAATAATGATGACAATTATAATAATAACAGCCAAGAAAATAGCGGCAAAAATGAGATTATTCGATTTTTTTGGAGGATTTAAAGTTTCCATATTTATATATTATAACCAAGCTTGCGCCTAAAATCAACATTACCACAATTAAGACAAAAAAAGCAATCAATTTGCCAAACGTTTGTAAGAATAAGGCAGCGCTGCCAAATAAGGCAGTTAAAATATACATAAAAATTACAGCCTGCCTTTGGCTAAGCCCAATATCCAGCAATCTAAAGTGCAAGTGCTTGCGGTCTGCCAGGCTCACTGCTTTTTTATTAAATATTCTTCGGCCAATTACCCAAATGACATCTAAAATCGGAATGCCCATTATTAATAAGGTCGTAGCCACTTTAGAACCGGAAATAATTGCCAGCACGCCAAGCATTAAGCCGGCAAACAAACTTCCGCCTTCGCCTAAAAAAATTTTAGCTGGCTGGAAATTAAAAATTAAAAAACCCAGAAAAGCTCCGGCTAAAATCAAAGCGATTAAGCCTGTATTATATTGAGCCACATCATTACTCACGGCAATGCCAAAGATAATCAAAGAACCAATAACTGTAATGCCGGAAACTAATCCATCAAGGCCGTCCAAAAGTTTGGTAGTATACATCATACCCAAAAGCCAAATTAAAGTAAAGAGATCAGCCAATAAGGTAATTTTATATGGCCAGCCCTGCCACCAAAACAAAATAAGATCCCAGTTCCTGAAGTTAATCGTACCGCCAAATGGATTTTTTATATAATTAATACTCAGGCCAAAAGCAATAATAACCAAAGCTGCCAGAATAGGAAAAATAAATTGGAATTTTGGCTTTAAATTATATTTATCATCCAAGGCTCCGCCAAAAATAATAATCACAGAAGCAATTATTATTCCCAAAATATGTTTGGGCATGATAAATCCCCAGATTACCAAATTAGTAAAAAAACTATAATAACTTAAAACTAGAATAAAACTTAAAAAAACCGCTACTCCGCCTAATAAAGGAATAGGCGTTTTATGGATTTTTCTGTCGCCATCTGGATAATCCATTATCTTTAATTTTAAAGCTATCTTTTTTACTGCAAAGGTGAAGATTATTGAGAGTAAAAAAGCGCTCAAGCCTGCAATTAAATAAGTCATAAAAAAATTAGAGCTTAATACTCTAATTTTCGCACATTTTTAATTAGAAATCAACGATTTTAAAATTACCAAAAACAATTATTAAGCTTGCAAAACTTGTAGTTTTTTTACTTGTAATTCTAATTCAGTGACCTTTTTGCGCAAATCTTCAATATCGCGATATGCGGCAGCAATATCCTCACTTTCAGCTTTTTCTAATCTATCCAATCTTAGCTTAATTTCTTTTAATTCAAACCTAATATCAACCAATTCCTGTTTAATTGGATCAAGTTCGCGTTTTAACTCTTCACTCACAACGCCTCTTACTATTGTTTCAATTTGTTTTAAATCTTCTTTTTCCAGCATATTTTTTGAATAAATCAATTATACCAAAAGGTTGCCAAATTAACAAATCCTTACAAAGCTCTGGCTTTTTCTACAGTAATTACTCCGCCCTTTCCTAAAATTGCCACATCACGGCGGCCGATTTTGCCAGTTAATAAATAATTTGCCAAAGCATTATCAACTTTTTCCTGAATTGCCCGGCGCAAAGGGCGGGCGCCAAATTGCGGATCAAAGCCGGTTTGCGCCAATTCATTAATCGCTTCTTCGCTCACCTGGAAATTTACGCCTTTGGCTTCTAAATTTTTAGCAACTGATTTCAACATCAAACGGGTAATCTGAACAACCTCTTCAAATCCTAAGGGTTTAAATATTATGATGTTATCAAAGCGGTTTAAAAATTCTGGCTTAAAATATTGTTTTAATTCTGTTTCTAAAAGCTGTTTTTTAATTTCTTCAATAGCTAAGCCTTCTTTAACTTTTTCCTGAATAAATTGAGTTTGGGCATTAGAAGTAGCAATTAAGATTATATTGGTAAAATCAACTGTTCTGCCTGTTGAATCAGTTAAACGGCCATCTTCCATAACCTGTAAAAATAAATTTAAAATATCAGGATGGGCTTTTTCTAATTCATCCAATAAAACCAAACTAAAGGGGTTTTTGCGCACCGCCTCAGTCAGCTGACCGCCCTCGCCTGCACCCGCATATCCGGGCGGTGCGCCGAGTAAACGGTTAATGCTGTCTTTTTCCTGATATTCGGACATATCCAGCCTAATCATATTATCTTCACTGCCATAATAAACTTCTGAAATAGCCTTGGCTAATTCTGTCTTACCTACGCCAGTTGGCCCTAAAAATAACAGATTGGCAATCGGCCTTTTAACATCGCGCAATTCAGCTCTGGCGCGCCTCAGGCTATTAGCCACGGCAGAAACTGCTTCAACCTGATCAATTATTCTCTGGTGTATTATATCTTCCAGATGCATTAATTTATCGCTTTCAGTTTCAGTCACCGCAGCCACCGGCATATTTATTTTTTCCGAAAGTAAAGTAGCTACGTCATTGCCTAAAATAACTGCCTCAGCGCCCTTGTGCTTTCTGGCCCAGACAGCAACTTCCTCTAATAAATTTATCGCCTTATAAGGTAAAAAATGGTCATGAATATATCTGTCAGTTAATTTCACGGCTTTTTCTAGGGCATCATAAGAAAAATACACATTATTTTTACTCTCCAGATAACTAACTTTGCCTTCCAATATCTGAATAGTGCCATTTAAATCTGGCTCAGTAATGTCAATTTTTTTCAAAATGCCGCCCAAACTGGTATTTTCAATATAATGGCTATAATTTTGCGGGGTGGAGGCTGAAATTAAAATAAATAAATTTTTGGACAAAGCTTCATTTAACACTTCTGCCAAGCCTAAGCCTTCACCTCCGCCCGCAGCAATACCGATTAAATCATGGATATTATCAATGTATAAAACCACATTACGCGCCCTAATTATTTCATTTAAACAAATTAAAAGCCTTTCCTGGGCTTCGGTTGCTGAGGCGCCGGAAATTAAACGAGAAATGCTTAAGCTAACCAATCTTTTATCCTGCAAAAATCCAGGCACATCATCAGCAATCATTTTTTGCGCAAAACCCTCAATAATAGCTGTCTTGCCAGTTCCTGGCTCCCCAACCAAAATCACGCCTTTATTAGAACTGCCTTCTAACACCCTGAAAATTTCCTCAAATTCCTTGTCTCTATCAATGCACAAATCTAAATAACCCATTTTAGCCAGCATTGTTAAATCTTCTGAATATTGATTTAAATAAGCAGTTTGTAAGGCTGTCATGGCCCGATCAATGCCTGTTTTTGATTTTAATTGAGAGCTTGCTCTATAGGTCTGCCATTGTTTATATAATAATTTCCTGATTCTAAACCAGATAATTACATTATTTACTTTTTCCAGAGTAATATCTAAATCATATAATACCTCCACAATCATTTTATCTGCCTTTATTGCTTCAAAAATAATATCCTCACCGCCAACTTCATTTAACTTATTTATATAGGCTAATCGATAAGCTTTTAATAAGATAACCACGGAATTTGAGGAAAAAACTGTTTGCCTGCTGCCAGGCTCGTAACTGCCTGCAATTCGGCCAATTTTTCCAGCCAAGTCATTCAGCTCAACACCTAAACGATTAAATATATTCTGCACCTTTTGTGAAATCAATAAGGCCGCGATTAAAAAATGCACTGGGGAAACTTCCTGGGCCTTATACTGCGAAGCCACCTCATAAGCCTTGTCTATTATTTTTAAAGCCTCGTTAGAAAAAGCCTTGGAAATTTCAATTTTTTGTCTAGCCGGATAATGCTTAACCATCTGCCAGTCCAATGGCGGAGGCGAAATTACTTCTGCCTCAGATTCTGATTTATATTTTCTGATTATCACCGGCTCCTTTTTATCCTTTGCCAGCGATGAAAAATAAATCAGGTACAAATCAGTTAAAACAGTAAACCAGAAAAATAATAAAGAATGATTAGAGCTGTTTAGCCAAAAATCTGGATTTAAAATCCCAATAAAATTAATGGAGTAAAGCGAATATACCAAGCCAGCCACACCCAAAACAGCGAGGCCTAGCAAAACCACATAAATCAGGCCGTCAACTGCTCTTTCAATTTTATAAAGCCTTAAATGCTGGCGATCAATTTTCCTGTTCCACATTAAAAGATAGCCGTCTAAATATCCGACGATTCCTTGCCCCAAGCAGACTTTGCATTTTTTATCATCAATAAAACCAAGGCCATTGCATTGGTTGCAGATTAAAAATTGCAAATTATCTTTTTCACTAGCCATTTTAAATATGAATTATAATTTGATAAATCACCAAGACTGGCAAAGCCAGCCAAAAAATTACAAATAAAAAAGCAATTAAAATAAAAATTAATAAAACAATAGATTTCCAAAAGATCTGGAATAAACGCAAACCAAAGCTGATCAAGCGGCCAGCAATATCTTTTTGGCCAAACATGGGCACAAAAAGATTTTTAATCCAAATCATTAAACCCAGCGTCTGTTCAAACCCTTTGACAAATTCCCCTGCGCCATTTATTACTTTTAATAAACCTTTGCTATACCACCAAATCGGAAAATATAAAATCTCCCTGATTCTATCAAGCAGAACCTGGCCTAATATTTTTGTAGTTGAATCATGATACATAACAAAAATCAACTAAATTATGATTTTAAAAAATTCCTGAAATTATTTGTATTATTCGTACTAATCCGTAGATTAGTATCCACCTTAATTTTAGCATATTTTTAGCCAAAATAAAAAGCCCCTATTTTTTAGAGGCTTTACATTTAGCGCAAGGTTCAAATTTTTCAGCTGCCGCAGTGCCAAAAAATTCAAACCAGAGACTGGGCGGGATCACAAAATATTCAATTTTATAGTGGTCATCTTTTTTCTGGCCTTTAGGCCTTTTCCATCGTATGTCATGTTCTTTTAATACCCACTCGTACAGATTAAAGCTTGTGGGAATCAGATCCTCTTGTTGGCGAGGTTTAGACTGATACTTGCCGCCTTTAATGCTTCCGTATGAGACATGCGGACATTTCATTAAGTATATTGTCGTGTGCGGTATTTTTGTATCAATTGATCTCACAACTGCAAAGCGGGCATGACAGCATTTACAGCACAGGCGCCAATATTTAATTATCTTGGACTGCTCGCCTTTGTCACAAATTGTAACGTTCAAGCCATACCTCCTTGGTGATGTTTGCCTCTAAATTAGCCCAAAAAATAATTTTTGTCAAATGAAAACCCGAGACTCCACTAGCGTCCAAGTAAAATTTAGTACAAATAGAAAAAACCTTTAAGTTTAGGTAAAATTAAGATGAGAGCCTAATTTTTAACTTAAAGGTCTTTCTATGAATTATTCTAACACAATTTTCAATCAGCTGTTAAGTTTTCTGCCCAAGCATCAATTTAATCAGTTTGTTGGACAGCATAACGGGGATAGGTATGTTAAAAAATTAAAAGCCTGGAATCAGCTGGTGCTTTTGCTCTACGCTCAAGCTACCGGCAAAGACAGCTTAAGGGAAATAGAAACAGGGTTTTCTCTGCATAATGAATCATGGTACCATCTTGGGATTAATACAGCTGCTCGCTCAAGCCTGTCATACGCCAATAATAACCGCAGTTATGAAATCTTTGAAAAATTATTCTATTCGCTTTTGGAGCGAAGCAAAAAAATAACGCCAAACAGGACTTTTAAATTCGCAAATCCTTTGTATTCCTTTGATTCTACGACCATTCAGCTGTGTTTAGGCATTTTTAATTGGGCGAAATTTAAAACAACTAAAGGCGCGTTAAAGCTCCATATGCTGCTGAATAACAGAACGACCATACCGGAAGTAGTAATTGCCACTGAAGGCAATATCAGCGATATTAAAGCTATTAAATCGGTTAATTTGGAAACACTGGAGAAAGAATCGATATTGGTCTTTGATCGGGCATATATTGATTATGGCTGGTGGAGCAAATTAGATCAAAATCATATTTATTTCGTCAGCAGGACAAAAATATCTCAAAATATCTTTGTTGTTGGACAGCATAATCCTAATGAATTAAAGGAAAGGGGTATTTTAGCCGATGAACTGGTCATCTTTGGCGCTTACTATGAAAAATATCAAAAAACATTAAGGCGGATTCGCTATTACAACGAAAATGACGGCAAAGAATATGTCTATTTAACCAACAATTTTGAATTGGCTGCGGGACAAATCGCCTTTATCTACAAAGATCGCTGGCAAATTGAGCTGTTTTTTAAATGGATCAAGCAAAATCTTAAACTAAAAACATTCTTAGGGACATCTAAGAATGCAGTTTTGACCCAAATTTGGGTCTCAATGATTTATTATTTGCTTCTGGCGTATATTAAATTTCAGACTAAATTCAAGCATTCTTTATTAGAATTAACCAGGATGATTGCTGAGACGCTGCTTTGCCGAAGAAATTTAATCGATTTATTGTCGCTGTGTATTAAAAATATCAACAAAATAAAGCTCATTGAAGAACCCCAATTAACTTTTTGGTAGTTTTCCTTGGACAGTAGTGCCGAGACTCAATTGTCCCGGGTTGTTGGTGTTGCTTCTGCGGGTTTCCTGATTATCACAAAAGTTGTGATCCCCATTGTCTGTTCGCATTTTTCATGCTTGAATTTCCAGACTTGCCAGCCAGCGTCTTGAACTGTTGTTTTAATTAATTCTCTTACCTTTCGAGGTAATTGTTTTGGTTTTACACTACCGACTGGAATACGAAGGACAGGATTATCATCGCCATGTTCTTTAATAAAATAGTGAATTCTTCCTCTAGTGTCTTGTCCGACTGGCATTGTTTTCCTCCTTTGTTAAGATTTTAAAAACAGCCAAAAGATTTAATTCTAATTGAAGATTAGCAAAAAAAAATTGCTTTGTCAACTTTAAAGCCCGAATTTTTATATCCGGGCTTAGATATCAGATTAATTTTTTCTAACTCATTTTGCTGCTAGCGATTTCCCTGGCAACACTTTCAGCAGCCTCTTCGCCTTTTTCTGTTAAAGAAACTTTGTTATCTTTAACCTTTATAAAGCCTGCTGCTGCCATCATTTCAGTTGCTGTTAAAGGTGTGTCAATTTCTTTTTCTTCAACTTCAATTTTACATTCAAATGCTTTTTTGTGAATTTCCCTCAGGAATTCATGGCCGCAAATAAGGGTTGAATGGTAAAGGCTTTCAGTACCAATAGATTCAAGCCTTTCTGCGATCAATGACCCGATAATCCTGGCAAATTTTATTGTCAGAGACTTATCTAGCAGCGTGTCTTTCAATTCCTGCCATTGTTTCTTATCAACTCGCACTTTGAATTCATTGAGCCACTCTTGGCCATTCAAATTCTTAGTTTGACTTAATAAGTCAACAAATTTTCCTAAAGTCATTTGCGACCTCCCTTTGCTAAATTTAATTTGATGTTAACGGACAAAAATTATTTTGTCAACTGTGCGAAAATGTTTTGGTCCTCTTGTTATAGGCGCGAATTCTAATTCGCGCCTGCATGATTCACTCTGTAATAAAACATTTTCGCCCACACTTTTATTTCATAATTCATATCTCATAATTCAGAATTCTCAATTCCCTCCCTAATTCTCCTCATCAATTCCAAATAAAATTCCAAATTATTTAAAGTTGCCAAACGCAAACCCAGGCCTTCATTGGTTTTAAACAAATGATGCAAATAGGCCTTGGAGTGATTTTTTAAAAGTTTAACTTTTGAGTCAGAATTTATAGGATTGAAATCCTCTTTATATTGCTCATTAGTTGCAGCCAAAGTTTTGTAAGCTAAATTATTAAAAAGCAAAATAGCGCCTTTTTCATCTTGAGTACAAAATTGATACAGGCGGCCATGGCGGGCTTCGCGGGTAGGAATGACGCAATCAAACATATCAATTCCCTGCCTAACTGCAAAAACAATTTCTTCAGGCTTGCCCAAACCCATTAAATAACGAGGTTTATCTGCTGGCATTTTAGATGTTATATATTCTAAAATTTCATACATCTTATCTCTAGGTTCGCCAACTGCCAAACCGCCCAGGGCATAGCCAGAAAAATCTAAAGAAGTAATCTGCTCTAAACTTTGATCTCTTAAATTCTTAAAAATTCCGCCCTGAATTATGCCAAAAAGTTGCTGGTCATTTTTATTTTGCATCCATTGATCATGACACTTTTTCGCCCAGTCAAAAGTTATATCACAAGCTTCTCTCACAGCTTCAAATTCTGCTTCACCTGGCGGACAAACATCCAAAGCCATCATTATATCAACTCCTAAATCCTGCTGGATCTGGATTGATTTTTCCGGACTTAAAAAATGCCTAGAGCCATCAAGATGAGATTGGAATTCCACGCCATTTTCTTTAATCTTTCTTATTTTAGACAAAGAAAAAATCTGATAACCGCCTGAATCTGTTAAAATCGGTTTTGGCCAATTTAAAAAATTATGCAGACCGCCATGGGCTTTGATTATTTTCTCGCCAGGCTGCAAGTATAAATGATAAGTATTAGCCAAAATAATTTCCGCGCCCAATTTTTCTAATTCATCAGTGGAAATATTTTTAACCGCTGCTTTGGTCGCAATGGGCATAAAAAACGGAGTCTGAATCTTACCATGTTTAGTCTTTAATTCGCCGAATCTGGCTTTAGATTTCTTTGAGACTTTAATTATTTTTAACATAAAATTCTTTACACTTTAAATAAAATCTGATAACTTTAGAACATTGTTCTTAACAAAAAAAGGAGGAAACGAAAAGATGGAAGCAATATATTTCCCGAGGTTAAAAAGGCATGATTATTTATTCTTACCGCTGATCAAGAAACTACCGCAAGCTATAACGCCAAATGTCGTTACATGTTCACGCCTAGTCTTGATCTTACCTCTAATCTTACTCATGTACGGACAAATTTTCAAGCCAGCAGGTTGTGTCTATATCTTTGCTGCGTTGCTAGATGCCCTGGATGGCTCAATTGCCAGATACAGGAATCAAGAAACCAAATTGGGAGCATTTCTAGATCCTTTAGCAGACAAAGCAGTAAATTTTGCTACCTTTTTGGGCTTTAATTTCTATATAAAATCAAGTTATTATTTTAGCTTGATTTTACCCATTATAATTATTGACCTAATGCTTTTTTTCATTGCTACGGTAAAATTCCTAATCAAGGTGGTTTTACCAGACAATCATTGGCTATGCCAAAGAATTGCCGTGGAAAAAATAGGCGCCAATAATTGGGGCAAAGCCAAAATGGTAACGCAAGTATCTGTGTTAGTGGCCTATTACTTTTTTGACCCGAATTCATCATTATGGATTCATGAAAAGTATAGCTTTTTGCCACACAATTTAACGCTGTTTCATCTTTCCAACCCCTTGCTTATAGCCTGCATCCTGCTCGGTTTAATGAGCTCATATGGCCATATAAAAGCATTTAGAATCATTAGGCCACAGGTAGCTTAAGCAAATCAAAAACAACGGCTTCACTTAGTCGTTGTTTTAATTTTGGGGAAAAATTTATTGCTAGCGATTCATGGCCACGGCAGTACCATCAGCTTGCAGATATTCAATTCTAGCCACTGAAACCATTTGTAAATTTTCAACTTCCTTGGCGATTCTGTCAGTTGAACGCAGTTCAGTTATGCCTAATTGCAAATCCTTATTTTCTTTTCTTAAATCAGCTACTTTATCTTCCAGCTCTTTAATTTTATAGCCTTTTGTCGCCAAACTATTAGTCTGCCATAGATAGCAAGCACAAGTAACTAAAATTAAGGCTGTGAGCATTATTAATGATTTTCTAGATCTAACTTGAGAATGCAAAATAAAATTTTTTAAATTTGTCTTCTCTTTAGCAAAATGCAATCTTTCGCTTTTAATTAAGCAGTTCATATTCTTAAATTATTTTCAGAGCGGCGCGCAGTTTTGCGCTTCTGCTCCGGTTATTTATTTTTATTTCTGCCAAAGTCGGCGTTATTATTTTTTTAGTTAAAATTTTTAATTGTGCTTGATGTCCGCACTGGCAAACAGGCAGTTTCGGCGGACAAATGCATTCTTTGGCTTCCCTCTTAAAGAATTCTTTGACAATTCTGTCTTCCAAAGAATGAAAAGATATTACTGCTAAGCGCCCGCCCTTTGATAAAGCATTCAAAGCATCCGGCAGGACTTTTTTCAAACCATTTAATTCATCATTTACCTCTATTCTTAAAGCCTGAAAAATTTTGGTGGCAATATGAATGTTTTTCGGTTTAGGCTTATTCGCATAAACCTTGGCAATAAGAGCAACCAGCTGATCTGTTTTGGTAATTTTATTCTGCTTGCGTGCTTTGACTATTTCTCTGGCAATTAGCATAGAATGGCGTTCTTCGCCATATTCTTTAAATATTCTAGCCAGCTCTGTTTCTTTATAACTATTTAAAATATCTGCTGCGGTCAGGCCGGTTTTACCAAAACGCATGTCTAGGTAAGCAGATCCTTTAAAAGAAAAACCCCTGCCTGAATCTTGTAGCTCATAACTGGATAAACCAAGATCAAGTAAAATGCCGCCAATCTGATTAAATCCTGCATCATATATTATTTGCTTTAGATTTTTATAATTATCATTGATGAAAGTAATTCTTGCTTGATATTCTTTTAAATTTTCGCGAGCCGCTCCCAAGGCTTCTTTATCCAGATCAATACCCAGCAGTTTGCCATTAGGCGCAGTCCTTTTTAATATCTCTTTGGCATGACCGCCGCCGCCCAATGTGCAGTCTATAAAATTTTCATTAGCTTTGGGATCTAAATATTCTAGAACTTCTTGGCTTAAAACTGGCACATGCTCAAATTTCATCAGCTAGAATTAATTCATTAATATTTTAATTTTTATTTTTGAGAATGGGGATAAATTCTTATCCCCGAAAGAATTTTAGGGAAGGTTATAATTAAAGCCGCATTGGCAAGGCAAACGTGTTTCTGGCTCTTCGTGCGAAGGCCATAAGATTTTCATCGGCAATTTCTTTTGCCTTTTCTGCCCGAGCGCGTAAAACGCGCAAGCGCTGTTCAAAATTAAGCGAATGTAATTCCTTTGGCGTCTTATAAATTATCCCTCCTAAATTCTCACCCTTTGGATTTAACATTGAATCACCTCCTGTTTTTTTCAAGTTTTTGCAGGAGAGAAATAGGATAAGCATGGCCATTTCTCTCCTGAATAAAACCCTACTTGTTTAACAGCCATATTTTACTTTGTAAGGTACAAAGACGAAAAAAATTTTTGACCCTCAAGTATTAACTGGAAAACAAGTGGTTTAAATAATATATATAGATTATTTAAACTTAAATTTAATTATTTTAAACGTCCAAACCTTCCAGCGCTTCAGCAATATCTGAACTTTCTTTTTCAATGCCCTTTTTATATTTATTCCAAGTATCCTCATCCCAGATTTCTAAGCGGTTATACAAACCAGCTAAAATTGCTTTCTTTTTAATGACTGCAAATTTTCTCAAATATTCAGGTAAAATAATTCTGCCTTGTTTGTCTAATTGCACATCCATGGCGCCTGCCAGCATCTGTCGGCTAAAAGCGCGGGTATTTGCTTTGCTGATTGGCAAGGCAGCTAATTTGGTGGCCAATTTTTCCCATTCTTCCGCTGTATATAAAAACAAACAATTATCTACTCCCTTAGTTACTACAGCTCCTTTGCCTAATTGCGCCCTAAATTTAGCTGGGATTGCCAGCCTGCCTTTTTCATCTAAATTATGTTGATATTCTCCAATAAACATAGGTATTTTTAATAACATTTGCTTAAATAAACTTATCCACAGTTTCCCTTACTTATCCCCACTTTTATCCACTTTCCTCCCTGATGTAATTATTATACCCCACCGCGCATTACCGGTCAACCACTTTATACACAGCCACTTTTTCTGCTTAAACTAAATAAAAAAAACTAGGCTGTGTATAGCCTAGTTCGTAAATTAATTATGTTTGTGGATTAATTAATCCAATCTTACTACTCATTTTCCGCTATAGCCCCCCATGGCGTATTAGTTGCGAACCGAAGAAGTAAATTATGATTTGCTTCTTCGGGAATTCTATATTTATTTAGCAATAGTTATATTCGGCTCCTGATTATAAAAAGGCTGGATATAGTTCCCTATTTTCATTTCTTTAAGACCTTTTTTTATTAATTGCATATCTGAAAGATTTTCTTTATTAGCAACACCAGCAATTGGAATTTTCAAAGCAAAAGCCAAAGTATTAGCGACTGCAGCTGCGATTCTCAGAGAAGTAAATGGTCCTGGACCTGAGACTGCAATAATCCCCTTTAATTGCCCGAGTCCTAACTTATTTTTCTTAAGCAGTTTATTTATTAATTTTAATAAATTTTCCGAGACCTTATAATTGCCTTTTAGACTTAATTTACTAATTATTCTATTATTCATCAATAAAAAAACATCTAACTCATTGGGCTTAGATGTATTAATAAATAAAAAATATTTTTGGTTTAACTTTTTATTTAACTTCATTTTCCGGTTCGTATTTATTAAAAATTTCATCAATCATTACTATTTTTTCAGCGTCTAAAATTGAATACAAAAAACGGTCAGCCACGCTGCGGCGATAATTAAATTCATCTTTGTCCAAAAGAGTATAATTGATTTCTCGGCGCAAATCTTTTTCAAAGCTTTTCATCACTTTGACAAAATTTTTCTTATTGAGATTACCAACAATTAAAATATCAATGGGAATATTTTTATCGCCAGTGAATGAACCGGTTAAAGCTAAATAGTAAACCTTGCCAGCTTTTTTTAAAGAGTTGGCAAATTTCTTTTCTAAAAGAAACTGGGATTTTTGGAAGATTGATTTTAATTCAGGGTATAAGACAAATTTAACATTTGATTGGTAAAATTTACGATTAGCATCTTCGCTTGTGTCTTCTGACAAAATTATGATTCCTAATTCTTCCAGGTTTTCTAATTCCCTTCTAATTGCATTTATCTGTGAATCCAATATTCTGGTTAATTCACGCACAAAATATTTTTCTTCTGGATTGCTTAAAAAAAGCTGCAAAAGCTTCATTCTTGTATGTGAACCAAATAGTTGTTCAAGCATAGATAAAGGTTAAATAGTAGATTAAAAACAAATAGACCCTACCCTTTTAAAATTTCCCTATCTTTAGTATAATACAGTTATAAAAATTAAGTCAATCTTTAACCGGCTATGGATACCATTATTAGTCAATTTGCCCACATTTTTATCCATTATTATTCAAATAAGGCTTCTTCGACTTGCAAGCTTTTTATTAGCGAACCTAATAAAAATCAGGAGGCGCAAATGGGCCGGATTTTTGGCATCCTGGAAATCAACACTCCTAGCCGGGAAAACAGCTTGATTCTGACCCAGATAATCAGCGACCTGGAAGAAATTTATTATAGCCAAATTGATAATAATCTTGGAATTGAGAAAGCTCTGGAAAATACTTTGGAACAAATTAACCAAAGATTTAGCCAGTTGCTTAAGGAAAAGAAATTTTATCTAGTTGGCAATCTAAATGAAATTACCATCAGGGAAAAAATCAACCTGGTAGTGGGAGTTTTATATGAAAGCAATCTTTTTATTTCCTATCTTAATAATATCGGCTTATATTTAATCCACAAGACTAAGCAAGATTATAAATTGATAGATATTAAAAAAATCTCTTCAGAAGAAAAAGACGCTCAAACGCAGGACAAATCGGCCAAGCTTTTTTCCAATCTAATTGCCGGGGAAGTCAGGCCAGGTGATTATTTATTTTTATGTAATATTAATTTATTGGATTATATTTCCCTGGAAAGGATTCAAAAGACCATCACTTCCCTGCCCATCCATAAGGCTGCTGAATATTTTAAAAATTCTCTCTTACAATTTGAGGGGCAAAATTTTGCCGCCATCATGATAAAAAATTCACTACTTGAAACAGAACCAAAAACCTCGCCTTCTTCCTTAATTTCCATTACTGAACTTAATTCAACTGAATCTTCCACAGAACGCCTGCTTGAACCTTCCTTTTGGTCTGGCTTTAAAATAATTCCTAATTTTTTTAATAATCTTTTAGGCAAAACCGAAGCCAAGAAAAATATTTCCTCAGATCCTGCTTCCCTGCCCCAAACTTCAAAAAAACTGACTGGCCAGCCTAAATTTTCTAAATTTTTATACGTAATTGCACTTCCTTTCAAAAAATTATTTAAATGGCTGGGAAACAAGATGCCGTCACTTAAAGATCGCCTAAATAATTTGAAAGTCTGGCTGCGCTTAAAAATTGCCTACCTGGGCAATAATTTAAAAAAAATTCCTAATTTAAGCAAGATCCTTTTATTTGTGGCAACTTTTCTGGTAATACTTTTTGTCTATAGCACAAGTTATTTTAAACAGCAGCAGGTCAGAGATGAACATTCGCAGGAATTTGATAAAATCGCAGCGCAAATTGATGAACAAAGAAATTTAGCTGAATCTGATTTAATTTATGGCAATGAAGATAAAGCACGCACAGAAATAGCCGAAGCACAAAAATTATTGACCAGTTTAATCATTGAGTCTCAGAAACAAAAAGATCAGCAGGCAGAATTGAATAAAAATATTGAAGTAGTCGTTGCCAAAATCAGAAAAATTACCACAATTGAGGATCCAGTTTTGATCGCAGATTTAGGCGCTCAACAGGAATCAAACATTAATGTCTCCAGCCTTATTTATCAAAATAATCAGCTTTTTGCCTTTGAATCGCTTAACAATTTTGCCTACCAAATAAATCTTGACACCAGGGAAATCAAAAAAAGTGATTCCAATTTATCAGATATTGGCCAGATTGTTAAAGCCAAAAATATTGATAATAAAATCTTGCTTTATCATGACAAGAATGGCTTTGTTCAATTTCAAGATGGCAAATATACGCCGTTTGCAGTTAGCCTTTCAGCTACCAGCAAATTAATTGATTTTGCGGATTATTCAGGCAAACTCTATATTGTTGATTCCAATTCAAATCAAATTTATCGTTTGCCAAAGACTGATACCGGTTATGGTCCGGGAACAGCCTGGTTAAAAAGCAGCTCTGATCTTAAAAATATTGTTTCTTTGGGCATTGATTCAAATATCTGGCTGCTTGATAAAACCGGCCCAATTTTAAAATTTAATAAAGGAAGTCTGCAAAATTTTACTCCGAAAAATCTAGAACCGTCTTTAGAAGCGCCAAGCCAAATTTTAACGAATGACGAAACCAATTACCTTTATATTTTGGAACCAAAAAATAAAAGGATTGTTGTCCTTGATAAAGCTGGCAATTTAATTACCCAGTATTACAGCCAAAGCTTTGAGAATTTAAAAGGCATTGAGATCTCAGAACAAGAGAAAAAAATGTTTGTTATTAATGATAATAAAATATATTTCTTTAATTTAACTCACATTAAATAAAACACTAAAAAAGAACCCCGTTACGCGGGGCTCTTTTTTATTTCTTGTATTTATTTCAAATTAACTGTGGCGCCAGCTTCTTCTAATTTCTTTTTCAAGGCTTCAGCTTCATCTTTTTTCAAAGCTTTTTTAATCATTTGAGGTACGCCATCAACCATATCCTTAGCCTCTTTCAGGCCCAAACCTGTTACTTCTTTCACGACCTTGATCACGCCAATTTTGTTTTCGCCTGCGGCAGCCAATTCAACATCGTATTCTGATTTGGTTGGCGCGGCTTCAGCGCTAGCGCCTGCGGCTGCCATCATCGCGACTGGAGCAGCTGCTGAAACTCCAAACTTTTCTTCCAGCACCTTCACTAATTCAGACAAATCAATAACTGACATCTTCTCAATTTCTTCAACTAGGGCTTTGAATTTATTTGGAACTTCAACCTCTTTTTTTGATTCTTTTTCTTCTGCCATAAATTTTAAAATTAATTTTAATTATTAATTATTTAAATTTTTTGTTCTTTAATTGAATTCAATACTTGGACTAAGCCTCGTAGATTGCCTGCCAAAACATTTACAAAGCCGGAAACCGGAGCATTAATACTGCCGACTAATTTGGCCAAAAGTTCGGCCTTACTTGGAATCTTTGATAAGGCAACAACCTGAGCCAAATCAATGAATTTTGATTCCATAATACCGCCAAGCATTTTTAAAGCTTCGTGTGTTTTGGCAAAATTTGCTGTTATTTTAGCTGGGGCAATTTCATCCTCAAACCCAATAACCAAGGCAATGTTGCCTTGTAAATTTTTAACATTCATATCTGTTAAGCCGGCTTTTTCTAAAGCTTTGGTAATTAGAGTCTTTTTAGCAACTAGATATTCTATTCCCTCTTTTTTACATAACCTCTTTAAATCAGAGGCCTCTTTCACAGTTAAACCTTTATAATCGGTAAAAACCAAACTCTTGAAAGATTTGAATTTATCAGTTAAATTCTCAATAATTTTCTTTTTTTGGTCCTTTGTTTTAGGCATAGGTTTGGAATTATGAATTATGAAAGCTGAATTATGAAATAAAAAACTGTGGGGATGCCACAGACAATTCAATTAGCTAATAGCTATTTGGCCAATGGCTTATTGGCTATTAGTAATTTTCACCTCGATAGGTTTTACTTCCTGGCGGAATACCTATTGTCTGCGGTTAAAATAAGTATAACATAGTGAAAAAATATGTCAAGACATGTCGTTCGCGAACGACGTGTCAAGAAAAAAAGAAGCGCAAATTTCGCGCCTCTTTATGGTATTTCCTTATGACGGAACCCACTTTTTTAAAATCATCTCCAAGCCATCAATAATAAGTCTTTGGCCATTTACATTTATCATGCACCCTTTTTTCTCCTCTCTCGGAGTCAGTTCTTTTAATTCTACTCCGAGAAGAGATAATAATTCATCCAATTTTGCCCGGTCAGCAAGACTAGAAATTGCTTCGCAAATAATCCATGTTTCCTTTGAATTATTTTTAGACATGTTTGCCTCCTTTTTTACATAACTTTACTAGCTTTTAGAAGTGTTTCTAAGCCTATGATTTCGTTTACCGGAACGTCTAATTCCACCATATCCTTTTTATGTACGTTCTGTGAAGCAGGATTGCTGCTTTTTAGGGTGATCCCATGTTTTCCCAAAAAATTCTTAATTTCCGGTTTTAATTCATGCATGTCATTAAGCAAACCTTTGCCAGTTATCCAGAATGGCGGCTGTTGTTTAGTGCCTTGGTTTTTGTCCATTTTTCCCTCCATTTGTTAATTTGTTAAAGGGCGTGCCATTACTTGTAAAATACGGCTCTTTCTCTCCAAATTTTCTTTTTTTCTTCTTTTTTCTCCGACTCACTAACTGTCCTCCTTTGTTTTTTTTAAAACTTAAAGAGCTGACTTTTTAGCCAGCTCTTTGTTTATATGGAAATAATTATTCCTAAATTTACATATTTAAACAAGCTGGCAGGCTAAATCCGCTAAAAAAGTAAAAGTTAAACCAAGCTTGATTAATATTTTTCATATAAAAATATCTTAACAAGGGGTAAAGTTTTTGTCAAATTTGGTTGTGGATTAAAAAACCCGCTTCATTTGGAAACGGGTTTAGGTGCTTTTTCTTTTTTTCTTTTTTGCTAGAATATCAACACATGAGGCCTCAACTTCCTCAAGGCTATAAAGAGAAACAATCTTTCCAGTACTACTTTTTCCATTATAAGCCAATGAGTTTTTGGCACGTAGCACAACGGAATCATAAGATAGCTTTAACTTTTCAGAAATAATCTGAATAGTACCATATTTTTTACCATCTTTGACAGCCCAATTAGATTTATCAGCAATGAGCAAGGTGTCATCTAGAAGATCTGCACATGATTTTTTAACCTCATCAAAGCTGTAAAAATCAGTTAATATCCCACGCTTACCCCTTACAGATGATAAATCTTTTATGCGTGAATTTATAGCTGCTGGAGATAATTTTAATTCTCCAGCAATGGTTTTTATTGACGCATATTTTCGTCCATTTTTAGTTGCCCAACCTGATTCATCAGCAATAAGCAAGTCGTGATCAAGAATATCAGAGCAAGCTGTTTTTATTTTCTTAACATTATAAACATCTGCTATTCGTCCGGTTTTTCTCCTTGCCTTTGTCGGGCGTATTCCGGCTTTTTTAATTCTGACATTAATGGCTGTATGAGCAATACCTAAAAGTTTGGCCAATTGAGGCACTGAAGCATATTGCTCGTTATCAATCATGGCGATACCACTTTCATTAATATGAGGAATTTTTTTAAGCAAATCAGCACACAATGATTTCGCTTTTTTTACACTAAAGCCTTCAACTAAATTACCATTCTTTGCTTTAAATTGTTTTGTTGGTAATTTAGATTTTTCTACCCTTATGCGTATCGCACGCTTACTAATACCAAAAATTTTTCCCAAGGTTTTAAGCGTTGCATAGTATTCACCGTTGGAAAAAATCATATCATTCTCGTCTGCCATTGGTAACTCTTCAAATAATTCAGGAAAAGCCTTCTCTATTTGCGCGATATTATAACCTATTAGAGGTAATCCACTCCAAGATTTATATCTTAAAGAGGGTTGCTTCGTTTTATTGATTTTTCTTGTCAGAGTAGTCGCGCTAATGTTTAAAATTTTTGCAAGCCGTGATATTGCTGCAAATTCTTCCCCCTTATACCTCAAAATACCATCTTTGCTAGCGATTGGTAGTTCTTCGTCAATCAGATCGGCACAAGCATTCTTAGCTTCTTCAAAGTTATATAGAACGACGAGAAGGCCATTCTTGATTTTCCCTTTAAGAGCGACCTTGTTTTTTACACGTATCTTTATTGTCCGTGAAGATAGCCCTAATTCTTGAGCAATGATACTTATGGAAGCGTATTTTTGGCCATTTTTGATAGCCCAACCATATTTGTCTACAATTAACAAAGTATCATCTAACAAATCACTAAAAACGTTTCTGGCATCGTTAAAGTTGTATGAGTTAGCAACTCGATTTTTATATTTTTTAACGAGCACTGGAGTCAATATTGAAGTACGAGATATTATAGTTGGTATGCTCAAATTTAATAATTGGGATAACGCTTGGACAGTGCAATATGGCTCTTTTCTTATCCCCTGATCATTAATCCAGTGATACCGTCCCTCTTCATCCTGAAGGAGGCGATATTCTTTAACGAATTCATTCATATTCATAGTGGCCTCCTTTTTTAAATTTTCAAAGTCCGATAATGGAGCTTAGCAAGAAAAATAGATTTTGTCAATAAAAAAGCCCGACAAAGATTATTTGTCGGGCTGGAATTTTGAAGAAAGAACAATTAACGCTGGACTGGCAGGAAAACTATACCGTCTTCATTTGCCACGGGTAAGCTGTCAAAAGTTGTCATTTGGGCAGTGATTTTGGCAACTTGGATTAAATCAGTTATGAGTCTTATACTGACTCTGCCATTAGGTGGCCACAATTTGTCTCCACCAACGCCAATATTCCTTTCGTGTTCCTCCATGGGTGGTGGTAAGATATATGTCCCTCCTAAAATATCACTAAAGAGGACTGGCCTGAAAGAATGGTTTTGACATTCATCAAGGAAATCAACCACAGTTGCAAGTTTTCCTCCCCATCTTCTGAACATCTTTCTCGCCACTGGTTGTTTTTTATCCTCGTCGCTAAAAAGACGCAAGACTCGCCCACCACGTTGAGTGGCTTTTACTACAGAACTGGTGATGCGCAAATTGATTAGGGCACTAATAAGCGTGTCGTCAAAGCCCTTATCAATTAAGTCAACAGTGGTTATAACCTTGATTTTGCCGATTTTGAAATCATCCAAGCGCTGCTGTAATTCTCTTTTGGGCAAATAGTATTCCTGCGTACTGCCCCAGACTGCTCGAGCTGAAATACCTGCATGCTGAAAAATTTCTGCGATCTTCATTGCATGCTCAACGTTAATGCACGTAATCAAGCAAGTTTGACCATTAAAGAATTCACTGTAAATATCCAGTGCAGCTCTATTGCGACGAACGATGTCTATGATGCGTTTTTGCTCCTTAATATCATAATCGCCGCGTGTAAGAGTAATTCTGGAGATATCTATGTTTGTCTGGGCAAGCCAGCATCGTACCCCGCAAAGCAAGTTCAGTTTGACTGCCTCTTCGATGGTCATTCTTGCAATACACGGCATGAAATTTTCAACTCGCTTCAATTCATTGTATTCATCCGAAGCAGTTAGGCCAAGATGAATTGTTTGAGGGTCGAAAAAATTCATAATCTGCTGGCGTGCCGGCGTTAAAGCCTCATGAACCTCGTCCCAGATTACCAAATCAAAGCATGACGGATCAATCGGGAATTCACTAGCCCTTTGAAAAGATTGATAAGTGCCAATAATGATCTGCCCGTCCATTTCTTTCTTAGTACCAGTGAAATTATTGATTGAGACAATGTTTTCGCCGAACTTACGGAAACGATTATCAGTCTGATCTACCAAAGCCAATGTCGGCACAAGGAATAAAACCTTTTTGAACTGACCAGCATTGGTAAGCTCAATCGCATATTGAGTTTTGCCAATACCGCTCGGCTCTTTTATGTAAAAGGCATTCATTCCTTTTCTGATAGCCTTATAAATGGCCTGGAAAGTGCTTTGCTGGCCTAACTTTAATCGCTCTGCGAATTTTTCGCTCCTTAGAAAACGCTTGAGGTTTCTAAGTATTTCCATTTGGGTCATCTTTACCTCCTATTTTTCTTTTTACTAAATTTTTAAGGTTCAAATTCCATTTACAATTAATTCTCTAGCTTAGCAAAAAATAATGCTAATGTCAATGTTTAGCCATTTTCACTTAACTTATATCTTATCCTCAAAACCCCGTTATTAAAATCACTGGAAATGATTTTAAATTGTCCAATTTCTTTGGTTGACTTTACATGCGGACCAATGCAAGGCACTGAATCATAATCCCCTATTTCAATAATTCTTAAATCTTCTTTTTGTCCTTCAGGTAAGCGGGTCAAATCAAATTGTTTACTGGCAATCTCATAATTAATAAATTTTTCTTTCACTGGCAAGTCCAGTGCAATTACTTCATTAACCTTATCTTCCAGCAACTTTATTTCTTCGGGATTTAAAGCGCGGTCAAAATGATAATCACATTTTGATTTCTTTTTCTCAATATGCGCGCTAAAACAGCGCTTGGTGCCGAATAAACGAACCATGGTCTGGTTAAGCAAATGCTCGGCAGTGTGCATTGGCGGGTATACTTCCTTCATAAGGATACTAATGTACTAATTTAATACTAATTATACTAATAATTTCTAGTGTTTAATTAATTTACGGAAGTTACTTAATTTGATTTCTGTTTCTTTTAACTCAAATTTATTTTCTAAGTTCACAATTCTAATAAATCTAACACCTTGGCTATTAAATAGTGCCAGAATACCCAGTTTCTTATTAGTTGCTTTAAGATAAGCAATAATTTGATCAAATGCTTGTTTAGCAAATCGTTTTCCGACTTTAATCTCTAATACTATCTTATCGTCAATTAAAAAATCCAAATAATAAAGGCCTATTTTTTCATTATTAAATTTTAAATCGCATTTTATTTGCCTTCTGTAACTTATTTTATTTTGATCCAATAACTTGCTGATCGCATTTTCATAATACTTTTCCTGATAACCATACCCTAATTCGTTAGATACCCTGAATAATACTCCTACTATCTCATAACTTAATTCTGGATAAATTAAATCAATTTTATTTTTCATAACCAATTAGTATCATTAGTAAATTATTAGTATATTAGATTCATCTTATAATCGTCCCTTTAAAATTTTTCTCGCTTAAATAATTCTCCAAATTATGTCCATTACAAATAATGACTTCTAAACCCAATTTCTGCGCTAATTTGCTGGCAATGGGGTCAAATGGCCAATTAGCGCCAGGATCCCATTTAGCGCCGATTAAACGGCGATAATGAGCCCAGGAAAGAGCTTTAAAAGGCTTAGCGCCTTTATATTTATTAGGATCTTTATCATAAACATATTCCACATTGCTTAAATTAATCACAATTGATGCTTTAAATGATTTGGCTAAATTAACTGCCATATTATCCGAAGAAGCGCCTGGCTTCCAGCCCCCAGCAATTATAATCGGTTGAGATCCTTTAATTTTTGTGTCGGGCTTATCAATAACTTTAAAATACGCCTTCTTAGCAAACATCACCCTGACTAATTCTGCATTTACTTTAGTTGCTTTAATTCCCAGCCAGTCCAATTCAACTGGTTTCACTTTTTTATTTAATTCCCTGGCTGCCTGATTGTATTTGCGACAAATTTTTCCGCCACCGGTCACGATCACAAAGCGAAAACCCCGCTTAACAAACTTCTCAATTATCTTTTTGAATTTCTTTAAATAATCAACATCAATTTCATAAGGCGAGATTAATGAACCGCCTAGTGAAATAACTATTGTTTTTTTAATTTTTCGCATATTGACAATATTTATTAGTTGATTTAAGGTCAAGTAAAGGAGGATTAAAATGAAAATAGTAATTGCAAGTGATCATAGCGGATTTAAAGTGAAAGAAGCAGTCAAAGCTGCTTTAAAAAATTCCCCAGTAAACGTAGTAGATTTCGGCTGTTTTTCAGATGAACCAGTTGATTATCCTCAATTCGCACAGTCGGCAGTTGAGGCAGTTCTCAAAGGTGAAATGGATAGAGCCATTCTAATTTGTGGAACAGGTATTGGCATGTCAATTGTAGCTAATCGCTACCCGGGAATCAGAGCAGCCCTGGTCTACAACGAAGAGGTAGCCAGACTAAGCCGTGAACATAATAATGCTAATGTCTTATGCTTGGGTGCCAAACAAATGAGCCAAGAACAAATCATCAGAATCATTGGGATTTGGCTTACTACAAAATTCTCCCGTGAGAAAAGGCACTTCCGACGAATTATGCAAATTAATGAAATGCACCTAAAAAGGGACTAAAAATCCCTTTTTTTATTTTTGTGTTTGCTTATTAACGCCTTTTACTTCTTGGATAAAAAAATCAATGCCATCACATAGAACTTTTACATAGCCGGCATTTTTTAAGAAGGCGCCAACCGGTAATTCACTATATTTAATATATCCCATGTGCATTAAAAATGTCCTAATACAACCGCCGTGAGTAACTACAATTGCAGTTTTATTGGGATAAGCAACGGCAATTTCTCTTAATTGAGTTATAAACCTGCCAATGACTTCCTCATCACTTTCAATATCATCATCAAACTTAAATGCCTTATGATCCTCGTCAGAAAGTTTCTTAACCATTTCAAAAAGCTGCTGAAATTTTTCTCTGTATTTTTCTCCAGGGGTTCCTTCATAGTGACCAAATGTTCGCTCCCTTAAAGCTCTTGAGGTCTGGATAGCCAGTTGTCTTTCTAGCTTTATTATTTCCGCGGATTTTCGAGCCCGATGTAAATCTGAAGAAAAAATAACGTCAAAATGAATATCCCTTAGATCATTAGCCGTTTGTTGAACTTGTTTTATTCCTTCATTGGTGAGTGGAGAATCTAATTGACCCTGAATAATTCCGTTTTTATTCCACTCCGTCTCTCCATGTCTAACCAGATAGAGCGTGCAAAAATTCTCATTATTTTTAAACATAAATTAGCTGCATTTTATTATTTATAATATTCATTCACTTTTAAAATTTCTAACTCTAAATATTTTTTCAAACGGCCTAAATAATCCTGCTCACCAGCGGAAATGTAATCAAATTTGTTTTGGAAATGAATTTTTTTTATTTTCATAAAGTAATCTTACCTTTAAAAAAGAAAAAGGACAAGGCTAGCGCCTCATCCTAATTGCATTTAGATTGTCATTGGTTCATTTAAACTTTTCTCGTCAACACGAGACGATTTTTCAAATCTATTTATTAATTTTTCTGATCTTTCAGCCGCTTTTTTCAGCCCATTCGCTAATGACCGATTACCCTTTGTCTTTCTTGATTCACCACTTTTAGATCTCTTAGCCATTAAGTCCTCCTCCAGATTTATTTTTTCATCATTGTCCCTCAACTGGGCCAAATGTTTTTAAAAGTTCAGACGGTTTAAATGAACGTTTTTTATTAAGCTCGGCAACTGTCTGATCACAGTCTGCTATCGCCTTTTCTAAGGCTGCGTTACCCTCTGGTGACGAAATCCAGGCATTTACTTGCTCAGCTATTGCTTCATCCGACTTTCCTTTTTTTTCAGGCTTACTAGCCATGTGAATTCCTCCCTTCACTTTAATTCTTCTATTTTCATCATACTTGGAAAAAAGAAAAAGGACAAGGCAACAGCTTATCCTTGATAAATGCTTATTTCCAAACCAGCCCCAATATCCTTTAATTCGCTTTGATATGCTTTCTCATTCTCTACATAATAAAGATAATCTTCCATGACGTGCTTATGGGAAATGGCATTATCAGCAATAATAATAGCGCCCGATTTCAATTTTGGCTCCAGTAGTTTTAATTGCTGTAAATATTCATTTTTCCTGCCATCTAAAAAAACAAAATCAATTCTTTCATCTAATTCCCCTAACCTTTTATTGGCATCATCAGGAATTATTTGCACGTATTTTATCAAATCAGCTTTTTGTAAATTAGAAACTAAATCGCGCACTTTTTCCGGTACAAACTCATAAGTTATTAATTTAGCGTTAACTTTTTGCGCAGCATCTGCCAACCAAATTGTAGAATACCCATTAGAAGCGCCAATTTCCACCATTACTTCGGACTTCTTTTCTAAAATTAATTTATGCAAAAAAAGACCAGTTTCCCTGGAGATATTCCACTGGCCGCCTGCTTTATTTAATTCCTCCAGTTTTTTTAAAACTTTTTCAATTCTTTCAGTCATATAATTTAGTATAATCTTAGCAAATATTAATGATATTGACAAACTATAAAATTTATGATAATTTTAATCATTAATGAATGAGTTAAACAATGCAATTTAACAATACAATTAACGTCTTTTGCCCTTGGGCAATGGATAACAAAAGGCACTAAATGCCAAGGAGGAAAAAATGATTTCAGAACGAGCAAGATTAAAAATCTTTGGTTTAGCCCTTGAATCAAAAATAGAGATGGGAGACGCCATCCAAATATTGAAGGATATCCAATACGACGACTTAAACTTAGCGATACTGACCTTCAAAAAAAAATGGGAAGGGGTTGCTCAAATCTTATTTAATGTCGGCTCTTGGGTAACCAGGTGGGAGGCACTAAAATTAATTGATGCCTTAATGAAACATTATGGCATCAATAACAGAGAAATCTGGGAAGAAGTGCTGCACACGGATTTAACGCTGCATATGTGGGATCATCTTGCGCTAGAGAATCGCCTTCCTGAGGAACGGAATGAGGCAGATGCAATTCGCCTTTTGGAGATTGATCGCATTACAACCATACGTGCCATCATTGAAACCTACATGGTGGACACAAGAGGGCTGCAAGATCAACTCACGACAAAAAGGAATGTCATAGTCTTTCGCAAAGAAATGGGCAGTGCCATAAAAAAAATCATCAACTACAGAATCAAAACTGATGCGGCTGAATTCAAAAAACTGCTAAAACTTGAATTCCAAAATTTAACATCGGAACGATTAAGTGACTTTGACAAGCTCTACGCCAAATATCTTGATAGCTATGAGCCCCTAGAAGTACGCCTGCCGTTGCCAAAAAAAGAAAGCATCGCGTCAATTGAAGCTCGCCTAAAAAAAGCCGAGATTGAAGGTGTTCCCGCTGACGATTCCGATGAAAATATTGACCTGATGTTTGAAGAGATACAACTTCCTGACTTTAATACACAAGATGCAACGGATCTCGTCGACAACGATAAATTCTTCGTGCTAGAATTCAAGCCTAAATCATATGAAGTTAATACCGAGGGCATAATTGACGTGCTCAAATCACTAATAGCTGAATATGGTGTTGGGGAAATAGATATGCGCTCGCTCGAAGAACTCAAAACTTTTCAAAAACATGCTTTGGAGCACGATTTACTCGGCCAATACTGGAAAATCATCAATGAGGTAGAAAAAAAACTCCTCAAAGTTTGGAGAAGAGAAATTCAAACTGATGAGATGAAAAAATTGGGTAAAATTATTACCTCGGTCAGTATCTATAAAATAAGCCTAGGTAATAATACTGCATTATTGGAACATCTCAAAAAAAGAGATCCCAAAAATAAATAGTTTACTTTAAAAAGGCCCGACAAGGGCCTTTTCTTTTTTACCAATTTAATGTCTTTTCTTTATCTCCAAATCATACATTATCTCCTCAATCTTTCGCAAATTATTTTTGGACTGGTCAAATTTGGGACGCAAAGGTCCGATCAAATTAAACTGGATTAATTCATGAACCACATCTTCAATTGCCTGTTCACAGACTGCTACTTCTTTATACCGCCTTCTGGTGGCTAAAAAAACCGCGCGCCTGACTAATTCGCCGGTAAAATCGCTTAAGCCGCCTAAATAAGTATTTTCATCAAATTTAACTCCAGGCAAGGCGCCAATTTTACCTGTTTTTAAAAACTGATAAAGCAATTTGGCCTCACAATATTCTTCTTGAGCTGCCAAAAATGCACCCTCGTATTCCAAGCCTTTTTCTTGCTTAATCTTAGTGCCCAAATATTTTAGCAGTTCTTCTGATTCTTTAAAATTCTTTTCAGCTTCAGCAATGTTGTCGCGGTGCAAGGCAAAGATGGCTTGTTTTGCCAGCTTCAAGATGTCATTACTGTGCTTAATTATAATCCTGCGGCCAATATCATAGGAATTATAATCTTTTTTTAATTTCGCAAAAAATTTTTTGTCTAGCATGTGTTTTTAGTTTAAAGTATAAAGTTTTAAAGTTTATAAAGATTTTATTAAGCCGGATAAGATTTTGGATATTTCCAAAGACATTTCATAATATATTTCAAAATCTACTCTTGAAATATATTTTAGTTCTAAGGCTAAATAAAGCATTGATCTTACTTCCCCACAAGAACCTTTTGCCATGTATAAAAATCTAATAAATTCCTTATTGGTCTTTCTCTCAAAACCTTCGGCTATATTATTCATTATAGAGATTACTGCATGTTTAATTTGTCTGGCAAAATCATAATCAATACATTCCCTAAAGGCATCATAAATAATTATAACTAATTCCTTACTTTTTTGCCATGCAATAATATACTCAAATTTATTTATTTTCACAATTCTTTAAAAACCTCCCACTTTATAAACTTTTTACTTAATTAATTAGTCATTAAAATATTTTTCCCTATTTAGCTTATGTTCTGCAAATGTTTTAGCAAAAATCATTTTTCCATCAGGCGTATTTATAAAATAATAATAATCATTTTTTTCAGGATATATTGCAGCCATAATAGAATCAAGTCCTGGATTGCAAATCGGACCGGGAGGCAGACCAGGATATTTGTATGTATTATAAAGATTGTCTGTCTGCAAATCTTCGCTTGAAGGACGATCAGTTTGTTTCTCTGTTATATAATTAACGGTCGGATCAGCCTGTAAAGCCATGCCAATTTCTAAACGATTATAATACACCCCTGCCACTCTTTTTTTATCTTCCAGTGTTTTGGCTTCTTTTTCAATTATTGAGGCCAAAGTTAAAATGTCATATAACTTCTTCCCCTGACTTTCTATTTGTCCAGCCATAGCAGAAGTTATTTTATGGTCAAAATTATCCAACATTTTTTTAATTATATCCTCAAGCTTGGCATTTTTAAAAACACGATAAGTATCAGGGAATAAATATCCTTCAATACTTAAATTCTTAGGTTTTTCTGCTAAAAATTCATAGTCAGCTGAAAAATCCGTAGGATTAGGCAGCGTATAATTATTAGTATAATCAACTCCCGGATAACCCACTAATCCATACAATTCATCGCTTTCTGTTATAACTCCAATTTTAACAAAATAATTTGCTATGTCGCGCAAATTCCAGCCCTCTAAAATTGTTATTACTCGCTCGTTTTCCAAGTCTGAACCAGAAATCAATGCATTTACCAAATGTCTAATGCTCCACGAAGCATTAATGGTATGCTCACCAGCTAAAATTTTATTGCCTCCTTTGATTGCCCACAAATAAGTTTCAAAAATAAAGGAATTATCAATTAAGCCTGCAGTTTTCAAATCTCGGCTGATTTGATGCACACCCTCTCCTTGACTGATATTAAAATTCTTAATTTCACCATTACCAGCCTGACTAATAAAAACAATTTTAAATATCCAGCCTAAGGATATAACCAATGAAATAATTAAAATAATAAGTAAAAATTTCTTCATATTTTTTTTAAATTTTGCTATAATAGTATTAGTATTTTAATGTTATTGTGTTTTAGTATTTTAGAATAAAAATATGTCTTATAAAATTCTTCTAACGCCATTTATTGCTTTAATCATCGCCCAATTAATTAAAGTAATCGTTGATTCAACAAGGGGTAAATTTTCCTGGAAAAACTTTAATTCTTATGGCGGGTTTCCTTCTTCTCATTCAGCCCTGGTATCAGCCTTAGCGACTGAAGTTGGCTTGCTAAGCGGTTTTTTATCTATTCCCTTTGTTATCAGCATAACCTTGGCTTTTGTGGTAATTCGCGATGCTGTTGGTTTGCGCCAAATGCTGGGCAAGCACGCTAAAATTCTCAATATGCTGATTAAAGATCTGCCTGATTACAAAGAAGATAAATATCCTTTTCTGGAAGAACGATTGGGGCATACCTACTGGCAAGCGTTGGCTGGAATTATTTTAGGAATTATTGTTGCATTGTTAATATAAAAAAATGGTAAGACAATAGTAATACTTTGGTAAAACAATTGTCTTACAATCTTTTTGCTATTGTTTTACAATTGTATTACAATAATATCTTATTCCCCCACAATCTGGACAGTTACTAGCCTGTCCCTTTTTTTATTATCAAAATCAAGTAAAACAATCTGCTGCCAGTTGCCCAAAACAGGCTCGCCATTAATTAATGGCAATGTTAAATGTGTGCCAATAATAGTTGAGCGAATATGGGAAAATCCATTGCCATCCTGCCATTTATCATCGTGGTTGTAATGCTTGCCTTCTGGCGCGATTATTTCCATCGCTTCCTTTAAATCCTTATCTAATTCTGCTCCGATTTCCATGGTTGAGATGGAAGCGGTTGAGCCTGTGACAAAAACTAAAACCAAACCATTTTGAATTTTTGAATCTTCAATTATCTTTTTAACTTGGCTGGTAATATCCCGGACATCACAACAGCCCTTTGTTTCAGTTGTAAAATTATCATTGTAAACCATAAGTTTATATTTTTCTATTCTTTGCATTTAATATTTTCTTTTTATCGTTTTTCAATTCCATGATATGTTTTTCTGGAGGTAAATTTTCTAGCGTTATTCCCCTCACTGTATTTGAGCCAATATCAACCATTTTCCTGAATTGGAGAAAATGGTTATCCACAGCCTGCCCGCTATTAATACAAGCTCTAGCAGCCCTCCCAATGACTTCTTCAGCATTTTCCCATTTTTTATAGCCTAAAATTGGCATTAATTCTCTTGCTTGCCAGTATTCAATGCCATTGTCATCTGTCTTTTTAATGCTCTCAAAATCCTTATTAAGTGAAATTGAAGCAATTTCTTGAGCCATAAATTTATTTCTGATCTTTAGGGCAATATGATGATGTCCTGCCACCAATTGTCATTTTTTTAATTATAGTCCCACAATGCTTGCATTTCTCGCCATAACGGCCATAAACTTTTAATTGCTTGGAATAAGCGCCTGCTTCCCCGTTGGCATTGCGATAATTGCTAAATGTCGTGCCCTGGGCTTTAATAGACGCAGTTAAAATTTTTCCAATGCCCTGATAAATTAATTTAATCTCTTTAGCTGTTAAACTTTTGACTTTGCGGTCTGGTCTGACTCTGGCATAAAAACATACTTCATCGCTATAAATATTTCCTATGCCTACTACAATTTTATTATCCATTAATAATTGCTTGATTTTATTATTTGGCCGTTTTTTCATGGCCGACTGCAAATAATCTAAAGTAAATTCTGCAGATAAAGGTTCTGGTCCTAATTTCATTTTATTTAATTGTTCAATTAACTGTTTGCTGTTATAAAGCCGCAACCAGCCAAATTTGCGAATATCATTAAAATACAAATGGCTTTTGTCAGTGAACGTAAAAATCGCATGGGTAAATTTATTCGGCAGACATTCAAAACCTTCTTTGATCGGGTGCCCGCCGACTAAACATTTTACTTTACTGCCGTAAACTAATTGGCCAGTCATTTTTAAATGGATTAAAATATGCCGTGATTTGCTTAAATCAATAATCAGCATCTTTGCCCGCCGCCTTAAGCTTATAATTTTCAAACCTTTAATCCGCGATCTGTAATCAGCAATTTTATAATTAATCATTTTCTGCCAATCACAAGAAAAATCAGAAATAATTTTCCCAACAATACTTTTTTGCAAGCCGCGTTTAATTGTCTCAACTTCTGGTAATTCGGGCATATGAATGTAATAAGAAATAAGTAATATGAAATACGGAAAGGAATATTATATTTTTAAAATCTTCCAACCTTCGTTGGCCGAAGCCAACTTCGGTTGGCGAAGGCCAATCCATATTACTCGTCTCGGCATGAGTTCGCAAATTTCTCATCCTATTAGATATTAATGAGCCGAAGCCGGACATATTTCATATTACCTATTTCCTATATCAAAGAAGTCCCGGTCATTTCCGGCGGTTTTTTAACACCCATTAATTTTAAAATTGTTGGCGCAATATCCGAGAGCACACCCGACGGAGTGACCAAGCTTAAGTCAGAGCCCATGCTATCAGGCAAGCCTAAATTTTTTCCCTCCCAATCATGCCCGATGATAATAAATGGGACGGGATTTGTGCTGTGTTCTTTATCAATTTCCCCTGTTTTTATATTTTGTAATTCCTCAGCATTGCCATGATCAGCCGTAACCAAAACTACTCCATTTTTTGTTAAAACCAAGGCTGCTATTTTGCCTAAACATTTATCAATTATTTCACAAGCCTTAATGGTTGACTTTAGATTGCCGGTGTGCGCTACAATATCAGCATTGGCAAAATTTATAACTATAAAATCATAGGTATTTGCTTCAATGGCTTTTAATACTTCGTCCGTAACCTTTGAGGCTGACATTTCTGGCTTGTCAGCATATGACGCAATACGCGGAGACGGGATAACAATCCGATCTTCTCCAGGAAAGGGCGCTTCCACTCCGGCATTAAAGAAAAAAGTTACGTGCGCATATTTCTCAGTCTCAGCGATATGTAATTGTTTTAAGCCTGCCGTACTTAAAACTTTGGCTAAAGGGTTGGTAATTTCCGCTGAAAAAAAAGCAATTTTATCTACAGGCAAATCCTTGTCATATTGCATTATACTGACAAAAAACAAATTTTTATAATTAATTGGGCGTTCAAATTTGCTAAAATCAGGCAAGACAAAGGCCTGAGTCAATTGCCGAGCGCGGTCTGCCCGAAAATTAAAAAAAATAACAGCATCATTGTCTTCTATCAGGCCGACTGGCCTATTTTTATTGGTAATCACAGTCGGAATAAATTCTTCATCATAAATTTTATTTTCATAAGAAGCTTCAATTGCCCTAATCGGATCAGAAAATTTTTGTTCACTCTCGCCTTTGGTCATGGCCCAAAAGGCTTTTTGCAACCTTTCCCAATGATTATCGCGATCCATTGCATAAAAACGTCCGGAAATGGTGGCGATTTTAGCATTTACTTTTAATTCCTTAATCTTTGCTAAAAGCTCTTTAACGAAACCTAAACCGCTGTTAAAAATTGAATCTCGGCCATCCAAAATTACATGTATATAGACTTCTTTTATTTGCTGTTTTTTGGCAAATTCCAATAAACCGTATAAATGGTCTATATGAGAATGCACACCTCCATTGCTAACCAGGCCAAGCAGATGTAATTTTGATTTGTATTTCTTGACGTGATTTGCAGCATCTAAAAAAGCCTGATTCGTAAAAAAAGCGCCGTCTGCAATAGTTTTACTTATAAGCGGCAAGCTTTGATAAAAAATTGTACCTGAACCTATATTGGTATGGCCGACTTCTGAAGTCCCCATTTCACCCCAAGACAAACCAACAGCATCGCCAGACGCAACAAGAGTCATTGCTGGATAAGTACCGATAAATTTATCCAGATTTGGCGTTTTAGCTTGAGTAATGGCATTGCCAGGTGATGCCGGCGCAACACCCCAGCCGTCTAATATAACTAAAACAACTGGACGATTTTTTAATTTCATATATTGATTATACTTTATTTTTTATTAATCCCGTACCTGTCATTTCCTTGGGTTTTTTAACTGCAGTAAGCTGTAAAATAGTAGGAGCAATATCTGCCAAGATGCCGCTGTTTTTTAATTTTAATTTATTTTGCCAATAGTTGTTAATAATAATAAACGGCACGGGATTTGCGCTATGTTCCGTATCCTCCTCCCCTGTTTTTAAATTAATCATTTCCTCTATATTGCCGTGATCAGCGGTTATCAGCAAGGTGCCATTTGCCTTAGAGACAGCCTTGTATATTTTTCCTAAACAAGTATCAATAATTTTTATAACTTTAAGCGCTGCTTTGAAATCACCAGTGTGACCGATCATATCCGCATTCGCAAAATTTACTGCTATAAAATCATATTTTTTATTTTGCAAATTTTTTAAAATTATATTAGTTAAAGGATGAATTGACATCTGAGGATGCTTTAAATAATTCGTTCCAAGAGATGGAATCACCAGCCATTTTTCGCCATTAACAGGCTGGCCATGTCCGCCATTGAAAAAATATGTGACATGAGCGTATTTTTCTCGTTCTGCCAGATATAGCTGGCGATACTTTTTTAAAACCAAAGGCAAGGTATTTTTTAGAATCACGCTAGGAAAAGCAGTCATTATGCTGTCTAAATCCGGGCCAAAATCAGTCAGGGCAATAAACTTTACATTTTTTAAAACTTTTTTTCTTTTAAATGCGCCCAGATTATCTTTTTCAAATTGTTTTTGGACAAAAGGCTTAGCCATTTGTCTGGCACGATCAGACCTTAAATTAAAAAATATAACCGCGTCATTATCGTTTATAAATTTGGGTTTCTTTTGGGGATTTAAAATTATTATCGGAGAAATAAATTCATCTGTCTCTCCCCGATTATAGGCTTCACTCACGGCTTTATAAGGATTATCAGATGCCAGGCCAATGCCTAAAACCATGGCATTATAGGCCATTTCTGTTCTTGACCATTTTTTTATGCGATCCATTGCATAAAAGCGTCCCACGATAGTTGATATTGTTTCATGATTTTTAAAATTATTTATCAGTTTACTGACCAAACGTGAAGCTGCATGCGGTGATGAATCGCGTCCATCAGTAAAAAGATGCAAATAAATTCGTTCAAATTTTTCTCTTTTCATTAGTTCCAAAAGCGAGTACAAATGAAGCGGGTCAGAATGAGCACTCTCACCATTGGATAATAAACCCATTAAGTGTAAATTTGATTTATTTTTCTTAGCCCAACTGACTGCTTCTAATAACGCTGGATTTCTAAAAAATGTTCCATTTTTAATGGCTTCATCAATCAAGACTGCCTCTTGTTTAACTATCCTGCCAGCGCCGATATTCATATGGCCTGCTTCTGAATTGCCATCTTGGTTTTTTGGCAAGCCGACTTTTAAGCCAGAAGCAATCAATTCGGTGTGGGAAAATTTTTTATTAAAAAAATCCCAATTTGGCTTTTTAACCTGAGAAATTGGATTGGCTTTTGAAGCTGGCGCAATGCCCCAGCCATCTAATATAACTAAAACTATAGGCAAAAAATCAATATTTTTGTCCTGTTTCATATATCTATATTCTACCTCAAAATGCTATTATTTTCAAATAAAAAAACCGCAGCTGAAAAATCGCCGTGGCTTCTATATGAAAATTCAAAAGAACAAAGGACAAACCTTCGTTTGCCGTAGCAAACTACGGTTTGCGAAGGCAAAAGACAAAATAAATTTAAAACACAAATATTAAATAACAAAAAATTGAATTTTAGATTTATAATTTTTTTTTATTTTGTCTTTAGAGTTTTGTGATTTGTCATTTCCCCAATTCTTCTTCAATTTCCATTAAGCGGTTATATTTTGCCAATCTTTCACTGCGTGACAATGAGCCTGCTTTGATATATTCAGCATTGACTGCCACGGCTAAATCAGCAATAAATGAGTCGCAAGTCTCACCGCTGCGATTGGAAATAATTACTTTATAATTATTCATCTTTGCCAAATAAATAGCAGCCACAGTTTCAGTTAGAGTACCGATTTGATTTGGTTTAATTAAAATGGCATTGGCAACTTTTTGTTCAATCCCTTTTCTTAATCTATCAGTATTTGTCACAAATAAATCATCGCCAACCAACATGCATTTTTCCCCTAATTTTTTAGTTAAAATTTTCCAATTTTGCCAATCATCTTCAGCTAAACCGTCTTCAATAGAAATCAATTTGTATTTTTTCTTCCACTTCTCATATAACGAAATTAATTTTCTGGCCATTAATTTTCTACCATTAATCTTATAAACTTTTTTTTGCGGTAAATAGAATCCGGTAGCAGCTGCGTCAATTGCCAAACCAATATCTTTGTGAGCTCTATATTTTGCTTTTTTAATTGCAGCCAAAAGAAAATCAAAGGCTTTTTCATTTTTTGGCAAATTTACAGCATAACCGCCTTCATCTCCAACCATTGTTTTAAAACCATTTTGTTTTAAGATGCCTCCTAAGGCCTGAAAAATTTCACTGCCAGCTTGGACGCGTTTTGCCATTGTTTTAAATTTAGGCACAATCATGATTTCCTGCAAATCCAAAGCCCAGTCTGCATGCGCGCCGCCATTTAAGACATTCATCATTGGAATAGGCAGTAAATAATTCTTATAATGCACATTATAAATATCACGAAGATAAGCATACAATGGCTGACCCGATGACAAGGCACCGGCTCTGGCGCAGGCTAAAGAAACTCCTAAGATCGCATTGGCACCCAAATCTTTTTTATTTTTTGAATCATCCAGCTTGATCATTAATTTATCAATATCTTGTTGCTTAGTAATTTCAATGCCTCTCAATAAATAATCAATAGCCTCATTTACGTTTTTTACAGCTCTTAATACTCCCTTTCCTTGATAGCGCTTTTTATTATTATCACGTAATTCCCAGGCTTCGTGACTGCCTGTTGATGCCCCGGATGGCACACTGGCCTTGCCCACAATACCATTAGACAATTCAACTTTAATACTAAGAGTGGGGTTCCCGCGTGAATCCAAAATTTCCAAGGCGTGAATTTTTTTTATTTTTCTGGAATTTAACATACACTACAAAATTACAAACCTTCGTTTGCCGTAGCAAACTACGGTTTGCGAAGGCAAATCTAATACAAATATACAAAAAATAAATTTGTGATTAAATAAATTTATTATATTAATTCCATTTTTACCTGTCATCCGAAGCTTTAGCGTAGGATGACCCCTTTTACCCATTTTACTCTTTCACTAATCAAGTTCGTAGCTAATCGTGGCATCAATTATGATATCCTGGCTGCCAGCTGAAACTGTAGGTGCTGCCGCTCCCCCGCCTATACCTACCGAGTCTGATTTTGCATAAATTGGATAAGGTGTGGGCACGCCAGAACCGCTTTCGCTAAAAGAAATAACTTTGCCTAATTTAACACCCATAACCTGGGCTAAGGCGTCGGCTTTTAGTTTAGCATTTTCTAAGGCTAAAATTCTTGCATCCTGTCTATATTTTTCAGGATTATCAATAGTGAAAGTCAAACCTCCAATCTGGTTTAAATTCAAATCACCGGCAGTTTTTAAAACATCATCAACCTTGTCAGTTTGTCTTATTTTAACCTGCACATTCTGAGAAACAGTATAGCCGGTTAAAGTCTGCTTGCCATTGCTATAGTCATAGTTTGGATAAATAGAATAATCAGTAGTTTGAATGTCTTCATTGGCAATGCCCAAAGCTTTTAATTTATCTATTAAGGAGTTAATTGTCCTTGAATTCTCTGTTTGCGCATCAGCAACTTTGGCTTTTTGGGTAGATAAGCCAAGTGAAACTAAAGCAATATCAGGAATAGCAGTTACTTTGCCTTCACCCATAATACTAATGGTTCTCTGAATGTCTGGATTTTTACCAATGTAATAATGCTGCTTGGACATGTTCCAGGCCCATAAGCCAATGGCAATGCCCAAAACTACAATAAACAATGACAAAAGAACAGACAATAATGGATTTTCTTTGAAATTTGGAAGCATAAGTTTTAAAATTAAGAATTAAGTATTAAGAATTAAGATTTTTTTAAAAGCGGTCTAATCCCTGGCAAAACTTTGCCTTCCAAAAATTCCAGCATGGCTCCACCAGCAGTAGACACAAAATCAGGCCAGGTTTTTAATTTTAATTTATCTAGCAAGGCAATCGTCTCTCCTCCGCCAGCAACTCCAAAAGACGGTCCTTTGGAGATTATGGCAAATTGCTGAGCGATAAAATCACTGCCATGGCTAAATTCTGGAATTTCAAACATGCCCATCGGCCCATTCCAAACTAAAGTTTTTGCCTGATTAAAATGGCGCGCAAAGTTTAATTCTGTGCGTAAACCGATATCCACTATATAAAAATTCTTGGACTTAATTTTATTTAGTTCTGAAATTTTTTTGATTAAAATCTTGCCATGGCCATTTAAGCTATTACAAATCCTCACATCAAGCGGCAGAATCAATTTGCCTTTGGCTTTTAGCATTAACTTTTTAGCCAAACCAACAAATTCTTTTTGATAAACTGACTTGCCGATATTAATTTTCTGGGCTTTCAAAAAATTATTGGCCAATGCCCCGCCAATTAAAACATAATTGTATTTTTTTAAAAAATTTTCAATCACCTTAATCTTTGTCTCAATCTTTACTCCGCCTATTATCGCTGTGGCTGGCTTTTTAAACCCCTTGAGCAATTTGCTCAAATTTATCACTTCCTTTAATAAATTAAAACCGGCGTAAGCAGGCAAAAATTTAGTTATCGCAACAATTGAAGCGTGAGTACGATGAGAATTGGCAAAGGCGTCATTAACATAAATATCAGCCAATGAAGCTAATTCTTGGGCAAATTTTGCGTCATTTTTTTCTTCGCCCGGATAAAATCTTAAATTTTCTAAAAGCAAAATTTGCCCGGCTTTCATTTTGGCGACTTTTTGCTTTACCCTTTCGCCAATACAATCGTCAATAAACTGAACCGGTTTTTTGGCAATACTATCCAGATAAACTGCTACTGGCTTTAAGCTTAGCTTTTTAATTATTTTTCCTCCCGGCCTATCCAGATGAGCCATTAAAACAACTTTTGCTTTATTTTTCAATAAAAAGTTGATGGTTGGAAAACTGCGTTCAATTCTTTCTGGCTCTATAACTTTTCCATTTTTAATTTCAACATCATAATCAACGCGAACCAAAACAGTCTTGCCTTTTAAATTTTTGAGAGCTTTAAGAGTTCTTAATTTCATAAGTATATTATAACAGAAAAAATGGAATAGGGCGAAAACGCCGTATAATAATAATTTACAGGGGACTTTAGTCCCCGTAAGGTAATACCAGGCCTTCGCGGACTAAAGTCCGCTATAAAGTACAGGTCTCGTGCCGTTTTCGCTATTCACCAATTATTTCATTCAAAACCCAACTATCCCCTTTAATTATTTTAATCTCAACATTTAAATCTTCTGCCAAAGTATTTTGGGCCAGCATTTTAAGATTAAATTCCAAATTCTCTGGCGCGATTTCTGAACCATGTTCAGTAATTTGTCCTAATCCAATAACCGCGCCAGTAACTTTTTTGAGTTTATTCTTCTGGGCGTATTCTAAAATGAGTTTCATTATTTGGTTGGCAAGATGTAAATCATGCATAGGTTACTAATCTACTAATTAGCTACTAATCTACGAATAGTTGAGATATTATCCCACACGCCACAATTCCCGCAGTTTCTGCGCGTAAAATTCTTTTTCCTAAACTAACCGGAATTAAAGAATTCTGCCGCGCTAGATCAATTTCAAACTGCGAAAAGCCGCCTTCAGATCCGATAAATATGTTTATTGTCTTATTGCCATGAGTTCTTAAAATATCTAATAAATTATTGGATTTTTCCTGTTCATAACAAATTAAATTCAAATCTCGGGGATTTAAATTCTTTACAGCATCTGCGAATTTAATTACTGGCTCAAAAACTGGCGGAATTTTCCCTCCGCTTTGCATTGTGGCTTCTTCAATTATTTTTTTATAACGACTAATTTTATTCTGGTTCAATTCATTGACCACACAAAATTCCGTTACTACAGGCACAATTTTCTTAACTCCAATTTCAGTTGCTTTCTGACAAACCCATTCAAATTTGTCTTTTTTTAAGAGTGCTTGATATAAAACTATTTCAATTGGCAGTTCCCTGTCAATTTCAATCCTCCTAATTAAACGGCAAAAAATTTTTTTATCTTTTAGCTCACTAAATATCACTTCGTATTCCTCACCAGTGTTATCAAACAAAAACAAAGAATCACCAATTTTTAGACGCAAAACTTTGGTGATTTTCTTGATAATATCTTTATCAGAAATGACTATGTTCTGTGGGTCTTCAATTGTGGTGGGAAGAAAGAATCTAAACATATTAAATTTTATTCCCCACTTTAGTGGGCCTGCTAAAGCAGGGTGTAAATTTAGTGTGTCGCACAAGAGATGCACGGATCATACGCCCGAATCAAAGCCCTAATTTTTATCCTGCGCTCATGAACCGGCAATTTATAAACATTGGGCAAATATGCTTTTAAGTCAGCTTCTAAATTGGCCAAAAATTGCGCCGTGGGCGTAATCACATTGGCCTCAAGAACTTTGCCATTTTTATCAAATTTATAATAATCCAGTAAAATTCCCCGCGGCGCTTCAACCGCGCCATAACCCACGCCTGCTTTGGGCTTAACCTTAACTTTAATATTTTTCTGGTCAATTTTACCCAGTTGTTTAAAAATTTTATTAATTTCTTCCAGACAATGGACGATTTCCACTGCTTGGGCATAGACATTATAAAAAGTATTATAACAAGGCATTTTTTGTTTTGCCTCCAGCCAGAGTTTTTTAGCCTGGGGATTTAATTTATCATGATTCAAATTTATACGCGCCAAAGCACCGGTAAAATAAGGCTCTTTATCCAAACTTACTCTTTTAACATTTTCAAACGGCTGGTGAAATTCCTTGATCTTATGCTGAAATTCTTTAACAGTATATTTTTTCCCCTTACTGGTTATAATGTCACCCCATAAAATTTCATATTCTTTTTTATTATCCAGGGCAATAAATTCTGTTTCCCGGCTAAATTTTGGATATTTTATTTTGCGCGCAAATTCAGCAATAAAAATCGCATCAGCCAAAAGAGAATTGTAATTTTTCAATAATTTATTTACTTCCTGAATAGATGGCAATTTTTTAAACCCGCCGACTTCAATGGTTAAAGGATGAACAATACGTCCACCAATTAATTCAACCATACTTATAGCAAATTGGCGCACTCGCAAAGTCGCCTGGGTTTCTTTGGGATATTTTTTTATAAAATTCAAATCATTTTCAATGCCAAAAAAATCAGGCAAAGACAGAAAAAACATGTGCAAAGAATGGGAATGGATTATCTGCAAAAGTTCCATGACTTTGCGCAAAGCAATGGTCTGGCTGGAAACTTTAATGCCAAAAGCATGTTCAATCGCATGCGTGGCTGAAAGAAAATGCACAATCGGACAAATGCCGCAGATTCTGGCAGTAATCATGGGCACTTCAAAATAATCCCGACCCAAAAGTATGCCCTCAATCAAACGCGCGCCTTCTAATGTTTCCAATTTCGCCTTTATCACATCTCCTTCCAAAATTGAAGCCACAAATCCAGTATGCCCTTCCATTTTGGCAATGTGGTTGATTTTAATTGTTTTTGTTTTTGACATAGTAATCTTGCTTTTATTATACCTTATATTTGCATAACAAAAAAGCTACTTATTAAAAAGTAGCTCTTATTCACATTTTTTTGTTAAAATTTACTTAGTCATCATTGTGAGGAGAATTTTCAATCTCTTTTAATGGTTGCCGGAGGGCATCGGGTTCAATTCCGTGAAAAAATTTTTTTTCTACTTTTGCATTATTTGCTTTGCATATACTGCATTCTTTTGTATGTTCACGAATTTTATCCCATTCCTCATCTGTTAATTCAAAATTAGATTTCTTGCCAAAGGAAGCCATAATTTTCTCCTTTTCTGGGCATTTTTTATATTCTGACATAATTATCTCCTTTTTAGACTATCTTTTTTGTACTCAAACTTTCAGCATCAAATGATGCTTTTTAAAGAACCCTTGATATCTTAGCTTAGTTCATTTTTATGAAAATGTCAAGGGATTCCTACAAAATTACGAATCTTCTACAAATATACAAAATTCTTATCCTCGCTTTACCTCCTTAAAAAAGGAGTGGCTCAGGGGAGGTTGTACTGAACCCAGGTAAAACACAAACTACCAAATTCCTATTTTAAGTAACAGACTAAAGTCTGTCATTCCGTTTCTTGGCGTTTTCGCCTTACCAAATTTACGCAAATAAAAAAGCTAGCATTTCCCGCTAGCTAAATTTTACATTATATTTTATTCCTAAGAAACTGACTCCTTAATGAAGACATTTCGGAGATAGTATTTCTCTCCTTAATTCCGGCCAATCATCTATCATACCCTCCACTATCTCCTTTCCATGTGTTTCCAGGAGTTGATGAAATGCCGCGAATGACTCTCTACAAATATCACACTCCTCGACATGCTTCATTAACATATCCCATTCAACTTCTGTTAATGGGCTATTTGCCTCTTTATTCATATGCAGAGATTCCCATAATTCATCTCGCTTTTTACATCCACTCATGATTATTGACTCTTCAGAACACCTTTCATCTTTTTCATCTATTAACATTATTTACCTCCTTATTTACTTTGTTTAGAATTAAGTATAAACTGATGCCTTAAAGAACTCTTGATATTTTAGCTTAGTTCATTTTTATAAAAATGTCAAGGGATGGACGATTGTAAGACAGTTGTAAGATATTGTAATACAATTGTTTTACCACTGTCTTACCACCATATTACCATTGTTTTACAATCATCTTATTACCGATAAATCCGATAAATTACCCCTGCTTTGTCATCAGAGAGGTAAAGCGCACCATCTTTCCCAAACACCAAATCAACAGGCCTGCCAATTACTCCAGCTGAAGTTAAAAATCCAGTTATAAAATCTTCAGAGCTGACAACTTTATTGCCATCAATTTTCAAATGCACAACTTTATAACCAACTGGTACTGAACTATTCCAGGAACCATGTAATGCTACAAGTAAATCTCCTTGCCAACTTGCTGGGAACTTTTTTGAATCAATGAAAGTTAGGCCAAGCGGCGCATTATGCGCGCCATATTCATAAATCGGTGCCACTGAATCAGCGCAAGGATCACGGATATAAACATTTTTATCAAAATTGCGATCATTAATTTTCTGGCCATAACAAATTGGCCAGCCATAATTTTTGCCAGCACTTAAAATATTAAATTCATCTGGCGGCAAATTATCGCCCAAATTGTCACGCCCCATATCATTGCCCCAAAACTGCTTGGTCCTGGGATTTAAAATAAAGAAAACAGTATTTCTCAAGCCTTTAGCAAAAATTTCATAAGACCAATTGGACGGGTCATATTTTAAAATCGTAGCTCTGCGCTCATCAGTTTCATGGCAAACATTGCAGGATGAGCCAACTGACACATATAAAAATCCATTGGGGCCAAATTGCAATGTTCTGGTAAAATGTCCGCTTCCGCTTGGCAAATTAAACAAAAATTCTTTATTGCCTAATTTTAAGTTGGCTGAATCATAAGTATAACGGCTGACTTTGTTTGTTTCAGCAATATATAAATAACCGTTATCAATGGCCAGACCATGCGGATTATTCAAACCTGAAGCTATGACAACTTTTGAGCCATCGGATTTAATTGCATAAACCTTGCCCTCGCCCATGGCTGAAACCAGCAAACTACCTTGATCATCAAAAAGCAATACTCTTGGCGTATTCAAATCCTTGGCAAATACATCAATTTTAAAATTACCCAAAATCGTAAATGGACCCTGAACAGTTGGCGTTATAACTTCCGGAACCACATTCGCGACATTCGCATCATTCGCAATATTCGCATTATTATTTACATTCGTATTATTATTCGCATTTAATAATTTACTCACATCTGCCACTGGCTGACCAAAAGCCGGCCCAATCTGCGGATAAAAATAAATAACAATACCAGCTAGCCCGATGGCAAGAATGACAAAAACAATAACTAAAATTTTTAACCACTTGTTCATTTACATTAAATTAATTTTCGTGTTATTTAGTGATAAAATTTCGTGGTTCTGTTATCTTATATTCAGATTTTTTTCATATTCAGACCACATTGACTTTAGTTCTTCAATCATCCCCTGGCTGTCATTATCCAAATCTAATTCCCCAACTTCTAACCTTTCAGTAATATAATCATCAACCATTTCATCCCAGGCCTCTTTATTAGTCACTGGCGCCTCTTCAGCGCGTTTTTTGATTTCATTGTAAGCTGTTTGCAAGTCAAATGATAAAAATTCAGTCATATTTTTTTAGAATTAAGAATTAAGAATATAGAACAAAGAATACAACAATTACGAATTTCTTCTATATTCTAAATTCTTACTGCTTTATTCTATAAACATTATACCAAAAATCTTTAAAAACCCAAATTTGACAAAATTTTAAGTAATTATTATGATAAAAGCAAAGAAGCTCTTTGCTAGTGCTAATACCATTAGCAAAAGAAAAACATTAACAACAAACCGGAGGTATTTAAAATGGTTGCTGCGACCAACCACGCGGAAAAGTTAGGCACCTTATGTGCCTGCGCCATTTCCTTGCTCCAGAGAGGGACTCGGTGTAAACATCAAACCCAGCCGGTATTTAATGCTCTTGCAGAATTTATCGGCGAAAAACCCTTCCTCATCGAATTCAACCGGGCATCATATCCTGGTCGATTCGGTAATCGATGCGCTAGATGCGGCTCGTTTATCGATGATGGTGGAACATGCAATTGCGGGACAGACCACGACAACGAAATTCCCGGCCCTTATGCCAAACGTTTTCCAGCTGAGCGATCACTTGAAGAACAAGTAGCCGCGCTTATCGTTCAAACTGGCAAAGCCATTGAAATGGCAGACAAAAGCAACTGGCAAATAAGGGAAAATCTTCTTAGCTCGTTACAAGCCTTCAAAGAAGGAAAATCAACCAGAAAAACATTAGCGGCATAGCTAAGAACTAAAAAATAAAAGGGCGAGAGCAATCTCGCCTTTTTCTTTTTTAATAATTTAAAAGGGAGAGCGATAATACGCTCTCCCGAATTTGCTTGCTCTGAGCCCAGCCTGAATATGTGACGGTAGCAGTCATACCCGAGATCTAAGCTCAGCGCTTTGAGGAGAAGCCTGCAGTGACAACAGGCTTCATCTAAATTATATACATTTTGGAAACTTTGTCAATAAGACGCTTCCAAGCAAGTTTTAACATAAGAAATTTAAAAGGGGGAACAATTAATGTTCCCCCAGAGTTTTCAGCGCTGAGCCCGCCCTGATATATGACTGTTGGGCGACAGTCATTTCCCGAGACCTAGGACTCAGCGCTACAAAAGGAGGGTTGCGAAACTTATACAGCTTCCCGTATGCCGCTTTTTGGGCTGCAGTTTGTTCCGCGAATGGAGTATACAATTTAATATAATGATTGTCAAGTCTCTTAGCTTTATTTCCTCAGTCATTTGCCTTTTTCATGGCAGCTTCAATTCTATCTCGTGCTCCAAAAAATTCCATTTTCTCTAAAATATCAGCCAGGCTATAACCATGATTTTGTAAAATCTTAATCAAATTCCTGATTTTCTCATCTGATTGATCTAAAATTCCCCGGCACGCCCAGCATTCCTGACGCGAATTCAAACAGACTGCATTACAGCCAGCTAAAGCAATTGGCCCCAGACAAATCTTCCCTTCCTGCAAAAGGCAAGGGTTTTTATTAATCTGGCATTCCCAGCAAACCGGATTCATCTTCAAAGCCCAGGGTTTTTTGTTTATAAGATTATATACCAAATCTAAAAAATTCTGGGCATTAATCGGGCAGCCAGGAATTACATAATCAACCTTAATGGCCTTGGGCACTTCTACTACTTCCCTATTTTCAATTGTCTTGCATGATTTGTAAACATAACAGCCTATTTTTTTAAAATCATGGTAATTTTTTATTTCCCAAACCCCGCCTAAATCAGCGCAGTTGCCTAAAACAACCACCACATCTGAAATTTTCCTAATGCGTTTTAAAATATGCAAATTCTCCGTGGTCACAGGATTGCCTTCAATAAAAGCAATATCATAATGTGAGCGTTCTTTTTCATCCTCAATTAATCTAAATTCATCCAATTCAATATAGCTGGTTAATTCTAAAAATTTCTCATGCAAATCCAAGAGAGAGAATTGACAACCTTCACAGCTTGTTAGTCCGAAGATGGCGACGTGGGGTTTTAATCTGTTTTTTGACTTCATAATGTTTGCTTGGAATTAGGCGAATAAAACGATTGTAATACCATGGTAATATATTGTAATACAATTGTTTTACCACGATCTTACAGCTGCCTTACCATTGTCTTACAATAGTCTTACAATCGTCTTACAAACGATTCCGTTGCCCTTCGTCTTGTTTCGTCTTATAGGTAGAAGTTATCGCATTATTTAATTTTACATCCAAATTCTTAAGCTTCCCAAATATTGAGTTATATCGCATTTCAGTAAGTTTTTCACGTTTATATAAAGTATTAGTCCAATGGACAGACTCCTTTAAAGAACCGCGAGCGACGTAATAAAATCTATTTCTGTCCAAAAAATGATAACGGCCATTTGCTTCAGAAATATTAGCTCCCATAGAATCAACCGCCCGCATCCATTGATCGCCCATCAACTTCTTGGTTTGCCAATCAAATTCTGAATATATTGGCCAGCATTCTTCGGCAATTTCCACAGCCAATTTATAGATTTCCAAATTATTTAATTCCATGATTTTTGTTTTTATTTTATAATTTTTTTACCATTGTCTTACCACTGTCTTACAATTGTCTTACCATTGTCTTACTATCAATTTACCTTCTTCACCCTCCCCATATAAATTCCTTCCCCTGCTCATTAAAAATATTCAAACTTTCTTGTGTATATTTTTGCAAATTATTTAATTGTGAATTATTAATTACTTCACAGACCCAGCCCCAGTGAATTGTCACAATATCCCCGATTTTTAAATCTTTAACAAATCCTTTATCCGCAAACTGGGTTAAAACTTCTCGTTCTAATGTATCGCCTAAAGTTATTTTATCATCTTTTATAATTAAAGGCTTGTAATCAACCAAAATGGATGATTTTTTTATTTTTTTAATTTTACCCCAGGAAATCCTGCATTCATCAATTGATTTCAAGGTGTGCATAATATTTACCTTACCGGCGCGCAACCAGATATTCATGACATGAAAATTATGATGCGGCTTTGTCATTTGAGGCGCTAAACCTAAAACTTTTTCTGCCACAGAAGTTGGCAATTTTGCTTTTAGATTTTTATCCTCTGTAAAATGCCTGTACAACTTTTTAATTTGCACATTCTCAATTAAATTATTGCCAAGCCAATAGGCCTCAACAACTTCTGGGTCAAATTCATCTTTAATCCTATTTTCTCTGGCAATTAATTTTAAATAAGGGTGCATTACTTCAAATTCTGACAAAATATTTTGTAAAGTCGGCTCAAAATAATTTTGGCTGCAATACTCAAAGAGCGCCTTGTTTTTATCAGGCCCGCAATAGGCGAAATAATTGGGCATAAATGCATATCTGGCGCAGCGCAAAACACCTTCAATTGAATTTTGGGGAATTAACTTGGACATCTTTGATTTTCCTTACAGAATAAATTATTAATATGCAAGCTAAAGTAATCAAGCAAGATCCCCCAATTTGATAAATATTAAACTTATGGCTAGATATAATTTCCAAACTGGTTGTAATCGGCGAAGCTAATACTAGAATTGATGTCACGGTTACCGTTGGCAAATATTTCAAAGCCTTATACCACGTTAAAACATAACCTAACAATAAAACTGAGCTGATTATCACCCAAATCCATTGGTTTAAATTTAAAGAGACTAGAGTATGAATCTGACCTGTAGCTGATAAATAAGCAAGTAGTATCATTGAACCAAAAAACATCCTGGCCCAAGCCACGATCTCTGAGGCAACATTTTTTAAAACTTTTTTGGCTATCACAAATTCAATTGTCCACATCAAAGTCGCAGTTAGAACTAAAAGTTCGCCATAGCCATAATTAAAAAATTTAAAGCCTAACAGCGCTAAATTACCTAAAAATAATAAAGCCAAAGCCAAATATTGCAATTTGCCTATTTTTTCTTTTAAAAACCAGATGGCCAATAAACTGACCCAAACAAATAATGTTTTATGAATAAATGCAGCGCTAGTAGCACTGGTCATGCTTAAACCCTTAAAAAATAAAAGAAAGGGCACGCTGCCGCCAATAATTCCTATTAGGCCTAATTTTACCCAATCATCTTTAGCAATTTTTCTTAACTTATTAAACAAAAAAGGAGTTACAATCAAGGCAGTTAAAATTATGCCAACTATCAAATTTTTGCTAGTGGTAAAAATATCAGAATTACTGACTGTTGATACCGCAAATTTATTAAGAAAAACCGAAACGCCTGAAATTAATGCAGTGCCCAAAACCAGATACAAGCCCTTATTTACTTTTTTCATAATTATATAAATTAATAATTTGATTTGCTTCTTTAGCTGCAATCTTTTGGATCGCAAAATTATTTAGAGCTAAAATCCAGTCCCCGACTTTAACTTTATTTAATAAATTCAAACTTACTTCCCTGCTTTTTTTATTGGCAGTACTTACGACTGCTTTTTGTCCGATAATTTTTTTTATTTTATATGGGATGCTTAAACACATAAATTTAATAAAATTGACAAACGCTTATATTATTATATACAATTAAGGCGCTACAAAGGGACTGTGGCAAAAAAATCAACCAAGGAGGGAATTTTGGAAAAAAACGATCAAAAACCCGTACCCGTGCCGCCGCAAAAAGAGGAAGTACGCTGCATATTTTGCGGACAAATCTTTAATCTTCCTCCGCCTTTTACCCTGCCAAAGCACAAAAATCCGATTAAAGAGGGTCAAGACCCACTGAAAGTCAGCTTTTGCGTCGGCCAGGGCAAACAAGGCAAAACCATTGCCGCGATTAAGGAAGCAGCTTCTGAAATGGAAAAAGAAGAAAAACGGCAAAGGGAAAGAGAACGCAGAAAGCAACTAAGGCTGCTGCAAACACAGGCGTAAAACCCCCTTAAGCTGGATCATCTGATCCAGCTTTTATTTTATTTTAAATTACTTATTTTACATTTACCTTCGCAAAAGCATAGCTTGCTACAACAAGTGAAGATTTGTTGCTTTTGGCGCAATCACGCCTGGCCTTAATTCCCATTTCCCATCTTTATATTCTCCAACAATACCGCCCTGATCAGGGACATCCGGATTATCTATAGTCCCGTATATTCTACAAATTGAAGAATCCGCACTAGAACCAAGTCCTTCGTGAACGCCTTTAACCATATATTCATAAAATATACTGCCCCACCCCACGCCTTTAGCCCTGCCAACTTTCACATAAACTCTTAAGCCAACCAATTTATTATTCCGATCATAATATTCCTCTGTGATTTCAAGTTGATCATCTTCAATATCCTCTTCTTTGGCAATATTTTTAATCAAGCCTAATATTTCAAATTTTTCAAAAATCTTCTCCTCCTCAATTACTGAATTTCTAATTTTTACTATCTTAAATTCCGCGCTCTTCTGCAAAGGCTCACTCCTCCCCCCTTCAAAAATCTTTGGCTTAAACATATATTTTATTTACTTAATTTTTCATAAGCTTTGGCATCGCCATATTCTAAAAAATTCTTATGATGTTCCGGCGGTATAAAATTCGGATCTTTGGCATGCTTAATGCCACACCAGTATTTCTCAGTTTTAGCTGCAATAATTGAAGCATAATGCATTAAGCCATTGGCATAACCGCAATAAGCGCAATTAACTTTTTCCCAGCGCGTTAAATATTTTAATTTCTGGCGGTCAATTTTTATATACATTGAACGCTTAACAATGGGAATTTTATAAAGCCGGAAACAAATCTGGTGATACATTTCCAAACATAGATCAAAAAGAACCAAGGGAATAATCATAAAATAAATCACGGGCATGGATAATAGATGCCGGTAAACTCGTTCTGGATGTTTTTTATATTGCATAAATTTATTTTAACCACTTATCAAGCAATTTATTTAGATCCGAAGACTTTTTCCAATCAGCTTTCATTTTATCATACATCTTTTGTGTTCCGGGATAGGGCTTGGAGCCGCGCTTAAAAATTCTATAATGCGGTGCCCATCTTTCAATTACATCATTGAATACCTCTGAAACCTGCCATAAATATTCGGGATTTTTATTCTTAATTTTGCTTCCTTCAATTAGTCCATATCTATCTTTAATATAAGCAAAAAACATAAAGTGCAGCATTTCGTGGGCAATTACTGAATTGGAAAATTTTGGCAAGCGATGCCAAAAAGGAAAAGAAAACATTTTATTTTTTATATCTCTAGGATACATGCCATAAATTGTAACAATTGCTAGATATTTGCCTTTTGGCCACTTCCGTCCGTAAAAAATTTTATCAACTAATTTAAAATATCTATCTTTTACTTTATCCCAATTTTCTCTCGCTTCTTGCGTGCCCTTAACAATTTCCTGTTTTTTTACTGCAAAAATAAATTTTGTATAAGCCCTGAGAATTTTATTTCTCTCCTTTTCTGAGAAACTACTTTCTAATACATACTGAAAATTTTGTGGTAAAAACCATTTAATAAAGGGGTGACCTTTTCTTCTTTTTAAAAAATCAATTGCATTCTCTGTATCTTTTTTATAATCAATTACAAACTTAATTTGTGGGTAATGGCTCTTCATCTATTTTACTTCAATATTTAACTTGAATAAGATTGACGGCGCCAGGCATTGAGGGTAGCAGGTCGGGGTACCCGTCGCACTCAGCGTAACTGTGCCTGCAGTTTTGGCTTTATAAACACCCTGCGCTCCCCTGATCACCAAAATATTTACTACCCGGCTAATAATATTTTGATCGCTGATGCTAATATCCCAATTATAAAATTCACCTAAATTTAATAAAAACGTCTCACCGATTTTTAGGGTTATGGTTTTATTGTTATCAGCCAAGGTAACGGTCTGACTCCCCGCAGATGTATTTATCGGCTGTTTTGTCACTTCTGCCACTAAAACCAAACTATCGCTTTTTGTCCCTTTAACTGTCACCTGTTCACCCTGCTGGAAAAAGTCAGCTGAATTAATTGAGGCGCATAGAACCTGGGTGTTTTCAACATTACATTTGCTATTTTGATCAAATTTTAATTCCATTGTCAAAGCTGGCGCGCCCGGCTCTTCATAAACCAAATACCAGGTGTCTGGCTTTAAGCCAGGATTATTTTTCACCATATTGCCTGTGGCAAAAAAATTAAATTCATTTTGGACCGGCTGATTTATATTCTGGTTCAAATTAACATTATTAACTGGCTTGACAACCAAATTACAGCCGCTTAAAAAAATTATCGTTACAAATAAAATTAAAATGATTTTAAAATTTTTCATATTTTATTTTAAAAATTAAATCCAAAATTCAGATTTCGGCTTTCATAATTCGGGATTAAATCGGACCAAGCCAACTTTTAAAATCCTTAAGTTCCGCATAAGAAAAAACCGGCCCATCTTTGCACACATATTTTGTGCCAATAGCGCAGTGCTGGCAAACGCCTTGTCCGCAATCAATATGGCGCTCCAAAGAGACAAAAATATTTTCTGGTTTTAATCCTTTGGCAATCAATTTCTGGATAACAAATTTATACATTATCGGCGGACCACACATGAAAGCTACGGCATCTGCGGGAATATTTTTTAAATCAAACAATGTTGTTACCACTCCTTTACGGTACTTTTTAGTTTCAGGATTATCCAAAGTTATACTTAAATCGCAAACATTTTTCCACTCTTTATACTCTTTTGTATAATTCAACAAACTCTCATCACGACAGCCATAAAAAATATAGACCTTCTTATATTTTTTCGGATATTTTACAGCATCCAAAATTACTGGTCGCAACGGTGGAATGCCAATGCCGCCAGCCACCAAAAGCACATTTTTACCTTTAGCCAAATCAATTGGAAAAGCATGGCCATATGGACCGCGAATGCCAATTATATCCCCTATTTTCTTATTATGCAGTTCTGAAGTTAATGTTCCTACTTTTCTAACAGTTATTTGCATGGACTTTTTATTTTCCATGTTTGATGCAATTCCAAAAATCGCCTCACCAAACCCTGGGAGTGAAGCCATAACATATTGTCCTGGCTCAAATAAAAAACCTTTGTAAGGCAAACTTAAAGTAAAGGTCTTGGAACCAATACTCTCTGTATCTATCTTTAGAATTTTACAATTGTAGGTCTTGTATTCGTTTAACATAGTTAATCAATAAATGTCGGGTCTAATTTCTAATTATTAATTATTAATTTTTAATCAATGGCTAATGTTATAATGATTTAATTATCCTTATTACCATTTTTCTTACATGAACTTAATATTTTGACAAATATTTTGGTTAATTCGTGCGCTTCTTGATAAAGCTTGCCACAATCTTCTTTCCTGGCCGGGTTAGCTTTAGCAAGCATTCTCAACCAATGCATTGTTTCTTTCGATTCCTTTTTACAAATTGAAATTTTATGAACAAAATCCTTCTTTGATTCTGCGCCGTTGGCTTCCATATAGTTTGCACCAAGACTAGTTCCTGATCTTACCAATTGATTAATTAATGGTTTATTGATAATTGTTTCAGGCAAAGTCTTAGCAAAATCAATAATCTCTTCGCCGAATTTACCAGTTCTTTCCTCTAAATCAAATACGCCATTTTTCTTTTCCCCCATAAGAATTTAATCATTAAATTATTAAAAATTCTTTAAAAATTAAAAATTATTAATTAATCATTAAACCGAACCATTTACACAAACCTCCTCATTTCTTCGCTTTCTTTTCTCTCGCTTTCAATATATCTCTTTGCGTCTGAAAGACATCTATATCTGCCGGACAAGTCCTAGTACAGCGTCCGCATTCCACGCACCCAGGCAAAGAAAAGGTTGCTGGTGTTCTGACAAAGTGATGTTCGTACCAAAAATAAATTTTCTGAGCGGTGGTAGTCATAAGCCGATGTTTTGGTGCAGACGGCGCTGGACCAGCGACCTGGGTAAATTCATTATAAAAACAAGTGTCCCAACAGCGATTTCGGCTACCAGAATCTTTAGCTAAATTTGACTGGTCATAAATCCTAAAACAAAAACAAACAGGGCAGGCAATGGTGCATTTGCCGCATTGAATACAGCGTTTACCCAGATCATCCCAAATTTTCTGGTTATGGAAATTTTGCATGCCATCCATGACTGAAACCATTTGAGCATCTAGCCCTTCTTCCCTGATTGGTCCTGCATATTCAATATGCTGGTAATTTTTATAGCCTCCGCCAGAGGCGGATCCGCCTTTGGCGGAAAACTTATCCAAAAGTCGCTGTCCGTCTTCTGAGCCAGTATAAATTTTAAAATCATTTTTTTGCACTGCCAGAAAAATATCAAACTGCAGATGTTCAAGTTTATCCTCCTCAAACTTGGCAAAATATTTATAAAAATTTTCTTTGGGCACATGACTTGTGCCAATAACCAAAGTTTTCTTTTTAATTTCCTGATAATAAGGGTCTTGCTCAAAAACCTGATTTAGCAAAGTTAAGGCCTGTAAATCTAGAATTGAAACGCCAAGAAAAATCTGACTTTTAATCTTAGACCTGGCCTCGGCCAAGACGGGCAAGCTTTCTTTAAAATTTTGTCCCTCATAATCAAACATTTTCTGATAAGGCGGCAACATGTACCATTTCCAGGAATCAAGCGGAAGTTCTGAGCCCAAATAAAAATCTTTGGCATTTTTTAATTCAGCCAAATGCAAATATCCCTCAACATTATATTGTGGCGCATAAACTAGATTATTTTTTACTAAATAATCAACAAATTGATTTAATTTGGTTTTATTCATAACTGCTCTAATTATATCAAAATTTGAGATAATAAAAAAGGAAACGCTTAATGCATTTCCTTATTCGCCAGTTAACTTCTTTCAGATTGGCCCTTTTGAGCCACAAACAACATTATCCTTGGTTGGCACGAGATCCAGATGATTTTCAAATCTGGGAATAATATCCAGTTTGAGATTTGAACCCTGCGATGAACAGACGACAAAGAGATATTTTATCTCTAATTCCTTCAAACGGCCGTCTGGGGTTATTCCTTTTTCACATTGATAAACATAAGTGTAGACCTTGGCTTTTTGTTCCCAGTCATTGGTGTCAATCGGCCCTTCTGCATTACAATTTTTGGGCACTGGATTTTTTTGTTTGTAATTCTCAAAATATTGTTTTGCGTCTTTGACTTCGGGAAGAACTTTTTTTTCATATACATGTAAAAAACCAGCCAACCCAAAAGCCAATACCATTAAAAAAATACAAACAATCCCTAATTTATCCCTTAGATCCATTTTTTCCTCCTTTTTAAAGATCAATTGTATTCTTCTTAAATAAATCTAAACACGTATTTTTTTTATTGTCAAGAAAAAGCGCCCCATTTTACTGAAGCGCTTAATATATCAATATTTCATAATTCATAATTCAGAGTTCATAATTCAGATCTTCACCATTTCCACCATTTCAGCCAAACGGCATGAATATCCATATTCATTATCATACCAAGCCAAAACCTTGACCAAATCCCCGTCAACCACCTTCGTTGTACCCAAATCAACAATCGCAGACAAGGTCGTGCCGATTGTGTCAGTGGAAACAATCGGATCATAAGTCACACCAATTATTTTTTTATATAATGGATTTTTTGACGCACTAATAAATGCATCATTAACTTGCTTAACAGTAACTTTTTTCTTTAATAGCGCTGTCACGTCAATTAATGATCCTGTTATAACAGGTACTCTGATTGATAGACCGTCAAATTTATTTTTAAGTTCAGGCAAAGTCTGGATAACCGCATTTGCAGCGCCAGTGGTTGAGGGCACAATATTTACCGCAGCTGCCCTGCCCCGTCTTGGATCTTTGGCATCAGGGCCATCAACGAGCTTTTGAGTGGCGGTATAAGCATGAACAGTCGTTAACATGGCTTTTTTTACGCCAAAACGGTTCATTAAAACAGACATCACGGGCGAAGTGCAATTTGTAGTACAAGAAGCATTGGAAATAATTTGTTCACCTTTTTTCAGTTTTTTTTCATTTGCGCCAATCACAAAAGTATTTATATCTTCAGATTTGGTCGGCGCTGAAATAACAACTGCCTTCGCACCTGCTTTCAAATGCAAGCTCGCGCCCTCCTTTTCAGTAAAAAAACCAGTTGATTCAATAACCACGTCAATTTTTAACTTTTTCCAGGGCAATTTGCCGGGATCTTTTTCCGCAAAAACCTGGATTTTATTGCCATCAACAATAATAGAATCTTTAGTGGCTGAAACCTTATGCCCTTTCCATTGTCCATAGACTGAATCATATTTTAAAAGGTAAGCCAAAGTCGCTGGATCGGTTAAGTCATTGACAGCCACTACTTTAAATTTGGATTTAAGATCAATCGCCGCTTTATAGGCCTGGCGGCCAATCCGGCCAAAGCCATTAATTGCGACTATCTTTGTCATAATTTTTGCTTTAATCATTAAGTATTTATTTTTTAAGTTCAGGGAAAAGAGAATCAAGTTCTTCTTTTGGCACTGAATTAATATCTGCGGCCTTAGCTGGCAAAGGCACCTGGATATTAAATTCATTAACAGTGCCTTTGGACATATTGGAATTAGCCTGAATATTTAAACCAGCTATTCCGTTATTCACCATAAAAAAAGTGCGAGACAAATCCAAAAACATAAAAGCCACGGGCAATGTTACAATTACAAGCAAGATAAGCAGCTTTAAAAATAAGACTGCCTGGGAATCTTGAGGCTTAATTGGTTTTTTATTATCTAAATTGTTTGACATATTTTTTTATTGAGATAATTAAAGCGACTTTTTAGGATTATAAAAATCCCCTATTTATAGTATAGAGGATTTTTAACCTTTTTAAAAGCATCTTAACTAATTTTATCAATAGGCACATCAACAATTGAATCAGGATCATCGGCCAGCCTGACATTTACTGTTTGTTTTAAAATATGCCAATCTACCACTTCACCCTTGCCTCGCGGGGTTTTAACTTTACTGCCAATGGCTGGAAATTTGGCTGATAATTCTTTATACAAATCATTTTCATAACGCAGGCAGCATTTTAAACGGCCACAGATGCCTGATAATCTTTCTGCCCCGCGATGAGAAACTTGCTGCAATTGCGCCTGGTCAGCGCTCACATTGCCTAAAACTTTGAGGTGCGTTTTGCAGCACTGATCAATCCCGCAAGCGCCGATATCGCCGTCAATTTTGGCCTCATCTCTAACCCCGAGCTGCTGAAGGCGAATATTTTTTTGAAATTGCCTGGTTAAATCTTTGACCAAAGGCCGGAAATCAACGCGGCCATTAGCAATAAAGGCAAAGGTAATTCTCTTATCATCAAAAGAATAATGGATGTCAATCAGCTTCATTGCCAGCTGGTTTTTGATTATCATTTTTTTGCAGATATCCATCGTCTCTTCTTTGCTCTTTTCATATTTTTCCAGACTTTCCAAATCAGCTAAGGTGGCTTTTCTGCTTATCGGGGTAACTGACTGAGTTGCTGTTTTATCATCCATTTCTTTAATTTCAATAATTTTTCCTATTTCAACTGCTGTGTCAGTTTCCACAATTACATAATCGCCAATTTTTAAATCCAATTCGTTTAATAAAAATTGGCCTGGCGTTTCCCATAAATTAAATTGGACTTCAGCTATCTTCATAAATATAATGCGAATTTAACGAATAAATCACGAATCTGCATATGATAAAAACCTGGAACCGCTGATTATTATCATGGATATTTACAAATATCAGTGTCAATCTGTGAACAAAATCAGTGTTTTAAATTTGTTTGCGGCAAAAACCGCCGACTTTGATCTTTTCACCTAAACTGGCAATTTTTTCATTTATCAAATCCTCAATGGTAATATCTTCATTTTTAATAAAAGATTGCTTGAGCAGGCAGACATCTTCATGCCATTTATTTATTTTGCCTTCAATTATCTTATCCAGCATTTTTTCAGACTTGCCTTCAAGTATTAATTGCTCTTTATAAAGATCTTTTTCTTTGTTCAATATTTCTTCTGGCACATCTTCAGGCGCAACATATAACGGGCTTTGAGCGGCAATCTGCAGGGCCAGGTCATGGGCTAAATTTTTAAATTCCTGGTTTTGGGCGACAAAATCTGTTTCACATTTTAATTCCACCAAAGCTCCAACTCTGCCATTAGCATGGATATAAGCATAAATAATGCCTTCACTCGCCTCTTTAGCCTCTCTTTTACTGGCGATTTTTGCGCCTTTTTTTCTTAAGATAGCAATGGCTTTGTCTATATCTCCTTCAGCTTCAATCAAAGCTTCCCGGCAATCAACCACGCCAGCACCAGTCTGATTTCTTAATTTTGTAATTAATTCCAAATCAATTTTCATATTTTTTAAAATTAATATTTAGTTTTTATTTTTTCTCTGGTTCTGCGACTTTGCCCTTGGCATCAATCACGCAATCAGCAATATAAGTCATAACCAATTCAATGGTTTTGGTCGCATCATCATTGATCGGAATAACGCAAGCAATGTCTTCAGGATTGGTATTGGTATCGCAAATGCCGATAATTGGCACGTGTTTTACTTTTGACTCTTTAACCGCTGTTTTCTCAGTTTTTACATCCCAGATAAAAATTACATCAGGGATTTTTTCAATATCTTTGACACCATAAACCATTGACTCAAGCTTGGCGATTTCTTTTTCAAAATTAATCTGTTCTTTTTTAGTGTATTTGCTTAATTCACCGCTATCTCTTTTTTTAACCAGATCTTTATATTTTTTGGTCAATTTAATGACCACTGGGAAATTAGTTAAAAAGCCGCCGATCCAGCGCTGGCTGATATATGGCATGCCGCATCTTTTTGCTTCACGCTCTAAAATCGGCTGAACTTGTCTTTTTGTGCCCAAAAATAAAATAGTCCCATTATTAGAAACTACCTTTTTAATAAAATCCTGGGCTTCTTGCAATTTTTGAGCTGTTTTTTCTAGATCAATAATATGAACGCCGTTGCGAACGCCAAAAATATAAGGTTCCATTTTTGGGTGCCAGCGAGATGATTGATGGCCAAAATGCGCGCCTGCCTTTAAAAGCTCCAAAATATCAGGGATTTTTGTCATAGTTTTTCCTTTCTAACCTCCATCCGGCTTCACCCGATTAGGGCAAGGAAAAATACCAGATGTGGGAGATTAAATGAGTAATTAAAATTAAATAAAACTTGATTTGAATCTTATCACAGAAACAAAATTGATGCAAGGCTTAAGCAGTTTATTCCCACAAATTTTAGCCTCAATCATCTTGCCTACTGCGGAAGATGAGATACATAGGTAACACTTCTAGATTGCCTAAAATAGGCAAAAAGGGCAAAATGAAGGGTTAAATACCTAATCTCATCAACTATGCTAGCACCACATGTTAAAAAAATAGCTCCATATTATCTTGTTCCCGAAATAAAGCTTTTAAATAAATTTGAAAGATGGCGTAAGGTAGCCAAGATACTTAAGGTCTCAAAAGAGGCAAAGCAGCGTCTTGATTGGATAATTTACAGCTATGACCATAGCCCCGCGGAAACCAGCCGCCATTTTGACATCGCCCCTAAAACATTCTACAAATGGTTTAAGGAATTTGATGAAGACAACCTTTACAGCCTATACAAGCTGGCAGACAGATCCCGAGCGCCTAAGCATGTTCGGCACAGAGAAATTACGCCTTTAGAAGAAAGCAGGATTATTGCCTTACGCAAAGATCGTATCAGGTACGGCAAGGAAAAAATTGCTAGGATTTACGAGAGTGAATTCGGGGTCAAAATCAGCGCCTGGAAAGTCCAGTATACAATCAAAAAGTACCGCTTGTATTACAATCACTCCAAAACGGATAAAACCAGCAAAAAACGGGCTCAAACGAAGAAAATGGGGAGGAAGAAAAGAACAATCGAACTAGTGGGCAAGCTGCCGAGTTACAAGAAAAAAGCGGGGTATATCATTTGCCTTGATACGATTACAATTTACCGGCTGAAATTAAAGCGTTATGTTTTTACAGCGATAGATAAATATGGTAAATTTGCTTATGCCAGATCCTATCATACCAAGACTTCAAAAAATGGAGAGGATTTTCTTTACAGGTTCAATTATTTGCTGGATGGACAGATTCCCCGAGTCGGCCATGATAACGGAACTGAATTTAAAAAGTACTTTCAACAGGCTTGCCTGAAGCTTGGCATCAAGCAGTACTTCAGCAGAATCAGAACCCCAAAGGACAACCCCGACTGTGAAAGGTTTAACCAGACGTTGGAAACTGAATTTCTGGACATGGGTAACTTTAATCCCGATGTTAAGCAATTCAACAAGGCCTTGACCGAATGGCTTATTGAATACAATTTCCGCAGGCCTCATTATTCCTTAAATTACCAAACACCCCTTCAATATTCTAAAGTGTTACCTATGTACTCATCTTGTACACCTACTTGCCAAATATTATTTTTTATGATAAGTTTAATATATTCAAAAATTAATCACCATTATGAAAAAAGAAATCCATCCGAAATACTATGACAAAGCCAAGGTAATTTGCGCCTGCGGCAATGAATTTATAGTGGGCTCAACTGCGCCTGAAATACAAGTTGAACTTTGTTCAGCTTGCCATCCATTTTATACCGGCAAACAAAAGCTGGTTGACACTGCCGGCCGCGTTGATAGATTCAAACAAAGAGTGGCAAAAAAAGCTGAATTAGCCATTGCCAGAAAAGGCAAAAAGGTTAAAAAAGCTGCCCAGTCTGCGAAAAAAGCCAAGAAAACAAAAAAATAACTACTACCCCTACCTTCGTTTTTACGCGAAGGAGGTTATTGTTATAAAACATAACCCCCGACTAAATGGGGGTTTTGTGTTATAATAAAACCACGGATTTTTTATCACCTGCCTCGCTTGCCTTGATCCCTTTATTTTCTTAATAATCCGAATTAATAGCGAGCAAGGCGGGCTGATTTCACAGATACCAACGAGAATTATTTATCAGTGTTAATCTGTGAAATTAATCCGTGTTTCAGATATTCCACATCCTATGAACAACCCTGAATATCAAAAAATCCTAGACAAATACAACCAACTCCAAAAGCAGCTCCAGGATCCTGCTATTATTAATAATGCGGCAGAATATAAAAAAATCAGCCGTGAATTTGCAGATTATAATGACGTATACAAAAAAATCATTAGATTGCAAAAAATTGATCAGGGCATTGATGAGGCCAATGAATCATTGAAAATAAAAGAGTTAAAAGAACTGGCTGAATCAGAGCTGTCCAAGCTTATTCCTGAAAAAGCAAAAATTGAAAATGAAATCAAATTATTTCTCAAGCCCAAAGATCCGCATGATAAAAAAGATGTGATTTTAGAAATAAGAGCTGGCGCAGGCGGAGATGAAGCAGCTTTATTTGCCGCTGAACTTTTTCGCATGTATTCCCGTTATGCGGAAAGCAAAAGCTGGAGCGTGCAAATGCTTTCGTCCAATCAAATTGGAATCGGCGGCCTGAAAGAAGTCATTGCTGAAATCAAAGGGCATGATGTTTACGGAGACATGAAATATGAAAGCGGCGTTCATAGAGTCCAAAGAGTGCCGGCAACTGAAAAAAGCGGCCGTGTCCATACCTCAACTGCTTCAGTCGCAGTTTTGCCGATTATTGAAGAGGTGGACTTTAAAATTGACCCGAAAGATTTAAGAATTGATACTTTTTGCTCAGGCGGCCACGGCGGGCAAAGTGTTAACACCACATATTCAGCTGTTAGAATCGTGCATAATCCTTCTGGCATCGTAGTTTCCTGCCAGGATGAAAGATCTCAATTGCAAAACAGAGAAAAAGCCATGGAAATTCTGCGTTCACGCCTCTTTGCCTATGAAGAAGAAAAAAAGATGAAAGAACTCAGAGCCAAAAGAAAAATCCAAATCGGCACTGCCATGCGCGCGGAAAAAATCAGGACCTATAATTTTCCTCAGGACAGAATTACGGATCATCGCATCAAAGAAAGCTGGCACAATATGCCGAAAATTTTGGATGGAGATCTTGCGCCAATAATTAATGCCCTCAAAGAAGCTGATGAATAAATTGGTGATTGTAAGATAATAGTAAGACATAGTAATACAATTGTTTTACAATGTCCTACAACTGTATTACTACAATCTTACAACCGTTTTACAATCGTTATATGCAAATCAAACAAATTATCAAAATTTATTCAGCACACTTAAAAGCGAAATCAAGCAGCCCAATTTTAGATATTGAACTTCTTTTAACAAAAGTTTTGACCAAACCCAAAGAATATCTTTTTGAATACCCAGAAAAAAAATTAACAAATTCTCAATTTAACCAATTTAAAAAATTGTTTAGACGCCGTTTCAAAGGCGAGCCAATCGCCTATATTCTCGGGCATAAGGAATTCTACGGCCTTGACTTTAAAGTTAATAGAAACGTCCTCATCCCCCGCCCAGAAACAGAAATCTTGGTTGAAGAAATAATTAAATACCACAAATCAGCAATCCGTAATCAGCAATCCGTAATCGGAATTATTGAAATAGGAGTCGGTTCAGGCGCAATTATCATTGCCTTAGCTAAAAACATCCAAAACACTAAATTTCTTGCCACAGACATTTCAGCCAAAGCTTTAAATATCGCCAAACAAAATGCCAAAGACAATAAAGCAAAAATTAAGTTTCTCAAGGGCAATCTTCTCCAACCACTTAACAAAATTCAGAATTCGGCTTTCGTCATTCAGAATTCCATCATCACAGCCAACCTCCCCTACCTTGATAAAAAAGAAGAGAACCTTCTCCCCTCCTCAGATACAATTGGCTTAAAATTTGAGCCCAAACTAGCTTATGACGGCGGATCTGACGGCTTAAAATATTTTCGTCAGCTCTTTGCCCAGGTGCAAAAATATAATTTAAAACCAAAAGCGATTTTTCTGGAAATCGGACACAAACAAGGACAAAGAATTAAAAATCTGGCTAAGCAAGCCTTGCCAAAATACAAAGTTCAAATCATAAAAGATCTTTGCGGCCATGATCGCGCAGTAATAATTTCAAAATTTTAAAAGACCCCATTTGCTGAGGCCTTTTTTTGCTTTCAGAGAAGCGTTATTTCCGCAGGACAACTTCGCCCTCGAAAGTCATTAACGAAAAATTTGTTTTTGGCAAAAAATACTCGTTGCGGTTTATTTGAATACCCGACCTGGCGAGGATTTGTGACATCAATCAATACGATGTCTTCTTTGCCTTTAAGGCAAATCTTTTGCCTGACTCGCACCAGGGAACCGATTTCAAATGAATCAAATTTATCGGGAATAGTGGGTTCATCCCAGCTAATCTTTACTGCCTGGTTAATCTTGGGAATCTCTGGAGGAAAATCAATCCCTGTTTTTAATAATTTAGCAGTGGGGAAAAGTTGGGGTGGCGTTGTTCCTATTTCATATTGATGACCGCAATTGACCGGATACCATTTTTTGCCCTCCAGGACAAACCATCCTCCCTCAATTACCAGATTATCCCCGTAAACGCCATTGACCAGGGCTTGCACCCAATAAATTTTTTTTGAGTCAGGTTTGGTGATTTTAAAATTTACAATCTCACCGGGTTTTTTTAGCTCAGTTATTGACATCTCAGTTTCCTCCTTTTTAAAGTACTCGGCATTAAATCCTAAGCACATCTTAACTATTTTAAATTATTAAGTCAACACAATTCAATTGCTTTTATTGAGAATAAAAATAACGGCCCAAAATATAAATTTAAAGTCATAAAGGATTTTTGCGGACATGATCGGGCTCTTGCCATTACAAAATAAAACTTAAAATTTCTTCCTATTTTAAAAAACCTTTTCGCTTCCTTAAGCCCAAAAGGTTTTTAAAATTTAATTCCAGTGGATTCGCCCAATTTGTTTATGGGCAAAACCCTTAAATAAACGATCGCTTCAAAGTCAGAGTAAAGAGTTTTTGCCACCTCTTCAAATTGCTCAAAGAGCCGGCTTAGTTCAAATTTTTGATCGCCGGTTTTTTTATCAATTGAACAGGTAAACAATTCCGGTATTTGGACAAATAGATGCGCGCTTAGTGCAAATTGTCTTTCCTGGCTTATGCTAATTCTGATATTAGTTACTTCAGCCACTTTAATGCCCTTGAAATTCTCTTCAAATTCTGCTTTTACGTGCTGAAATAATCTGGCCAAGGGCTGGATATAACTATCTATCTTTGTTTCCATTGGTGGCGCAATAGTAATGCCGGATTGCACATCGGATTTTACTCTGATATGCGCTGATACTTTAAATTTTCTTTCCTCCAAGAAAATCACCTCCTTGTTTTTTAAATTTATTTTACTAAAATTTAGCACAACACAAACTAAATGTCAATCTTGATCTAAATAAAAAATTCCCGGATTTTAGGAATTTTAAAACTACCAAATTTCATATCTCATATCTCATAATTCATAATTCTGACTTCGTAATTCAGCATCAATATCTTAAGAAATCTTCGTTGGGAATTACTTCTACCCAAGTCGTGCCGCCATTTAATTCAATTTCTTTGCCATTATTATCGTAATATTTTATGATTGATTTTATATCATCTTTCTTCCATTGGCCGGCAGTAGTTTCGCCGTCTCTAAAAATCCAGGCTTTGCCTTCGCCAGTGGTGGTGATTTTTTTTCGGCCCACCTCATCAAGCACGATCATATCATTGACCTGGACAATTACATTTTTGGCTTTAATCCATTCCCCATCGCTCATTTTATGGATATCGCCATTTTGATAACGGATATAATTATTTTCCTCGCGATTATACTGCCATCTTACTTTGTAATATTGCTGGGCATAATTAATAGCAATGTCATTAACCTGCTCCGGCCGTTTTTCTAATTCTAAATCTTTTTTATAGGGCCACGTCTGATAATCAGTTGGCGCAGTTAATTCTTTATCTGCCAATGCCTGTTTAATCAATTCCGAAGAAGTATAAACATTGTGCGGAGCATAGCGCCATTTATCCCGCCAAAAGTTTTGGGCATTCCAAAATTGATTCAAATCAGTAAGAGCACAATTGCCGCTTTTTATTTTAGCCAAAGCATCGGGAGATCCGCCGACATGGAGATAAAGTGGTTCATAAGGATCTATCCAGTCTAAATAATATGGCCTGGCAGAACGCACTGGCCCGATTTTTTTTATTTCCTCAGAATTCGCATAGAGCGCCACAAAACGCGGAATAGACCCTTCGGTAATGGCTTCAAATACTAAATTTGCTTTATCCAATCCGCTGGCTGGCCATGAATCAGCGGCATTCTCAACCATGATGGCCACTGGATATAAATTTGCCTCAGCTTCTGATTTTACTTCCTGGCCGTCAATTTTACGGCGAATTATCTCCGGTTCAATATTTTGCCTCAAAACTAAATTCGGACTGCTGATCATTTTGTAGTTTAAAATCCTGACTAATTCGCAGCCGCTGAGCCCGAGAATGCTCAGAGCCAAAATAAGATAAAAAAGTTTTTTCATATTATTTTAACTAACTGTAATTTTAAAATTTTATATATTTTAAATATACCCCAGCCAGTGGAGTATATTTAAGCAAAAAATTATTTTTTTTCATTACTGCCGCCCTTGGCATCAGATTTCTCCCCAACCGCCCCCTCTTTAGCTTCTTCACCTTCCTTTTCCTTTTTCACCACTTCTATTTCAGCAATGGGTTTCGCTTCAACCACAGCCTCTTCCTTGACCTCGGCGACCAAAGCGACAACTTCATCGGGTGAAGCAAGTATCTTAATTTGATTTGGGACTTCCAGATCTTTAATATGAACTGCGGAATTCAAGGTTTTTAAAGACGATAAGTCAACTTTTAACTCACCTAAAAGTTCCAGATCTTTAGGCAAACATTCAATTTCAATTTCATCCAAATTTTTAACCAGCACGCCGCCCAATTCTTTGACTGCCGGCGCTTCGCCGACAAACTCCAATTTAACTCTTGTTTTTAATTTTTCATCTTCACTGATCTGATAAAAATCAGCATGAATTATTTCATCATTTTCCGGATCTCTTTGTAAATCATGAACCAAAATTTTAACTGGTTTTTTCTCATCAATCTGCAAATCTACCAAATTACTCTCGCCGCTTTGGCCATATACTTTCAAAAATTCGTTTCGCTTGACTGTAAGGTTTTGATTTTTTATGTTGTGCCCGAATAAAACAGCTGGAATTAAGCCTTTAATCCTTAGACTTTTAACTTTTTTACCTATTAATTCTCTGGCTTGGGCTTTAATTGAAAAATTTGTCATAATGTTTAATTAATTTTTACATTCAATAATTTCTGCCAAAAGGCAATTTATTTAATCATCTTAAAATATTTTTATAAATTTGTCAACAACCACAAGCTAATTGAAAGAATTTATTGGCGGACAACAATTGATTCTGCCAACCCGATTAAAAGCAAATTAGCTATTAAGGAACTGCCGCCATAACTCATAAAGGGCAAGGTAATGCCGGTTAAAGGCAAAATACCCAAGTTGCCGCCGACATTAACAATAGTCTGGATAAAAAAAAGTGAAATTATAGAGACTATTATGTACATGGCAAAATTATCCCTGCAATTTTTGGCAATTTTAATTAAGCGTAAAAACAAAAAAGCTAATAAGCCTAAAAACAGGATCACGCCAGCCAAGCCCAATTCTTCCGCTAAGACTGCGAAAATAAAATCAGTCTGGCTTTCAGGCAAAAATTTTAGCTGGCTTTGGGAGCCAAAAGCCAGGCCTTTGCCCCATAACTGCCCGGAGCCGACAGCAATTATTGCCTGGCTCACATTATAGCCCCGACCTAGAGGATCAAGACTGGGATCAATAAAAACTTTTATCCTTTCTTTTTGATAACCCTGAAAAACAAAAAACCATAGCACTACGCTGCTGATCAGGAATAAACCAATTAAAATCAGGAGATGGCTTTTTTTTATGCCAGTCAGCAAAATCAAAACTAGCCATAAACAAAAAATAATCAAGGCAGAGCCAAAATCAGGCTGCAGGGCAATCAGCACCATAACTAAAATCACGCCCAAACTGCTTAACACAAGATATTTAAATTGGCTGATGTATTTGGCCTTATCACTGAGATATTTGCTTAAATAAATAATCATGAAAATTTTAACAAATTCAACAGGCTGGAAAGCAAAAATTCCCAAATTAAACCAGCCGGTCGTACCTCTGATAGTCCTGCCAAAAATTAAAACAGCCAAAAGCAAAACAACGCCCAACCCATAGATTAAAAAATTATATTTTATCAAAATTCTATAATCAAAAAAAATAGCCGCAAAAAAAAGCAAAAAAATGCCTAAAATAAAAAAAGCTACTTGTTTTTTAAAATTAATTAAGCTCTGATCCGTGCCGCTGCCAGTGGCGACGCTGTAAATAATGACCAGGCCCAAGATGGTTAAAAGACAAATAGTGATTAAAAGCAGCCAATCAAATTTTTGGAAAATTACATTTATTCTATTCAATTTCATAAAATCAAAGACCCCTGCTTAATATTTCAAAAATATAGACTCATCAAAAATATTCGCTTCTGGGATAACTTCCACCTTGTCAATTTTGGGCAAACGCTGGAAAAAATTAATATCCAAATTTCTAGAGGCGCCGCTAGCAAGCGTACTGCTCGGAAATTGAGTAAGGGCAGCCGGCTGACCGCCAGAGCTCAAGGTGATTAATAAATTTATATTTTTGTAATTATAGGCGCTTAAATTTTCAATCGTCAAACTAACGCGGCTGACCGGGACTTTCTCTCCCAAGCCAAGTTCCTGGGCAGGAATAAATTTCACATCCTTAATATTAAATTTAAATTTTTCCTGATACAGCTGGGCAAAATCAATTTCCTTTTGCCAGATTACATTGGAAATAACCGCTTCAGAAGCTAAATTTCCGTCCACGACCGACAGATTAACAATTTTCTTTGTTTCCCCCGGATAAATAAATTCTTTTCTAACAGGAGTTAATTCAGCGCCTATTTTAAACTGATAATCAAAAGTCGCGTACCATTTGTCGTTAGCATTGCTGATTTCCGCTACAATATCATAACCGACAGTATTTTGCAACGTAGTAATACTCTCAACTTTGATTTCAGGCGGCAAATTAAACTGGCGCAAGATGGCATAGTCAGGATTGGCCGAAACTAAATCGTTCAGAATAGCCTGATAGCTTTTTTGAAAAATAGCCAGATTAAAAATCGCTAAAAAAAGAAAATACGCAATTAAACCAAAATTTATAACTAACAAAATAATAGTTATAATAGTTTTTAACAAAAGCTTGTGGGTCACATACCAATAAGAAAACCCCAGCTGCTTTTCATATATTTTATCCTCTGGAATCATAGTACATCCTAATTTTAAATTTTGAATTTTTGTATTTAGATTTATTTTATCTTTTGAATTTTGTCTTTTGTATTTATCAATTACATTATACCATTTTAACTTTACTTAGTAAAAATCAAACTTGAGCCATACTCTAATCTATGATATAATTATCTTAGAAAGCGATGCCAAATCCGTCGCTTATTTGCTTATAACAATTTTAAATTTACCATCCCTTCTTACCCCTTTTACCCTTTTTACTCTTCTTACTCTTTTTACATTAACCTCATTATCCTATGTCCCCAAAAGCTCCAAAATTAACAGCAAAAAGCAAAGCTTCCAGTGAATATACAGCCAAACAAATTACTGTTTTAGAAGGCCTTGAACCGGTGCGAAAAAGGCCCGGAATGTACATCGGCAATACTGCCGAAGCTGGCTTGCATCATCTTGTCTGGGAAGTTGTTGATAATGCCATTGATGAAGCAATGGCAGGCTTTTGTAATTTAATAATTATCACTCTGGCTGCCGACGGCACTGTTTCTGTTGAGGATAATGGCCGCGGCATCCCGGTTGAAATCCATCCCCAAACAAAAGTCTCGGCCTTAGAAACAGTTTTAACAAAACTTCATGCCGGCGGCAAATTCGGCGAAGGCGGCTATAAAGTTTCCGGCGGTTTGCACGGTGTCGGCGTGTCAGTTGTTAATGCCCTGTCAGAATATATGCGCGCGGAAGTTAAAAGAGACGGCAAACTTTGGGTTCAAGAATACAAGCGCGGCAAGCCGCTTTCCAAAGTAAAGCCGACCAAGCCAGCTCGCGGCACTGGCACAACCATTATTTTCCAGCCAGATCCCCAAATTTTTACAACCTTGGAATTCAAGCTTAAAATAATTCTCAACCATTTGCGCCAGCAGGCTTATTTAACAAAGGGCGTAAAAATTGTTGTCTTGGACGACAGGGATAAAAAAAACAAAATCAGCTATACTTTTTATTTTGAAGGCGGCATTGCTTCTTATGTAAAATATTTAAACCACACTAAAGAGCCGAAGCATGATAATGTTTTTTATGTCCAAAAAGAAATTGAAGGTGTGATGGTAGAAATCGCCCTGCAGTATACAACTGAATTTAATGAAAACACTTTAACTTTTGCCAATAACATCTATACCCTGGAAGGCGGCATGCATTTGGCTGGATTTAAAACTGCTTTAACCAGAACACTAAATAATTACGCCCGCAGTAAAAATATCCTCAAAGAAAAGGATGAAAACTTAACTGGCGACGATACTCTGGAAGGTTTAACATCTGTAATCAGCGTTAAATTAAAAAATCCGCAATTTGAAGGCCAGACTAAAGCCAAGCTTGGCAATGCGGAAGTAAAATCAATCGTGGACACAGTTATGAGCGAAAATTTTGGTATCTACCTGGAAGAACACCCGCGCGATGCTGAAAGCATAATTGGCAAATGTTTGCTGGCAGCTAAAGCGCGTTTAGCAGCCAAAACTGCCCGCGACACAATTTTACGAAAAGGCGCCTTAGAAGGATTTACCTTGCCTGGCAAATTATCTGATTGTTCATCAAAAGATCCGGCTGCATCTGAACTATATATCGTAGAGGGCGATTCTGCCGGTGGTTCAGCAAAACAAGGAAGAAGCAGAGAATTTCAGGCTATCCTCCCCTTGCGCGGCAAAATTTTAAATGTGGAAAGGGCCAGAATTGATAAAATGCTGGCTAACAATGAATTAAAATCCTTAATCATTGCGCTTGGCACAAACATTGGCGAACAATTTAACATAGAAGATTTGCGCTATGGCAAAATCATTATCATGACTGATGCTGATGTTGATGGTTCGCATATCAGAACCTTGCTTTTAACTTTATTCTATCGCTATTTTCCCCAATTAATTACCAACGGCCACATTTTTATTGCCAAACCGCCTCTTTATCGTTTAGCTAAAGGCAAAGAAATCAGATATGTTTATAGTGATGAAGAAAAAGAAAAAATCATTGCTGAACTGACTAAACTAAAAGAAAAACCGGAAAAAAATAAAAAAGAAAAGGAAGAAATTACAGAAGTTGTTGAAGTTGAGGGAGAGGAAACAGAAGTGGTTTCAAAAGGCGGACAAAAAATTGTGATCCAAAGATACAAAGGCTTGGGTGAAATGAACCCAGAACAGCTATGGAATACAACCATGGATCCAGAACATCGCGTGATGAAAAAAGTTAATATACTTGATGCTGCCAAAGCTGATGAAGTCTTTGAAATCCTTATGGGAGACGAAGTTGAAAACCGCAAAAAATTCATTGAGGTTCATGCGAAGAATGTAAAAAATCTGGATATTTAAAATTATTTTTATACCCTGCTTTAGCAGGTAAATTTTAAAAGCAGACATTTGTGTCTGCTTTTTTGTAACTCTGACATAATTAAAAGAGCCCTGAACTTCGTTGAGTTCAGGGCTTTGCGGCTAATTGATTATTTTGGGGGTAAATAGCATATTTCAGTTGCCTGAAAATTAGGGCCATCATCCTTAAGCTGTTGCTTAAGTTCCTGCATTGTCATTTTCCAGGACTGATTCCATGTCTTCCCATCAATAACCCTCATTTCAGATTTCCCGCTAAACATGTCGCGCAGATTTTGAATCTCAAAAGTATGTTTTTGAGGGTTATAGTTTTGAACAATTCCCTCAACACAATGTTCAAAGACAATTTCCGTTCGGCCATTGATGAGTTCAATTTTGTAGCTAGGGTTATAGAATTTGATACCATAACGGGTATCGCCGACAATGTTAGATTTATATGGATGTGCTAACATGTATGTTTTCAACCGTTCAAAAAATTGTCCCCTTAGAAGTTTAGGGAGTTTTACTAAAGATCCAAAATCTCCAAATTTTGGACCATTAAAGAATGACCTAATGATCTCACATTTTTCATCGAATATGAAATGAGCTGTACACCAATTAGGATCAATCCCACATAGATGCCGGTAGAGAGCTCTCCAAACATTTTTAGGAAAATTTGGTTGAAGATGCTCACTCGCTAAACCATTATCACTCCACATAATTTTACCTCCTCATTGGCATTCTAGCCAATTGTTAAGGGTTGCTGTTTGGGAAACCACTTCTTTGTTCCATTTTTTCACAGCACCCAAGGAGGTTTGAAAATGAATAACCCCACCAGAGGCCCGAGGGCTGATCTGGTGGGGTGCAAATAATCAATAATAACGGCATTCAATGCGATGATCATTCGAAAGGCGGTCAGGATTACCCGGTAATTCATCCTTCCATGGAAATGAATTGACCGGATTGAATTCGTAACTAAAACCGTCCATGAATCGCCAATCATCGTCATTGCCGGTAAAATTGTCGAGCATGTCAAGCATGCCATATTCAGAATAACAAGGACCGTAAGCATACCCGCAGAGAGCATGCCCATTGAACGAAAGACGGAAATATTCCAGAGGTACCAAGGGAACAAAAACTAGATCAGGTAATTCGTGATAACCCCGTCTGAATCTAAGCTGTACATATGCACTCGGAGATTGCTCATAGATGCTGCCTGTTAGGGCTTGCTGAATGCCAGGTTGCTCCCAGGGACTTTCACGTTTCTGAAACAGAGATTTAATTCTCCATTTCCAAGATCTCAGTTTGTCAATAGATTTTCTCCAGAGGCTACGATTAGAAAGCTCAAGAAGATATTCCTCATATTCGGCATCAGACTCTTCCTGCCATTCGGTCTTAAGACCGAGGTGAGGAAGTATCCTGGTTTTATAGTCATCCAAATCATATTGCATGATTTTGCTGACCAGCCAGCTATCCCGCTTACAGATCGGGAAAGTCATATGTTCAAGTTCATACAAATATTCAGCCTGGAAAGGATTCCAGCGTTTTGACGTTAGTTCATCAAGACGCTGATAAATTTCCGAATAAGGCCGAAGCAGAAGCCGAAAGACTTCATCGAACTCGGCATCGCTAAGGCAAAGAATATCACTATCCGGCTTAAATCGCTCGTTATAGTTTTTAATCCAAGCCTGGCGAGGCGTGAGTTCTCTCTCTGCCTGATATTCAGCAACTTCCGTGGACGTGAAAGGATAAGATAAGCTACCCCAGAGTTCCCAAATAGCTCGATGGTATTTTTTATCATCTCCCTTGCTCTCATCCCACATTTGGTGCAGAAGTTTTCTAAGCGCATTGATTTCCGCGTCATCTGCTTGCGCTAAATCTGCAGGATTTAAATTTAGTAAAGCTGTATCTGTATAAATCATTTAGCACCTCCCTATTTTTTCAATTTACTTTTTAACACCAGCAAATCTGATGTTACCTTCAAAACCTACAAGTATTTACAAGCTTTGAATGAACAGGGTGACTTTTTGTCACCCTGGAAGAATCTACGTTCTCCCACTTAATTTATCCCTGATCCCATTTGGGACAATTGTCAGACATTAAAGTCTAAACAATTGGTTTCGGTCTTTTAGACCCAGGGTGCTCTCTGGTCATCACACAGAACCGCAGAAAACGTGTGGCATCACATTAACCGCAGTAAAGGTAAAGATCTCCGCAATGCGGAAACAGAGCTTCGCGCAGTCTGATGTGGGACTTCCATTTGGAAGTGAAGACTAACCCCATGGTTAATCTTCAATCTGCGCGTCCTCGCTAGCGGTCTCGGAAAGCGGACCGTTATCCCCAACGAACTCAAGCTCCATTTGCTCAATGGCCTGGATTTGGCTTGCGCCGCCTGCCAGATCATTGGCAATGTAACCGAGCACGCTGTCGTTCCATCCGTAGGTGAAACGAATACCTTCCTCGCCCTGCGGTGCAACCGCGTCTCGATACGGGGCAATGGTTACCAGATATGCCTTGCAATGAGGGTTAACCTGCTTGCGGTACTCGTGCCACAAGTCAAGGAAACTCCCACGACAGGGATATCCGCCGCCATACGCCCATTCCTCCTGATCAGTGATGCCAATAAAGACATCAACGGAAATCCGTCGATCAAGTAGGAACTGTATCGGCGCGCCAACCGCAGTGCCACCGCCACACCAATGGCTGATCTTATCAGTAGTCGTGAGTATTTCATCACGGCCAGAAAGACCATGGTTGATGTGGATCTCGGTGTCGAAAGGTAAAGGAATAACCCGGCCTTCTGCCTTGCGCAGTAATGCACCGGTAAAGATACCTGCGATATCAATGAAACGAGTCGAGCTCTTTTCAGAGACCTGACTGCCCATTGAACCACTAGTATCAGTACCGATCGCAATCTGGCAAGAACCCAGCGATGGCATGTTAACAAAGGAAAGCTCCAAAGCCTGTCGCAGTGCATCTGCGATCAGGCTGTCTGGATTTTCCATCGCCACATACTGCTGCCAGGCCTGGAAGTACCGGAACGGCAACACTTTCGAACGCTCGACAGCTCTGGCGTCAGTCAGCCGCTGCACAGCGTACTCTACCTCTGCCTCGCTTAAAAAAACCTGATGGCGCGTGAACGTCACCAAATTTCTCAGCAAGTTAAAGTAGGGCGCGTTATGAAGCAGAGCTGACCAGATTGCAGGCGTGGTCGCTTTAACCGCAGGAATGACTACTTCAAAAGGCAGCTTACCCTCGCGCACGAGGTTCAGCGTCTCTTCTTCAGTAGTCGCCCGCTTCAAAGTTTCCAGCATGCGAATCTGGGGATTAAGACCAGAGTTTGCACTCAAAGCCCGCTTCCCTGAAACCAAGTAGCCGAAACGCTCGGAGAGAGCTTCGTTTTGCGGTTTGGGGTGAGCTAAGCGAAGTATATCTCTGAGTGTAATCTCACGAGAAACGGCCGAACCGTATTTCATCGTGTGATACTCTGAAAGATTTCCCAGCCAGTTCGCCACCGCATCACGAGTCATCCCGCCCAAGCCCTTTCGCCCAGGTATAACGCCTGATTTGCAGAGCAGTACAAATGCCCTCAAATCATCCGGCGTTTTTACTACCTGATTAAAAGTGGCCTGGAAGTATTGCTTGGCCTTTCTCTCTCCGGAGAGCATCGCTAGCCCCAGGACCGGCATTGACTTGAGTAGTCCCTCATTCCTGGCATAGGCAACGGCCTTAGCCAAAAATTCCGGACACTCTTGCCTTGCCTGCAACAAAACCTCTATGGCTTCCCTGCCGAGTTGCTCGGTCGAGGCATAAAAGGTGTTGCTTAAGGTCCCAGTGGTGAGGATCTGCACAACCTGCTCTTTTATACTCCGATAGAAACTCGGAGCCCCTTCCCTATTGGGATGAGTTTGAGAGCCCTGGTTGGCAGCCTTTACTGACTTAATCAATCTCGCAATATTCTTCATCTGGGACCTCCTTTTGTCCTAAGTTATTAGTTGGTTGAAAATTGTAATGTACCTTGCACACTAGCTTAGTTAATGTGTTTTTTAAATCCTACAATCCTTTATTCTGCTATGTAGCGCGAAGGATTACATAGCAACAAAAATTATAGAGTTTAAGAAAAGGGCGTAAAAGCCCTTTGATATTTTAAAATTTGGAACAGCCAACACTCTGGCAACAGATCTCTGTTATTAATCTTTTATTGGAGTAACCTCAATTCGCAGCCCAAGTCTTTTGCCGGGAAATCACCGCGAGCATGATCGCTCTTAGCAAAAGAGTGAAGGCAAAAAGAAATTAAGGTTTCCCTTGCGGGATAAAGAGCTGCAAGAAATCCAGAGTATTGCTGTTCCTCCAAGTAAAAACAGTTTAGTCATCTCTTGCTATAACGACTAACTGTTTTTACTTGCGTTTAGTGCTTGCCAAATGAACTGAGAAAGCCCAGCTTCATTGTTTTTGAAGTAACCTCGTTATGCAGTCCTCCGATTGATCACGGGTTTTATCCCTTAAGCAAATAATCATTGCTGAAATCGCAGATAAGTCGTCGGAGATTTCCCTCTCCCAATCAGCTGCTTTTTCAAGCGACTGAGATTCCTGGCTTATCTTTGATTTATCCTTTTTACAGGACTTATTTGCTCTGATCAATAATCTAAGGACAATAATTAACAAGGTGACCCAGGATTCGGGAGTAGGAAATACTCCCAGTTCATTTTGGCAAGCCGCAGGAAAAATTTTCCTACCAGCATTTTTCACTGCGTCCATTCTGGAGCCTTAATTCTATAAAGCTGCAAAAGCACGCAGTGAAATTATTTTTTTAAAGAGCGGCGATAAGCATGGGACTCTTTGTTTTAACAAAGAGGATAGTGCAAATAAGACCAGATTGATCCCCAATTCTTGGGGCTTTCGGGATCAATGCTGCAAAATCTTATTTGTACTATTCCCTCTGCTAACTTTTTTTCCAGAAACTTTTTTTAGTTAATATAGCATCTTAGCATAAGTAAAAAAATTTGTCAAGCCCCCTTATACCAAATTTCAAAATAATGCTAAAAAGGCTCATAAAATAAAGGTTATTTGTATTAAATTAAAGTCAATTTATACTAGATTGTACATTTGAAAAAAAATTTTAGAAAAGAAAAAATGGCTTCCGGATTTTTCGCATTTGCGAAATTTCCGAAAGCCATTTTGCTCGTTGAGTACTTGATTCTCTATCCACCCCATTAATTCTTTATCTACTGGCTTGCTTCTGATAAGCCTGATGGGATATGGACTGAATCATCGCATATAAGTCAGCCTAGGCCAAACCATTTTTTCTTTAATTATAACGGCCCAGACGACAGAGTCTGCTTCTTTTTTTCAAGTACGCTTCTCCTTATTGTCATGTTTTGCTTCTTGATTTTGCCAAAGGACAATCCTTTAATTTTGTCAGCTAGTGGTTTACTTTTTATACTAACTAAATCTGTTCATGTTCTCAGCCCTTTAGGCATCTTTGAGATATTTCATCCTGCTCCCATGATTATTTCACCTCCTTGCCCAAAAGTATCTCCCCTCCGACAATCAATCTGGTATTCTACCATAAATTAAAAAAAATGTCAATAGCTATTGACATTTTCAGGATTCTACGCAAAAAAAATTATTTTCTATTATATTTTTCCCAAATCATATTAAAAACTGTTTTCATCGTATTGGCAATATCTGTATTCTCAATTACAACCCCCATTATTGCTCCTTTATACGTGTAAAAAGCAATATTATCGTCATAGATATCAATCCCGCAATCAAAAGGAAAATCTTTCTGGTCAATAAAAGTTGCCTCGCGTAAATTTTGCGGATCTTTAGCTTTATAAATATGTCCATTTTTACTGGTATATAAAAGCTTCCCTTTAATTCCTTTCTTGACTCGGGGACTGGCCATAAATTCTTTATGTTCATCCGCTGGGAATAAATCAAAAAGCCGATCAGCTGGCATGAAACTGTAAATAATTTTGGTCTTGCTTTTTAAAATACTCTCTATGACTGCTTTTAAGCCTTCTTTACCTTCAAAAACCCTGACTTTAGGCTTTTCCCCTTTTATATTGGCAAGCAACTCTAATTGCGGAATCAATTTAAAAATTTCCCTTTCTTTTTCTTCAATTTCTCTTTTTTGCAGACGTATCAGGCTCAAAAGATGCTCTGGCGACTCAGCAGTATAAAAAGTTTTCTTTCCTTTGGCAGTAGAACTCATTAAGCCCTTTTTCGTTAAACTATCAATAATCACGTAAGCAGTCGGTCTAACAATGTCTGACAACTTTGCCAAAGTCGGCGCTGTTTCCGGACCGCGCTGCAAAGAAGTCAAATATAATTTAGCCTCTTTGTCTGATAGGCCTATTTTTTTTAATTCCTGGTAATTTATCATAAAAATTTATATGGCCAATGGCCAATGGCTTATTGGCTTATTGGCTTACAAATATTATACCACATTTTTGAGAGTTCTAGGAATCCAATTCCCAATTGGGAATTAGATTCCGTCTCCACAAGATTTTTAATCCTTACCAGCCTGCGCCATTCTCTTTGCAGTCAGCGCATTTAAATAAATTTTTCTAATACGCACATTTTTTGGCGTAACCTCAACCAATTCATCATCGCCAATATATTCAAGCGCGTCTTCCAAGTCCATTATTTTTGGAGTATTAAAATGGTCAGCCGAACCATCACCTTTAGAACGCATATTTGATAATTGTTTGGTTTTACAAACATTTACCCTAATATCTCCAGGCCTGGAATTTTGGCCAACCACTTCGCCTTCATAAACCGGAACAGCCGGTCCGTAAAATAAAACACCGCGGTCTTGAACATTAAGCAAACCGTATAAATTAGTCACACCGCTTTCGTGGGCAACCAATGAGCCCTGCTCTTTTTCTTTCCAATTATTTGGATCAGGCAGATATTGATAAAAAGTTGTATTAATAATTCCCATGCCATGAGAGTCTGTTAAAAATTCACTGCGATAACCAAATAAACCGCGAGTCGGTACGATAAATTCTAAATAAACAATACCTTCAATAGTTTTCATGTCCTTTAATTCGCCTTTGCGAGAGCCTAATTTCTGCATGACTGAACCATAATAAGCCTCAGGCACTTCAATAAATACCCGCTCATAGGGTGTTAATTTTTTACCATCAATTTCTTTATTGATTACCTGCGGACGTGAAACCTGGAATTCATAGCCTTCACGCCTCATGCGTTCAATCACAATTGCTAAATGTAATTCACCGCGGCCAGAAATTACCCAATCCCCTTTTAAACCGTCTTCAACGCGCAAAGCCATGTCAGTTTCTAATTCTTTATATAAACGTTCTTTAATCTGCCTGGAAGTACTGTATTTGCCTTCTTTGCCGGCAAATGGCGAATCATTAACCATAATGCCCATTTTAATTGTCGGCTCATCAATATTTAAAAGCGGTAAGGCTTTGGGATTTTCTGTGTCAGCAATGGTTTCACCGATATTAATATCATCAATTCCGGCAATGGCTGCAATATCGCCTGCTTGAACTTCTGCTGTTTCAATTCTGCCCAAACCCTTAAAAGTCATAAGCGAAACCAAACGATATTTAGCCATCTGGCCCAGTCTATTGATATGCATTACGTCCTGGCCTGCTTTAATCTTGCCATTATGCACCCGGCCGATTGCAATTCGGCCTTTAAAATTATCACCAGTGATATTTGTAACTAACATTTGTAAAGGTAAGTCAGAATCGCCTAAAAACGCCGGGATATGTTTTAAAATTGCTTCAAAAACCGGACTAATATCTGTCATTTTATTTAAGTCTTTGTCTAAGCCTGCTTTGCCTTGTTTGGCTGCAGCGTAAATAACAGGAAAATTTAAAGCCTGATCATCAGCTCCCAGTTCAATAAACAATTCAAAAGTTTTATCCAAAACAAAATCAGGCCGAGCATCTGGCTTATCAATTTTATTGATTACGACAATAATTTTTAAGCCCATTTCCAAAGCTTTTTTCAAAACAAATCTTGTTTGCGGCATTGGCCCTTCTTTGGCGTCAACCAAAAGCAGACAGCCGTCAGCCATATTTAAAACGCGCTCCACTTCCCCGCCAAAATCAGCATGGCCAGGAGTATCAATAATATTTATTTTCACATCCTGCCAAATAACTGAGGCGTTTTTTGAGAAAATTGTAATACCGCGTTCTTTTTCCAATTCGTTGCTGTCCATGATTAGTTCTGTATCAACCACATCTTTATTCAAATTGGTTTTTGATTGGCGCAGCAAAGCATCCACCAGCGTTGTTTTGCCGTGGTCCACATGGGCGATGATTGCGACATTTCTAATATTAATCATAAAATAGTGCCTAAGAATTTAAAAAATAAAAAAATCCGCTGACTTCAGCTGGATAAATTTATCATTTATGCTCTTAATTATATACCAATTTTATGTTTCTGTCAACTGCAATTTGGATATTTTATCAAAAAAGTAACAATTAACGCAAAAAATAGCCCAAAATACGCTAAAGCAATAAACACCTATTTACTAATAATATCTATAATCTGCAAATGTTTAATGATTTCCGGTGAAAAATCCTTACTAGCCTCTTTGTGCGTCTGATGTCCGATATATTCACAAATACGTCTGACTAAAGCTCGCAGGAGCAACTGATTAAAATCCTTAAAATCTTTGCCTAGATTCAGAATTGATTTATCTGCATTTTCAAAAACGAGTGCATCAATCATCATTATGGCAATAGCAAAATCAGCAGGCCTGAAATAAGGACTAAAATCAATTACTGCCGGAGGTAATTTTTTATCAAATAAGACATTGCCAATACCCATGTCACCGTGTATAAGTTGGTTAGGTAATTCATTTTTTCTAAGTAACTTAAAAATTTTCAGTAAAGGATTATTGGTCAATGCAAAATCAGGAAGCGGTAATTCCCCCCAAGCGATTTTGTCAGCCACAGACCACACCGTGTTTCTCTGATCAAAAAAATCAGGTTTAGGTATGCCAATTAAAGCTTTATGGAAAACTTTACTAACATCAATCACCCCAGAATAATTGCCAGGGATATGTTCGCCTGATAAAAACGTGTTTGCTGTCCAGCCTTCAAAAACCCAGGAATTATCATTTGCACGAATTGGCTTAGGTACTCTAAATTCATTACTAATTAGACTGTTATTAATTTCAGCCAGCCATGAAGCTTCCTGCACATCTTTTGTAGGCTTTAAAACGACATTATCAACAAGGAAAGAATTACCTTGTCCGCCACTTAAGAGAATGGGGTCTCCAGTAAGATTAAAAGCATGCAATACTTTTTGGGGAGGAAAATTTATATTTTGGTTGCGGTCTTCAAATTTATTTTCCATAGATAGAATTAAAATTTATATCTTAATTATATATTAAAATCAAACCTTTTCAAGTAAAAAGCGATCCCGCACTGGGAGACCGCTTTTAAATTCTAAATTATTTTATTGGGGAGTATTATCAGTAATTATCTGGTCAAGTTTAGACCAATTGACTTTTTCATGGATGCCCAGATAAATTATTTTTCTTTCTTTGAATTCAGTGTCACTGGCCGGGCCCCAAATAAAAACGAATGGGAAAACCTTACCCACATTTTTTTCCAGTATCGTTACTACATCATCTGGAAAGCCAAGATCGGAAAAGAGAATTTCACTTCCATAGGAAAAATTAATCCTGTGCAAAAGTGAGACAAGCTCTTCTGATGTCGCAAATGAACCGCGCTGAAAGCCGCCATGTTCATAAGCAACCCTGGCCAGAACGGAAGCTACGAAATCAAATGATTCTGTTTCATTTGATCTCAATAAAAGTGTGAACGTAATCTTCTTTTCTTCTGCGAGTTTTGAGTTAAAAAAAAGTACGGTCAGTATTTTCTGAAGATCGGCTGAGCAAGTTGGACAGACCTTAGCATCTGTATCCAGAAGATACTGCATTACGAATTCAGTCTGGGGAGGCAATATTTTCTCTCCGTTTTTACTCTTTTCATACGCTTCTTTGTCTATTTGAATCAGAGCATCCATGGCTTGAAGTTTCACCATTCCTAAAAAGTCAACGTAACTTTCGGATGGCGATATTGTGGGAAAATCCTGTTTACCCTTTGAACGAACTTCATTTGAAGTGACAAGGGCGATAAGAATTACCAACAGCCCCAAAACAACAAATCTTGATATCATGTGCTTCATTTTCTTCCTCCTTTTGAATTTAAAAGAACCAAAGGTTCTTGTCTTTAGTTTACATAAATCCCATAATTTGTCAAATAAAAAGCTTCCAAAAATAAAAGCTTGACAATATCTTTAAATAGTTTATAATATAAGTATACAAGACCTGCCAGGGTCTTTTTAAAAACCAAGAATTACTTATCTAATTTCATATCTCAGCCTTCGCTCCGCGGTGCGGAGCTTCGGCTGACGAAGGTCAGATTTCATAATTCATAATTCAGATATATGAACATTTTTCAAAAAATAACAGATTACATCAAAGATTCAATCGCCGAATTAAAAAAGGTTACCTGGCCGACCAGAAGGCAGACAGTCAACTATACTCTTTTGGTGATTGGCATTAGCTTGGGCTTAGCCGCTTTTATTGGCCTGGCTGATTATCTGTTATCTTTGGGCGTCCAATTAATAATTAAATAGGAAACTGAAACACGGATTTTTGCTCACGGATTACGCAGATAATCTCCGTGTAATCTGTGAATATTAATCAGTGGTTCAATTAACCCAATTACTCTATGGCAAAACAAATATCCCGCGGCAAACGCTGGTATGTAATCCACACTTATTCCGGCTATGAAGAAAGCGTCGCGGACAATTTAAAACAAAGGATTGAGTCAATGGACATGGAAGATAAAATTTTTGATGTTATTATTCCAACTGAAAGAAAAATTAAGATAAAAAACGGCAAAAGAAAAACCGTGATTGAAAAAATTTTTCCAGGCTATCTGCTGGTTAATATGGATGTGACTGACGATTCCTGGTATGTGGTCAGAAACACACCTAATGTTACTGGTTTTGTCGGCTCAGGCGCAAGCCCGACTCCGGTTTCTGAAACAGAAGTCCAGGGCTTATTGAAAAGAATGGGCCAAGAAGAACCGAAATTCAAAATTGATGTTTCTGAAGGTTCGCCGGTTAAAATTACAGATGGGCCGTTTAAAAATTTTGAAGGCAAAGTTACTGCCATTGATGAAGCGCGCGGCAAAGTCAAAATCCTGGTCTCTATGTTTGGCCGCGAAACCCCGGTTGAACTTGACTTTCTACAGATAAAAAAGATATGATAATGGAACCACTGATTTCGTTCACTGATTTCCACAGATAAATCATTTTTTTAATGCCATTAGATGGGCTTCTCATTAAAAAAATCAGTGCAATCTGTGAGTATAAATCTGTGGTTCAATTAACCCAATTTACCCTATGCCAAAACCAATCAAAACAATTATCAAATTACAAATTCCAGCTGGTGCGGCCAATCCTGCACCTCCAGTCGGACCAGCTTTAGGCCAGCATGGCTTAAATATTGCTGAATTTTGCGCAAGATTTAATGAAGCGACTAAAGATAAAATGGGCGATATTATCCCGGTAGAAATAAAAGTCTATGATGACCGCACTTATGATTTTGTTTTAAAAACTTCACCTGCTGCTGAACTTCTTAAAAAAGCCGCTGGCATTGCCAAAGGTTCAGGCAAACCGCTTCAAGAAAAGGTAGGCAAAGTTACTAAAGCTCAAATCAGGGAGATAGCAGAAAAAAAACTGCCAGACCTGAATACTGATAACATTGAAGCAGCTATGAAGATTATTGAAGGCACTGCCAGACAAATGGGTTTGACAGTTGAAGGCTAAATTTTTAAAATTCAAAAGACAAATCACAAAATTCAAAAAAATATCAAAATATAAATCTCAAATCACAAAACTAAAATATTATTTCAGAATTCAGCATTCAGCATTAAATAAGTGGGAGAAAGAATTTTCCTTTCGCTTGCACCACGCAATACTACTACCCTATTTACTTAAAGACTGGTGTATTGCGACATCAGTTTTTTGTTACTACAGATTACAGATAGATACAGATTTACGAATACATAACTGATTTGTATATCTGTACATATCTGTAATCCGTAGAGCCACATACATACAACAAGTATAATCACTTTTAACAAAATTAATCATAAAAAATTTATGCGAAGAGGACGAACAAAAAAAGCACCTCATTCTAAAAGATTTAGCGAATTAAACGCCAAGATTGACAAAACAAAAGCTTACTCCTTTGAAGAAGCAATTAAACTGGCAAAAGACACTGCCACTGCCAAATTTGATTCATCAATTGACGTTGCAATCAAAACCGGCATAGATCCGGCCAAAAGCGAACAGCAAATCAGAAGTACGGTACTTTTACCTAATGGCACAGGCAAAAAAATCAAAATTGCTGTGGTGGCGCCGGCTGAAAAGCAAAAAGAAGCCAAGGCAGCTGGCGCTGATATTGTTGGCGGACAGGAAATAATTGACGAGATTGCCAAAACACAGAAGATAAATTTTGATATTTTGGTCACCATGCCGGAAATGATGAAAGATCTGGCCAAAGTAGCCAAAATTTTAGGCCCAAAAGGCTTGATGCCAAACCCTAAAACAGAAACGGTTACAAACAACCTGAAAAAAACTATTGAAGAATTGGCCAAAGGCAAAATTAGCTTTAAAAATGATGATACCGGCAATATCCACCTAAGTATTGGCAAAGCCTCATTTGATGATAAAAAACTACAGGAAAATTATCAGGCTGTAGTAGAAGCTTTAAACAAACTAAAACCTGCAAGCACTAAAGGAATTTTTATCAAAAACATCACACTTTCTTCAACCATGGGTCCTGGCATCCGAGTCCAAATTTAAGCAAAAAAAACGCTTCCGCACTGCGGGGCGTTTTTTTGTATTTATCCCCTTTATTTTTATAAATTCTTCTGCTAAAATATAATCACCTTAAATTTTATTTTTTATTAATTATTTTTAATTCCTATGGCTGAAGAAACAAAATATCAAAGGCCTTCCTGGGACAAATATTTTATGGATATTGCCAAAACAGTGGCTGAAAGAGCAACTTGTGATCGAGGCCGCTCTGGCTGCGTAATTGCCCGCGATAAACAAATTCTGGTCACTGGCTATGTTGGCTCGCCCAAAGGCTTGCCTCATTGCGATGAAATCGGGCACCAAATGAAAACCATGGTCCATGAAGACGGCAGCCAGACGCAACATTGTGTTCGGACTACTCATGCTGAACAAAATGCCATTGTGCAGGCAGCTAAACTGGGCGTTTCCATAAATGGCGCGACATTGTACTGCAAAATGACGCCTTGTTCAACCTGCGCCAAAATGATTATTAACGCCGGCATTAAACGCGTTGTCAGCGAAAAAAAATATCATGCCGGCAAAGAAAGCGAAGAAATGTTTAAATGCGCCGGGGTGGAACTTATTTTTTTTGAAGATGAAATTGAAAAATATGACAAACAATAAAATTATTCTGGGATTTGTCGGCCCGATTGCTTCAGGCAAAGGCACGGCATGCAATTATCTCAAAGACAAACACCAGGCGCAAATTTTTCGGTTTTCCAGCATGTTGCGTGATGTCCTAGACCGTTTTTACATTCCTCAAAGCCGTGAAAATATGCAGGCTGCCTCTTCAGCCTTAAGGAAAACTTTTGGCGATGATTTAATGGCTCAAACTATTGCTAATGATGTTAAAAACTCTTCTGCGCATATAATTGTTTTGGATGGGGTTCGCCGCCAAGCTGATATTAAATATCTTCAAAAAATGCCAAATTTTCATCTTATAGAAATTAATGCTGAGCAAAAAATTCGTTTTGAGCGCATTATTAGGCGGGGTGAGAATACTGATGACAACAAAAAAACACTTGCCGAATTCCAAGATGATGAACAAAAAGAAGCTGAATTACAAATAAAAGAAGTGGCAAAAATCGCCGAATTTCATCTTGATAATAACGGCACCGCTGAAGATTTACAGCGCCAAATTGAAAATATAATCCGACAATTAACTCGCTAAAATATGACTTGGCCAAAATATTATAATAACCAAATTTTAATACCTTCAACCGAAGGATATTTTGGCATTATTACGGGCTGGAGCAAAAAAGAGCACATTAATGATTTAATTTCTCCTGACAATAAAGCCAAAATTGGCGCCATTGGCCAGCTTTACAGCAAAGAAGGCATTAATTATATTATCCGCAATATTTTTTTAAATCCAAAAATCTCCAAATTAATTGTGACAGGCAAAGACCTTTCCGGCAGTCTCAAATTTTTTGAAAATTTTCTAGCTGCAGGGCAAGGACAGGAAGTTTTACACAAAGAAATACCAGCGGAAAAAACCCAACAATTTATTGACTGGTTTAAAAATAACACCCATTTTATTCCAGAGGAAAAAATTAATGATTTCCTTAGCGAGCAGCCCCAAAATAGCCCAGCCTGGCTGCCTGAAATAATTGACTTTCCTGATCAAGCCCAAAGGGAAAAGATTGATTTCCCTTCTGAAGAAATATGCTTCCGCTTGGAAGACAAAAAGATTGCTGACTTGTGGTTAAAAATCTTGGATCGCGTTTTAAAATTTGGGGTTAATAAAATGTGCCAGTATTCTGAAATGCAGCGTGAATTAATCAATGTCTCAACCATAATCAGTGATGAAGACCCTGACAATCCTTACCTGACAGATTATCTTTATTTTAACAAACAAGATCTGGAAAATTACTATCCGCAATTAATGACTGACCGCATTTTTGAAGGCGTGGAATACACTTATGGCAGCCGTTTAAGAAATTTTAACGGCATTAACCAGATTGAAGCCCTGATCAATGATTTAAAAGCTAATAGCTATAGCCGCCGCGCCATTGCCTTTACCTGGGATGTGATGAAAGACACTGGAAACCCAAAAAGTCCTTGCATCAATTTAGTTAATGCCTTAATTCAGGGCGATAAACTTTATTTAACCACCTATATGCGTTCTAATGATATGTATAGAGCCTGGCCGCAAAACTGTTTTGCTTTGCGCAAAGTCCAAAAAGAAATTGCTGACGCATTAGGCGTTAAAATGGGCAAACTTTGTTTTATTTCCAATTCGGCGCATATTTACGAAAGAGATTTTTTAGCAGCCGCTGAAACAGTGGCCAAACATAAACCACCCACTGAATGCGTCCAAGACCCAAGAGGCAGTTTTGAAATTCAACTTGAAAACGATAAAATAATCGTCAGCCACTATTCTCCCACCGGCCAATTTATCCAAAAATTTTCAGGCGCAACTGCCACAGAAATTAATAACCAAATTTTTACTTTTATCAGCGAGATCTTGCATGCTTTGGATTTGGGCAGAGAATTAATGAAAGCTGAATTAGCCTTAAAAAATAATCTGACCTATCAGCAGGATCGCGAATTAAAAATATAATCTATGTCAAAAGGATTTTTTATAGTGATTGACGGCACTGATGGCTCTGGCAAGGCAACCCAGACAAAATTGTTAGTGGAAAAAATAGAACAATCAGGCCATCAAGTCAAAATGATTGATTTTCCCCAATATGGCCAAAAAAGCGCTGGCTTGGTTGAAGAATATTTGAATGGAAATTTTGGCTCAGCTAATGATGTCGGCCCTTACCGAGCGTCTATTTTTTATGCCTGCGATCGCTATGCTTCTTCTTCTCAAATAAAAAAATGGCTGGATGAAGGCAATATTGTGATCAGTAATCGTTATGTTTCATCCAATATGGGCCACCAGGCTGGCAAAATTTCAGATCTGCAAGAAAGGGATAAATTTTTAGAATGGCTATTTGAATTGGAATATAATTTATTTGGCATTCCAAAACCTGACTTGAATATTCTTTTATATTTGCCACCGGAAATTGGGCAAGAACTAGTTGGCCAAAAAGGCCAGCGCGATTACATAGGTGATAAAAAAAGAGACATCCATGAAGCTGATTTGGAACATTTGAAAAATGCAGCCGAGGCTTATCGTTATGTGGCTGATAAATATAATTGGATAACAATTGACTGCGCTCCAGAAAATCAACTTTTGACTATTGATGAAATTAGTACCCTGCTTTGGCAGACAATTAGTCATTTAATTTAAATTTAAAAAAATCACAAAATCCAAACCACAAGCACCAGATAAATAACAAAATACAAACACCGAAACAAACGGTTTTTATAATTTAGAATTTGAGATTTGAATTTTATTTGTTATTTGAAATTTGTCATTTGGAATTTTAAAACGTAAAAATTTATGAGAATAAAAATTAAAAGATTAGACCCATCCCTTCCACTGCCAATTCATAAAACTCCCGGAGCCGTTGCCGTTGATCTCTGTTCCCGCCTTGATGTTGAAATTAAACCAAAAGAGATTACCTATATCCCTATGAATGTAGCCATAAAAATTCCTGATGGTTATTTTATTTTGCTAGCTCCAAGATCATCAACTCATAAATTAGGGATCCAGGGTATTAATGGCGTTGGGATTATGGATCGTGATTACTGTGGTAATGATGATGAATATCACTTTGCTGTAAGAAACTTTACTGACTCTTTAGTCCGCATCAACAAAGGTACACGCCTTTGCCAATTAGTCCTCATCAAATGTGAAAACTTTGATTTTGATGAAGTTGAATCAATGGATGAACCTTCGCGCGGAGGATTTGGTACCACAGGCCTATGCATGCCGTAGCAGGCTTCGGCCTGCGAAGGCTGGCTAAAATTAGCATATTTTGTTAAAATTATAGTAATTTGATAACAAATCCAAATTTCAGATTTCAGCTCGTCTCGGCTTTTGCTCACTTAAGAAAAGACTAATAAAACAGCCTGAGCCGAAGCCGGGCTCTCATAATTCATAATTCCATTTTATGAAAAACCAAAAAGGCAAATTCATCGTTCTTTACGGCATAAACAACCTAGGCAAATCAACCCAGGCTAAATTACTCGTGGAAAATTTAATTATTAAACAAAGCAAAAACGCGGAATATTTAAAATATGCGATTTATAACCTGGAACCTTCAGGCAGTTTAATTAATGAGTATCTGAGACAAGGCAATCCCAACCAATTTACAGCCCGCGAATTTCAAATGCTGCAGGTTTTAAATAGGACTCAATATGAGCCGAAATTAGCGGAAAAATTAAATAAAGGCACCTGGATAGTGGCTGAAGATTATATTGGCACTGGCATTGCCTGGGGCATGGTCGCCGGCATTGATAAAAACTTGCTTTACAAATTGAACTCACATCTCATAAAAGAAGACCTTGGCATATTATTTCAAGGAGAATCATTCCCTGAAGATTTGGATAAAAATAATATACATGAAACAAACACCGCAACTCTGGCTAAAGTTAATAATGCTTTTGCGGAAATCGCCCAGGACTTTGGCTGGCATATAATCAAAGCCAACCAAACAATTGAAGAAGTCCAGGCGCAAATTATGGAAATAATTAAACGCAAAATAACTATCATTGAATAATTCAAACCTAAAGCAACCTTATATAACTTCATCAAACCTCATTTAACCTAATAAAACCTAATCATACAAACCTATGCAACAATTAATGCCAATCTCAGATTTAATGAAAAAAGGCTGGGATTTTTACACTGACAATTTCCAAAAATTCATCACCCCAGTCATTATCATGATCATTCCATATCTGGTTTACTATTTGGCCTTATATTTTGGCAATCCTTCTATTTTAATTCTGGTTTTGCTACTGACTGTCATAATGCTGGCCGTTAATCTTTGGATTGCAATTGTAATAATCCAATTGATAAATGCAATTTTAAAAAAGCAGGCCTATGATTTAAATAAAATCTTTGAATCTTCGCTAAAAAAAATCCCCTCTTACCTTTTAGTTGCCATCCTGACAGGCTTAATATTAATTGGCGGCTTTGTTTTATTAATTATTCCAGGCATTATTTTCGCAGTCTGGTATGCCTTTTCTGCTTATACTAATATTTTAGAAAATAAAAAAGGCTGGGAAGCATTAAAATCCAGCAAAGAATTAGTCCAAGGACGCTGGGGTTCAACTTTCTGGCGTTTAATCCTCCCTGCTTTAGCCGTTTATTTTGTTGTCATGCTAGTCGTAATTATACTTATGTATTTATTAACCGGCGGACATATTGATTCTAATTCCTACAGCCAAAGCATAATGATGAATATTGTTTCCTCAATTATTTTTATTTTCCTGGCTCCTTTATTTGCATCCTTTAGCCTTATCTTATATAACAATTTAAAAGAAACCAAAGAAACTCCAACCCCAACTCAACCTACTGTTTAAAGCTTTTCCCTTATTGCTCTTCTCGCTTTTATTCACCTATTAATTCTATGGAACTTGAACCAGTTATTGGCTTGGAAATCCATGTCCAATTAAAAACCAAATCAAAAATGTTTTGCACTTGTGATAATGGCGGTGAAAATTTACCTGCCAATTCTTGTGTTTGTCCGGTTTGTTTGGGTCATCCAGGCACTTTGCCTGTGGCAAATAAACAGGCCATTGAATGGACAGCTTTAGCTGGCTTGGCTTTGAATTGCACAATTGCTGAATATTCTAAATTTGACCGCAAACATTATTTTTATCCGGATTTACCCAAGGCTTACCAAATATCCCAATTTGACCAGCCCATTTGTCAAAATGGCTACTTATATATTTTAAATCCTGAAGATAAGGATGGAGAAAAAATCAGGATTAACCGCATTCATTTAGAAGAAGATGCTGCTAAATTACTTCATCCAGCCAAAAAGAATTACAGTTTGATTGATTACAACCGCGGAGGAACGCCTTTGATGGAAATTGTGAGTGAACCAGACATAAAAACTCCTCTCCAAGCTAAATTATTTTTACAAGAATTGCGCCAAATCATGCGTTATCTGGATATTTCCGAAGCTGACATGGAAAAAGGCCATTTACGCTGTGATGCAAATATCTCCATGAAGCCCATTGGCGAAGAAAAATTGTATCCCAAAACTGAAATTAAAAATCTTAATTCCTTTAAAAACGTGGAAAAAGCTTTAGAATATGAAATCCAAAGGCAGACAAAACTTTGGCTAGAAGGCAATGCGCCCAAAGATCTGACCACCCGCGGCTGGAATGATGCCAAGGGCATAACTGAAGAACAAAGGACCAAAGAAGAAGCTCATGATTACCGCTATTTTCCCGAGCCGGACATTCCCCCAATTCATTTTTTGATCAGCCCAGAAATTGTTTGCGACCAAAAAGAAATTGCCATTGACCTTGAATGTTTAAAAACAAAGCTGCCGGAATTGCCAGACCCTAAACGTAAAAGATTTATGGCAGAATTTGATTTGAATTATGATGAAGTTAAAATTTTAACTGAAGACAAAGCCACTGCCAATTATACGGAAGAGGTGATTTCTGAATTAAGGGAATGGGTTGAAAGCCTGGAAGAGCCTAATAAACTTAAAAATGTCTGGGAAGATTATAAACCGCAATTAACAAAACTAACCAGCAATTTAATTATAAATAATTTAATCCCCTATTTGGCTGAAGCTAATTTGAATATTGAAAAAATTAAAATGACCCCGGAAAATATGGCTGAATTAATTACCTGGTTATTTAGTAAAAAAATTACCACTAATACTGCCCTGCAAATATTACCCAAAATGATAAAAACCGGCGCTGACCCTTCCCACTTGATAAAGGAAGGCAATTTAGCCCAAATTTCAGATGAAGGCGAATTAGAAACAATTGCCAAAGAAATAATCGCTAAAAACCCCAAACCAGTAGAAGACTATAAAAAGGGCAAGGAAAGGGCTTTAGGCGCCCTTATAGGCCAGGTTATGGCCAAAACGCATGGCAAGGCTAATCCAGAGAAAATAGCTGAAATAATGAAGAATCTGCTCAAGCCTTGACAAATTATTATATCTATGCTATAATAACGGTATCTTAAATTAAACTAACTATTAATGAAAGGAATTTATATGCCTACACCTGAATATTCAAGAGAAATTAAACCAAAAATTCACTCAATGCAACCTATTGAATCTGAGCAATTAGCAAAGATAGGTTCAGAGATTGAAGAAGAATTAACAGCTAAAGAAAAAGCAGAATTAAAGGCCAAACAATCTCCTAAAGAACAAATTGCCAATTTCTATACTACTGATGAATGGGCCAATTGGAAGAATTTACAGGAAAGCTCAAAGGAATCAACAGAAAAAATAGTTGCCAGAAATGGCCTCTTAATGGAATTGGATGCCTTGGAAAAACAAGTTTCTAATGATCCAGAATCATTGAAAGCAATCGCTTTGATAAGAGAAGAGCTAACAGCTGGTCATGCCTAATAGATAAATTTGATCTAAATAAGAAAACCCGACCTTCATTCGTTGAGTGGTCGGGTTTATTTTTTACTGAAAATTTTCTTGCTATTTTTACCAAGAAAAATTATTGACTTTACCCCCCGGATCGGGATAACAATGGCCTGCAAAGACGTATCGTAATCTACTGAATGCTGCAGATACTCTTCTGTCAAATCAAATTCTCCGGAGATATAAGGGAAGATACCGTTTTCAACAATTACCCTCATCTTAAGTAAAAGGACACTGTCTCTGACCGAGAGGTCAAGCGAAACAAGATTAATTACTACCTGATCAGGCCAAAATTTAACCTCTCTGATTCTTTTGATAGCCTCCCCAAAATTACCAATGACTGTTGTTTTTAAAGGTATGCGATATCTGCTGAAAATTGTGCAATGCACTTAAAATCACCTCCTTAAAAAGAACTTTGAGTTAATTCTGATTTAACCTTGACACAAAAATATTTAGTTGTCAATGCACCACAACACGAATTTTAACTTCTGTCAAATAGACATTTTTCCACTTTTTTTTCTGCATTTTGAGCATTGTTAATCCAATAAATTTCTTTATCTCTTTTAAACCAGGTCATTTGCCTTTTGGCATAATGCCAAATAGCTGTTTCCAGCTGGGTTTGCATTTCTTCTTTGCCCAACTCCCCTTTTAAATAGCGCGATATAAATCTATATTCCAAACCAAAGTCGTCCATTTTTTTCCAACTAACGCCTTGTTTGTGTAATTTCCCAACTTCTTTAACCATCCCCTGTTTCAGACGAGCCAACAAGCGATTATGAATTCTTTTTCTTAATTCCACATTACTTCGTTTAACTCCAATTTTTAAAACATTGTATCTTAGAGTCCTGGACTGCGGCGGCATTGGCGCGCCAGTTTTTAGCGCTATTTCCAAAGCGCGGATTAATCGCCTCTTATTATGAGGGTCAATATTTTTTGCCCGCACTGGGTCAACTTTTTTTAATTTCATAAATAAAGCGTCAGCGCTGAGCTTTTCTAAGTGTTGACGCAGTTTCCAGTCAGGCGCCACTGTTTGCGGCAAACCATAAATTAAAGCGTCAACATAAAAGCCAGTGCCGCCGCAAATAATCGGCAACTTCCCTTTTTTCTGAATTTCTTTAATCGCCTTCTCACCCAATTTCACAAATTGAGCGGCGCTAAACCTGCTCTTTGGCGAAGCCACATCTAAAAGATAATGCTTAATTCCCTGCATTTCTTTTTTGGTCACTTTACCTGTCCCCAAATTCATGCCCTTATAAACCTGGCGCGAATCAGCAGAAATCACTTCCCCATTAAACTTTTTTGCCAATTTAATAGACAGGCTGGTTTTTCCGCTAGATGTGGGGCCGACTATTATTAAAATTTTAGGTAGTTGTATTGACATATAAATAATAATATGATAATTTATAAACAAAATCAAATAAGGAGGTTCCGTATGGAAGAAAGGAAACTGTCAGACAACGAAGACACGGATTGCCAAAAGGAAAAAACAAAAGGTAAAAAAGATTGTCATTTCCTATTAAAAACATGCTACCTTGTCTGCACAATCATGCAAATTATTGGACTCTTTTTCATTATCGCCAATGTCAATCCAATCTTAATCATTGCCTTCGCAGGTTTTCCGCCAATCATAAAATTATGTATTCCCATAAAAAAAGATTGGCAGAATTATGACCGCATGGCCGCAGCTTGTGGCCTTGGAATAACTTTAATTTGGTGGCCACGATAATTTCCAAGAATACAATTCTAACCCCGTACTTAAAGTACGGGGCTTTTCTTGACACAATTGAATCTATATGCTAATTTATAAAATAATCAACCAAAAAAGGAGGCATTGTGCTCATTGAAAAAATATTTGAATTCATTTTTTGCGTAATCATAATTTATTGGTCAATACTTCTGGCTAAAACTTTTTTCTATATGATCAAAACCAAGCTGGAAGAAAGAAAAGAAAAATCAACTAAACTTAAAAACCCACAATGAAAGGAAAAAAAATGGGAACTGTAATAATCGTTGTGCTAGCAATCACGTTTACGACAATTATTTGCGGCCTTTCCGGATTCTGCGGCTGGGAATTGCTTGAAGACAAAAGATGGTTCTGGCGAATTCACCGAGACAAAAAAGTCCGCAAGATTATATTGGTTGTCCTACTCTCAACCATAGGTATCCCCTTCGTCTATGGATTTATCTATCTTGGAGTAACAATGCTTGCCCTGGATTTCTGCTACCAAATCATCAAATATAGAGATTATAGTAAACCTGTCATAACAGTGACACTATAAGCTCAGGATGGAAAACTTGTCTAATAACTTTGCTTATTTCCTGGGCGATCTTTATTCCTGTAATCGTAGAAATCCCAGCCAAAACATATCTCATTGCACCTGCCCTTTTTCTCACTCCGATTGTAACAGGGCTTTGGGTACACTTTCTGCACCTTTCAACTCAACTCGGTTTATATACCGACGAATAAGCAAAAAAACATCAAATTATTTAAAAGTCCTGCAAACGCGGGGCTTTTTTCTTTTTTTAAATAAAATAGCTCCCTGCGTTGCAAGGAGCTTGATTTTTGTTTAAGGATTAGAAAGACATTCACTCTAGACTTTCTGTGTTTTTAAAAATCGGCCTGTCTGATTGAATATCCCTTTCAGGAATTTTCTGGCGCTCTCATCGCCATTATCGGCTGCCTGGCGTTTACCCTCGATGAATTTCAAAACTTCTTCTTCCTTGGCAGCCGATGCAGAGGAGATTATCCGACGCAATTTAACGGCGTCTTCAAACAAATTTAATTTGTCATAAAGAACAGCCATCTTTTCCCTTACATCCATGAGGGAATCATCCAGCTCCAGCACTTCTTTGTAAACGGCAATTGCTTTGGGATAAAAGCCGTCTTTGCTGTATTCCTCGGCCCCTCTTATTAGATAGTGGGCAGCATTTTCTTTATAACCCTTTTGTACAAAGATCCAACCGAGCCGACAAAGCGCCCGAGAATCTTTTTCGTCAATTTCCAAAATCCGTTTAAGCGGATCAATCGCGCCATCCGGGTCTTTATTTTTCATTGCTTTTTCAACTTTTTCCCACTGCTTTTGTTTCTGCTCTCTTATATTTGGGGGATCAATTCTTCCGCCAATATAAGATTTTTTTCTTTCTCCGCCAAATAAACCCATTGGATTCTCCTTTCTTTTTGTCCAAAAGTACTAACTTAGATTTATCATAATTATTTATAATAGTCAAATCAAATAAAATAGCTCCCTGCGTTGCAAGGAGCTAAATCGTGTATTTTTCAGTTTGGCACTTTTTGTTCAACTTGAAAATTGCTAGCAAGCTCGCTTATATTGGCGTCTTTCCATCCCCAGCCGCTTTTCAATATATCAAAAACATAACGAATTGTTTCTGCCTTTGAAGCAAATCCCATTTTTTCCTGAAGTAGATCCAGGAATTTAATTGCTTCAGGACTAAGTTCCAATTGAATTTTCATTAATCGCCTCCTTTAGAAGCTAAGCGGCAAGTTTACACCTGCCGCTATTTTTCTAGGCTCTTTTTAAGTCTTCAAACCTTTTCCTGCGCCTGAGCACTTTGTCCATGATGATGTGAATTTTCTGTTGCCAGGGACTAAGGCTTTCCCATTTGATATTGACAATGAGACTTAATATCCCATTGAGCATTCGCTCTTGGTTGTGATCCTTGATTGAGGAATTTTGCGCAAGGTTTTGCGTAATTTCACGCGCGATTTCCAGGCATTTTAAGGCGCCCTTTTTATCTCCGAGCTTGTCAAGCACAATGCCCAATTCCATATTGAGAGTTGCTGTTTCGTGAGCGTGCAAATTTTTATAAGACAAAGTTTCGCGCAAAACCTTTTTTGCTTCAGCAAATTCCCCTTGCCCTTGCAAACATCTGCTGATCATGTGTAGACATTCAGCTGGATTGCTGTATTTACAGCTTAGCGACCTTTCAAAACTTGTGATTGCCTCGTCGTACAGCCCCATTTCATTGTAAGCAATGCCCAGGTCAAAATGTGCTGTGGCGTCAGGGCCGATCTGATCTGTTATTCGTGCTCTGAACGCCTCAATAATTGATTCAATTTCTTCTGGTTTATTTCTTGCATCCTCTTGCGCCTGTGAGAGTATATCACAAAATTCTTCTAACGAGAAAGGTTGCCCTTCTTCAAATGCTCGCTTAAAAGCCTTATCACTTTTTTCAACCTCGAGGTTCTCCTCTTTCTTTCTCATATTTCCTCCTCCTTGGCACATTGTGCCTTTTGAAAATTTTAACGAACTTGGTTAAAGATTAGCTCAACAAATTTATAAAGTCAACCCCGCTCTGTCATCCAGAGCATTGCGAAGGATCCATTACATCGGTGTAATAGATTCTTTATTAAATTCAGAATGACAGAGCGGGAGCACCTTCCAAACCAAAAGCTTTGGCCTTAATTATTTTTACTTTTACAAATTTCCCTAGTAAATTCTTCTTTGATTTAAACTTAACTACTTTGAATGTCCTTGTTTTACCGAGCCAAATATCATTTTTTCCTTTTTGATAAACCAAAACATCTAAAACCTTGCCGATTAATTTTTTATTTATTTCTAAAGCTGTTTTTGACAAAATATCATTTAATTCATTCTCTCTTCTTTTCTTTTCAATTTTAGACACATCATCCTTTAATCTGGCCGAGGCAGTTCCCGTTCTGGGCGAATATTGATTTAAATAAGCCATATCAAATTTAACTTGTTCAAAAAGTTTGGCTGTATTTAAAAATTGTTTTCTGGTTTCACCCGGAAAACCAATAATTACATCCGTGGAAATTGCTACCCCAAGAATATTTTTTCTAATTTTCTTAACTAAATTTTTATAATGCGAGATAGTATAGTGGCGATTCATTTTTTTTAAAATTTCATTGTCACCCGATTGAACCGGCAAACTTATGTATTCGCAAATCTTTCTGTTCTTGGCAATTACTTTAATTAATTTATCTGACAAATCTTTAGGATGACTGGTAATAAAGCTTAGCCAGAATTTGCCAGAAAGATTAGATAAACATTCCAATAAGTCGGGGAAATCACTTATTTCCAATTTTGAATTCTCAATCGCAATTTTTAATTTTAAATTTTTAATTTTTAATTTAGGTAGATATGAATTTACATTTTGCCCCAGTAAAATTATTTCCTTATATCCCTGTATAATTAAATCCTTCACTTCTTTAATTATTTCCTCGGGCAAGCGAGACTCTTCCCTGCCCCGCACATAAGGCACAATGCAATAGGAACAAAAATTATTACAGCCAGTCATAATCGGCACATAAGCAGTAAAAGAACTTTGATATTTTGGTTTTAAAGAAAAATAGGTCTCAACCTCACCTTGCAAACTTTTTTTCTGTAAAAGATCTGGCAATTTATTTAAATCTTTAATATCTAAAAAAATATCGGCTTTATCAGCTTTCTTAACCACTTCTGGTCGCAAAGCCATACAGCCGCTTAAAATTATTGTTTTTAATTTTGGGTATAACTTTTTCTTGTGGTAATTATTGATCGCGCCATAAACCCTATCCTCTGCTGATTTTCTGACAGAACAAGTGACCAGCAATATCAAATCAGCATCTTTGTCATTAGATGCTACTTTGTATCCTAATTCTTCCAATTTAGCGGCTGCCCGTTCGGCATCAGAGTAATTCATCTGGCAGCCGAAAATTTTAATAAAATATTTCATACTTGCCAAGAAATTTTAAACCGCCTTAACCGACGAAGAAGCGATTGGCTAATCGCTTCTTCAATGGGGATGTAATTGATATTACAAGCGGTTTAAAATTTCTGCCTTGATTTGCTTAATAAATTTTTCCAAATCCTGTGGTCCCAAATCACCCTTGCCTCTTTGCCTGACAGCAACTTGGCCAGAAGACATTTCCTTATCACCTGCAACCAAAATGTAAGGGATCTTATCCTTTTCACCTTTTCTAATCTTATTGCCCACTGTCTCATTAACTAAATCCAAGTCAGCCCTAATTCCTTCAGCTCTTAACTTCTCAGCCACATCCTGACAATATTTTTCATGCGCTGCGCCAATATTTATAATCTTAACCTGAACAGGAGCTAACCAAACCGGCCACACACCAGCATAGTGTTCAATTAATAAAGCCATGAAACGTTCGGGCGAACCGGCAATTGCGCTATGAATCATTACTGGCACATGTTTTTTCCCGTCCTGGCCAATGTATTCAAGCTTAAATCTCTCTGGCATATTAAAATCCAACTGAATAGTAGAAATCTGCCACTCTCTACCTATTGCATCCTTAGCAATTATATCCATTTTCGGTCCGTAAAAAGCGGCTTCTCCTTCGCCGATAACATATTTAAGTTTCTTTTCTTTTAAAAGCTCTTCCAGTAATTTTTGGGACTTTTGCCAGACCTTATCATCACCCAAATATTTATCTTTCGCCTTTTCATCACGCAATGACAATCTCACATAATATTCCAAATTATAAATTTTTAAAGCAGCCTCAATTAATTTCAAAACATTGCTGAATTCATCTTTGATCTGATCTTCAGTACAGAAACAATGCCCATCATCCTGAGAAAATGCTCTTAATCTAGTCAGACCAGAAAGTTCACCTGGCTTTTCATCACGATAAAGATTGGCAAAATCCGCAATTCTCACAGGCATATCTTTATAGCTTCTCAAGGCAGAAGCGAAAATCTGAGTATGCTGAGGACAGTTCATGGGTTTTAAATAATATTCTTCATCAGTATAATTAGATATGACCCTAAACATATCTTCTTTGTATTTATCATAATGTCCCGATATCTTAAAAAGCTCAGCCTTATTTATTTGTGGGGTATGCACTTCTTTATAGCCAATGCTTTCTCTTAATTCCCTGGAAAGATTCTGGATCTGATTGCGGATAATCGCACCCTTATTTGTGTAAAGCGGCAGACCAGGCCCAACCAGATCTGAAAAAACAAATAACTCCTGCTCTTTGCCGATTTTGCGATGGTCTCTTTTTTCTGCTTCAGCTAATAAAGTTAAATGTTCGTCCAATTCTTTTTGTGTTTCAAACGCAGTGCCATAAATTCTTTGCAGCATTTTATTTTTCTCATCCCCGCGCCAGTAGGCACCTGAAATTCGCAAGAGTTTAAACGCGCCAATTTCTTTGGTTGATTTGACATGAGGACCGCGACATAAATCTTCAAAAATATCACCCAATTTATAAAAACTTACCTCCTTCTCCCCTTCTTTTTCTAAGTCTTTAATCAATTCTATTTTATAGGGCTGGCCTTCAACCTTTTCCAGGGCTTTCTTGATTGGCACTTCTTCTCTTTCAAATTTTAAATTATTTTTAATAATTTCTTTCATCTTGGCTTCAATTTTTGCTAAATCTTCTTCTTTCAAAGTTCTTGAGCCCAAATCAAAATCATAATAAAAACCTTCAGAGATTGTCGGCCCAATTGCGAATTTAACGTCTTTATAAAGTTCCTTAACAGCCGCAGCCATAACATGGCTGGCTGAATGTCGCATAATGTCTAATTTTTCTTGATCTTTCATATTTTTAAATTAAAAATTTAATTTTGTTTAGAATTTTAAAATTTGATATTATTTTGCCTTCGCAAACCGTAGTCCCGCCCCGCGGGACGAAGGTTTGTTATTTGTGATTTGTCATTTGGATTTTAATTTTAAAAAGGATCCCTCAACTACCTAAAAATATAGATAATCTTGGGACCCTTTTTAAAATTAGGGCGGTTCCACCCAAATTCTCTGCATTAGCAGAACTCTTGATTTTATAAAGCTTAGAAACCCTTAAGGATTTAACCGCCTAGACATGCTAGGCTGGCCAAATGGTTGGTAGCCATTTCAATCGCTTTTTAAGGATACTTCAATAATAAATTAATTTTAATTTGCCGTCAAGCCCTAGTTATAAAACTTCTTGGAATGGATTGCCTCCGTTTCTAAAGTCTCAATCATTAGATCATTCATTCTTTTCAAATTTTTCTTTATTTTCCCTGCTGTACTTTGCAGATCTTTCAGGTCATACTTTGGATCTCTGAATTCAGTCAAATTGCCATTTTTATCAAAATAATACATTTCCTCGCGCTTACCATTTTTATCCAAATATTCCAAGATATAACTGCCGTCTGCCAAAGCATTGATTTTAAAATTTCCCTTATTTTTTTTCAAGCCAAACAATTCAACTTTCTGAAATGACGCCCGCTCTTCAATCGGCAAATCTTCCTCTTTTGGTCTTTCCCAATGAACAGGTTTTTCATTGTTTCTAGTTGCAGAAGCGTCAGCCAAAGGCTCAACTAATTCTAAAATGTCTGGCGCTGATTCATCTAATTCTATAAAATCTTCCGATTTATCTTCCCCTGTTTTTTCTACATCTGGTTTTTCAAAATGTTTCCCAAATTCTTTTGGCATAATTTTAAATTATTGGGCGATTTTAATAATTATATGATCCTGGAAATAAGGCGCTTTTTTAGCCCAGACCGGAAAAAATGACACATCAGTTCTTTCTATTTGCTGGAAATTTCCTAAATATGACTGAATATCTTCCTGATTTAACTTAACAAATTTATCACGGTTTAAAATAGGGCTATTTTGGCTAATAATCTCTGTCCCGCTGACTGAACTTTTTATTTGCGCAATTTTACCGGTAAAATCAAGCTTTTTAATTTCATAAACCAATTGGTCGCTAGTATTTGAGACTAATTGTTTATCCTGAGTAACTAAATTATTTAGCTGAGCCACTGCATAATCTTTTATTGCCTGACCAGTAAAAATAACTCCGCTTACTTTTATTTTTAAGGTTAAATGATAATTCAAATCTTCATCGCCTGCTTTTTGGTCAAAACTTTTTTCTAAAATCTCCTTGCTTAAAACTTTAGTTTTATCTTTATCTTCAGCTGTCAAAGCCTGCTGAGCTAATTCATCGGAATAATCTGCAACTGCCTTATCTAATTCTTCCTGGCTAATTGCCGCTACAAACTGCCCGCTAGCCATAAAATCTTGAGAATTCTCTGCATAAACTAATTCCTGGACACTTTGGCTCAGGCCGGGAATAGTGAATTTTGCGCCTGCTTTGGCTAATGGCTTTGCAGCATCATCGGGATAAACAGCAACAACAGCCGAACCCTTCGCTGGAATATCTACTCTTGTTTTTAAACGATAGAGAATATTGTCAGCTGTTAAAAGCCTCGTGGTAGCAACCAAGGTCTGGGTTTTAGCCAAATTATTTATTATCTTTACCTCGCCAACTGTGTCCCCAACAATTTGTTTTTTCCCTGTTGTGACAAAAAGTTTTTCACCCTGAATTATTTGCTCCACAATTTTACCCTGGAAAATCCCCTGTTCAGGGCTGATTGCCTTATCATCTTCCACAATCGCAAAATTAAAATCTGTTTTAACTTCATCTTGCTTGGGATAAATTGTGATATAAGCATAAGTCAGCGTAAAATAAAAAATCACCCCGATTAGAATGACCGTGAGAATGATAAAAGTCAAAGCTATTTTTTTATAAATGCTTAAAGGCGGATTAACGTGATGCTTACGGTACATATTTTTGAAAATTAAGAATTAAGAACAAATAATTTAATCAATATGTATTTCTTCCATATTCTATATTCTTAATACTTTATACTGTCAATATTGTAGCAAATTTACATTAGTTTAACAAATTTCACTTCACCCAGGCTATTTAATTCTTTTTGCAGTTCTTGATTATTAAAATCAGCATAAAAATTTGTTTCAATTTTCCTAAAGCGCGAATCGTCAATAGGCACGGCCAAATAAACTTTATTTTCCCCTGTAGTCGCGCTTAAAATATTATTTAATTTGCTGATTGTCTGGGCAGTCACAACTTTTTTAAAAAAAATAAATAAATTTTTAACACCGGCCTGCACATTTTGATTAATTTTTTGCAATTTATTTTTTAAATCCTTTATAATTTCCAAGCTCAGGGTTTTAACCTCATTACAGATTACCTTATATTCTCCGTCTTTGTTGGAAACAGCGCCGCTGATGATAACCGTGTTATCTTCCAGCCAATTTTCTTTAGTCACGCTATATACACTGGGAAAAACAATGATTTCCACGCTATCAAAAGTATCTTCCAGCCTGACAAAAAGCATAATTTCGCCTTTTTGGGTGATGACTTTCTTTATTTTATTGATCACACCGGCTATTCTTATATTACCGGCTGCTTTGCCCTTTTTAACGCTTTGGGTCGTAAAAACATAACCTTCTAATTCTTTTTGGTAGTCGCTAAATGGATGATCTGACAAATACAGACCCAGCAGCTCTTTTTCCCAGGTTAATTTGGCTTTTTTACTAACCTGCGGAAATTTTTCCAATTGCAAATTATGTCTTATTTTTACTTCTGACAAAGAAAACAAGCTATTCTGGTTGGAATTCTCACTACTATGGACTTCCTTGATAAAATTCAATAATTTGTCTATATTCATCAGCATTTCATAGCGATCCCCAAATTGATCTAAAGCTCCGCATTTAATCAGGCTCTCTAATGATTTTTTATTTAGATCTTTATCTTTAATACGTGTTAAAAAATCACACAATGACTGAAAAGAACCGCTTTCTTTTCTTTCATGAATAATGGCCTTGGTAAGTTTTAAACCTACATTTTTAATCGCAGACAGTCCGAATCTAATCCTCGGCCGTTCTTCCTGCAAACTTTCCGCCACCACTGTAAAGCGTGTAAAACTTTCATTAATATCAGGCGCCATTACCTCAATTCCCATATTGCGGCATTCATTGACTTCCAGAGCAATCCTTTCAATATCATCTAAATCTGCGGTTAATAACGCTGACATGAATTCTACAGGGTAAATGGCTTTTAAATAAGCTGTCTGATAAGCAATCATGGCATAACAAGCGGCGTGAGAACGGTTAAAGCCATAGCCGGCAAAAGGTTCAATAAAAGCAAAAACTTCATTGGCTGTTTTTTTCTCAACCCCATTTTTCAAACAGCCGGCCACGAATTTATTCTTTTGTTCATTCAACAGAGTTTTTATTTTTTTACCTACTGCTTTTCTCAACACATCTGCTTCAGCCAAAGTAAAGCCTGCCAAACTGCGCGCGATTTCCATTAATTGCTCCTGATAGATTGCCACCCCATGAGTTTTAGCCAAAATCGGCTCTAATTTCGGGTGCAAATAAGTGGGCTTTGTCTGGCCATGCTTATTACTGATGTATTGAGGAATCAATTCCATGGGGCCTGGACGGTAAGCCGCCACCATGGCAATAATATCTTCAAATTCATTAGGCTTTAATTGCTTTAAATATCTTCTCATCCCGCCTGATTCTAATTGAAAGACACCCATGGTTTCGCCTTTTTGCAACAAATCAAAAGCCTTTTTATGATCTAAAGGTATGGTATCAATATCAATTTTTTGGCCATGAATTTTTTCAATAGTTTCTAAAGTATTTTCAATAATAGTTAAGTTGCGCAAACCTAAGAAGTCCATTTTCAGCAGGCCTAAATCTTCAATCGGGTGTAAAGAATACTGTGAAACAATGCTTTGATCATCACTGGAAGCATATTGCAATGGCACATAATTTATGAGGGGTTCAGGCGTAATCAAAACGCCGCACGCATGAGTAGAAGCATGCCTGCACACGCCTTCCAATTTTTTAGCATTATCAATTAAATCTTTACATTCTTTATTGCTGCGATATTCGTTTTTTAAATCAGGGACTTTGTCTAAAGCCTGGGTCAGACTAGTATTTATGGGGATCATTTTAGCCACTTTATCGCAATAACCGTAAGCAATCCCCAAAGCGCGTCCCACATCACGCACAGCAGCGCGCGCTGCCATGGTTCCAAAAGTAATAATTTGGGAAACATGATCTTTCCCGTATTTTTCTTCAACATAACGGATCACCTCGCTTCGTCTTATATCGGCAAAATCAATATCAATATCAGGCATGGAGATTCTATCGGGATTTAAAAACCTTTCAAACAGCAAATCATAGGCCAAAGGATCTATATTGGTAATGCGGGTCAAATAAGCAACCAAACTACCTGCGGCTGAACCGCGACCTGGCCCGACCACAATTCCATTATCTTTTGCCCAATTTATAAAATCAGCCACAATCAAAAAGTAAGGGGCAAAACCTGTCTTGGCAATCACTGAAGTTTCGTATTCTAAGCGTTCCAGAATTTCTTTCTTTTTAAAATCCTGATTTTTATTTTTAATCAAAACCTTATGTTCATCAATCTCCCAGTCATTATCTTTGGTTAATTCACCGCCATATCTTTTTACCAAGCCTTGGGAACACAAACCCTGCAAATATACTTCTGCGCTTTTGCCTTCTGGTACTTCAAAAACCGGCAAAATGTTTTTGCCAAACTCTATTTTAACCGCGCACTGCTCTGCTATTTTTTCTGTATTAGAAATAGCCTCCGGACAATCTTTAAATTCTTTGACCATTTGCGCTGTTGTTTTTAAAGAAAAATCATCGCCGATCATGGTCAGTCGATTTTCTTCAGTCACTTTATGATTGGTTTGTACGCATAAAAGAATGTCCTGAGCCTTATCATCTTCCGTGTTTAAATAATGAGTATCATTGGTCGCGACCAAGCCCAAATTATATTTTTTAGCCAAGAGCTGCAATTGTTCATTGACGAATTTTTGTTGAGGCATGTTAGGATGAGATTGCAACTCTAAAAAAAAGTTGTCCTGTCCAAAAATTTTCAAATATTTTTCCAGTATCTTCTCGGTTTTCTCTAAATCCTTATAAGTTAAAATTGAATTGGGAATTTCACCTTCTATGCAGGCCGAAAGCGCAATCAAGCCATCTTTATATTTTTCCAAAATTTCCAAATCTATTCTGGGCTTATAATAAAAACCTTCCAAATTAGAAATAGTCACTAATTTCAATAAATTCTGATAACCTTGATTATTTTTAGCCAATAAAATTAAATGAAAACGTTCTTCATCAATCCTGGTCCTCTTATTTAAACGGCCATAAGGCGCCACATATGTTTCCACGCCAACAATTGGCTTTACCCCTGCTTTTGTTGCTTTTTGATAAAACTCAATAATCCCATACATTGAACCATGGTCTGTTAAAGCCATGGCTTCCATGCCATCGGCTTTGGCTTTGGCAATTAGATCATCAATTTTAACCAAGCCATCAAGCAGGCTGTAATGAGAGTGGACATGAAGCGGTACAAATTTCATACGTAAATAAACTTACTTTTACAATAAAAATATTACAAATCAATTTTCTTTAGATTCGCTTAAAATTTTATTTTTATTTTAGCTATTTGATAAGTAAAGTATACCCCTTTCGCTCCCCTTTCACAACACCAAATAACAGCTGAAGTCAAAAGATTTTTAAATTAAAAAAGACACTAAATAACCAATTAAAGCCCCTAAAATGATCGGGGGCAAGCCTGGCATTGGTTTTTTATCCTTTTGGCTCATAAAAATAGCATATAACCCGATAAAACCTAAAATAGCGCCAAAAGCAGTAAAAAAACTAGCAAGCAAGCTAATTTTTAAGCAAGTCACAACAAAAATTGTCGGCATGGCTAGATCACCAGTTCCTAAAAATACATATTCAGAGGACAAGCTGACATCTTTAACTTTTTGGAACAAACCTCTGATAGCTGGCGGAATTATAAAGGCAAAATGGACTTTGACTTCAGCCATACCAGTAAACATCTTGACCATATGTTTTGTTTTGTAAACAGCCCAATAATCATAAATCGCCAAAATCAGCAAAATTATTATAACCGCGTTAGGCGTAAGATTTAAGCCAAAAATTACGGAAATTGAGCTTATGGCTAAGGCCAAAATCAGGTTATGCAGCAAAATATTATTGTAAGCCAGCCAAATCCCCATAATAAATCCAAACGCAAGCAAAGACCAGGGCCAGCCAAAATATGCCTGGCTAAAAATAATTAAGCCGTCAAAAATCGCCAGATAAAAAAATATCCTAATTAATAGCGGCCTTTTAAAGTATTTTATGCTTAGCCATAAGATTAAAGTACCAATAAAAAAGGCCAGAATAAATTCCCAGGCGCTAAAATTGCTTGGCGTGTTTTGAGGAACAAGTTGCATTCTACTGCCCAAATTAAAGGCAATGCTCATGGCCAAAAAAAGGCTAAACGCAAATAAAAAAAGCTCCAAAAGAAAACCAAAGCTTAAAAATTGTTGTAATTTTATTTTCATAGCACAATTAAATTATTCTTAACCTCATTATAGCATTAAAAAGCCAATGTCTAAAAATAAAAAAAGCTTACTCGGTTTGCACCTTTCAGCTTTAATTTTGATTTGCAGTTGCGTTAATTAGGCTTGGGTTCTACCAGGACAATTAGAGAAGTGGTTGCGCTTCCGCTGCCTATTTGACCATTTATCGGGGTTAGGTACAAAATTTTGTAAGTTTTGCCTACCTCCTTTAATCCATCACTTAATTCTACAGCATAGTCACTCGGGAAGCCTATTGGCTTTTTTACCTGGATAAGAACTACTCTTTCCGGCACGAGCATTTCAATATTATACGTTTTGTCTTGTTCGGCCGTTGCGGTTTTAGTTTTTGTCACTGAAGAAATTAATACATCTCCAGCAATCCCAATTAATATAATGACTACGGCCCAGATGAGCACTTTCATGCCGTCTCTCTCAGAGGAAGTAAAACTTAACCACGCCTTTTTCAAAATGTTCATTTTCAGCTGCCTCCTTTTGACTTTTGTGCGCTTTGTGGCGCTAGCACTTCTTGCATTGAAAATTTTATAGTGTATTTCAATGCTCTTAAGCAAACTTTAAAGCAACTTTTTAGTTTTGTCAATTGGCTGTATAATAAGTATATATTTTTTAAAAAAACAATTCAACTTTTACTCCTTAAATTCTTATAATTTAAATCTATTCGTAGATTCGCAGCGAATTTGTAAATTCGCATTCAAATTAAAAGCCCCCCTTTTAAAGAGGAGCTCAAAGTAAAAATAGAACCTTGATTGCTTTGACGCGCAGACGCAACTATGCGCATCCTAACCATGGCTTGTGGCAATGGTTTGGGTTTTGAAGTGCAATGGCAGATTGTCTCCAGCATTCGTTTGGGCACAATTTCAGCTTGCGTCAAGGTTATTTTGTCCGCTATTTTATTTGGGAAGTTCAAGTTCGCGGAGAAAGACGCTTCTTTTTTATGCCCGAGCTTGACGGTGCCTGCTACCCATTAGCAAATCAAGGTTCTGAAAGTCATCTTATCCAAACCAAATTTATATGTCAAATAAATATAGGCAACTAACTTTCTTAGGCACTGGGCCAATGGACTCTATTCCTCATCTTAAGCATCAAGACCCTGCTTGCCAAGATGCCAGAAAATTTAAAAGCAAATCTAAACGAACCCGCAGTTCTGTTATTTTAAGTTTTACTAATTTTAATATCTTAATTGACGCTTCCCCTGATTTTCTAAAACAAATAAAAATTAACAAAATAAAAAAAATTAATGCGGTTTTAATTACCCATCCGCATTTTGATGCCTATGGCGGACTTAAACAATTAAATTCTTGGCTTAAATCCCCTATCCCCGTTTACTGCCAGAAACAAACCTGGCGAATTATTAAAAAACATTTTAAAAATTTACCAAATTTAAAATTTAACGTAATTAAACCATTACGTAATTTATCAATCAACAATATAAAGATATTGCCACTGTCAGTTCGACATTCAATTATTAATGAACAAAAATTTCCCACTTTTGCCTTTAAAATCAATAATTTTATCTATTGTTCAGATGTAAAAAAAATTCCTGCAGATTCTTCGGTTTATTTTAAAAATGTTAAAGACTTAATTTTAGATGCAGCCATGTACTTTAATAAACAAATTTTCAGCCATCTAAATACAGGAGATTCAATTTTATTAGCCGATAAACTAAAAATTAAAAATCTTTATTTGACCCAAATCGGACATTCATATCCACCATACAATATAGCCCAAAAAGAAATACAAAAATTTGTCAGACTAAATAAGATTAAGACTAAAGTATATTTGGCTTTTGATGGACTAAAAGTTAAGTTATAATAAACATATGATATTTAAAAATCGCCAGGAAGCTGGCCAGAAATTAGCTAAAAAATTACAAGAATTTAAAAACCAAAAAAATGTTTTAGTCTTAGCTTTGCCTAGAGGCGGAGTAATAACAGCTTTTGAAGTTGCCAAAGAATTAAACTTACCTTTGGACTTAATAGTCACCCGTAAAATTGGCGCGCCTGATAATGAGGAATATGCAATTGGAGCAATAACTGAAACCGGTGAAGGCATTTTTAACCAAGAAGCAATTAAATCACTTAATATTTCCCCAGAATATCTAGCTAAAAAAGTAACAGCGGAAAAAATGGAAGCCATTCGCAGACTAAAAACATATCGCCTAAATAGACCAGCTTTAAATTTAAAAAATATGACAGTGATTATTGTTGATGATGGTCTTGCTACCGGCTTAACCATGCGGGCAGCCATTAAATCAGTTAGAGAAAAGGCTGCAAAAAAAATTATCGTGGCAGTGCCAGTTTCTGCCCAGGATACGCTTAAATTAATTCAAAAAGAAGTTCCAAATGTTATTTATTTAGATGCGCCTTTATTTTTTGGCGCAGTCGGCGCTTTTTATCAGGATTTTGGACAAACTACAGACGAGGAAGTTATTGAACTAATGAAAAAATCAAAAAATTTCGGAAAATAAACGCCCTGTCATAATTTATAAAAAAATAACCGCCTCTAATTTTTGAGAGACGGTTTTATAATTTGAATTTAATTAGCCTTTTTCAATCGTAGTCGGCGGTTTACCAGAAATTCTAAATGTCACCTCACCAACTTCACGAATTTCATTGGTTAATCTTTGGGCAACGTAATCCAGGAAATCATCTGATAACCTGGCTCGTCTGGCTGTAAAACCATTAACACTCCAGACTGCCCAAATACTAACAACTACACCACTGGTAGCATCATCACCCTTTGTACAGGTTGTTATGGATTGCTCCACGGTCGCACCTGCTTGCCAGACCGTGTCATAAAGTTTCCATTTGCGCAGCGCTCCAATAAAAATCTCGTCAGCTTTGCGCGCAATTGACAAATTGACAGCAGTCACTTCACCTTCAATTCTCACGACCATGCCTGGCCCGGGAAATGGATGGCGAGTTAAAAGTACTTCTGGCACACCGATTTCGCGGCCAATATTTCTACCTGAATCTTTTACGCAGTCCGAAAGTGGAAGAATTTCTGTTACATTTAAGCCCAGGTTTACATTATGGTGCTGTTTAATTTGAGCTTTCTGTGCACCCGTGGCATAACCGCCCCCGCTTTCTGAAATGTCTGTGTAAAGAGTACCTTGAACAATGAAGCTTGCGCCAAATAAAGCTGCCTCTTCTTCCAAAACAGCCTTATAAACTGAACGCATGGCTATCCGCTTTTCTTGCATTGTCACCTTACCTTTTAAGATAGCGAGAAAAAGGTCAGTGGCATCAACCACTTTTAAATCCAACCAGTCCTGATTGCCAAAGTATTCCAGCACATGAGCTTCATCTTCAGAACGGTCAATGCCTTTAATGTAAATTGCCCGAACCCGTCCCTTTTTACCTTTTAAGGCATGCTTTAATAGAAAAGCACACGTTGAAGAGTCTGAGCCACCAGAAAGAGCCAAAAGCACTTTTTTATCGCCGATTTGCTGCCTTAGCGATTCAATTTTTTGCTGAGCAACTTTAGCCGCTGGATAATGATCCTTGGCTCCGCAAATCCCAAAAAGAAAATTCTTGAAAATTTGCGGCCCATATTCTGTTTCAGTCACTTCCGGGTGAAATTGAACTCCATATAAATGTTTGTATTCACCGGCAGCTAGAGGCGCATTTGCGGTTTGGCCTGAAATTTTTATTTTACCGACTGCTTCTACTCTGTCGCCATGGCTTTCCAATACATTCATTTGTTGTGGGCAACCTTTAAAAAGCCGCGAACGTGAAAGTTGCTCAAAAAGATGTGTACCAAATTCCCTCTTTTGGGCTGGAATCACTCCAACTCCAAGATGTTTTGCCCACAGCTGAAAGCCGAGGCAAATTCCCAAAACCGGAATTCCCAGATCAAAAATTTTACTGTCAAAAGGCGGCGGTGAATCATAGACTGAAACTGGACCGCCTGAAAGAATGATACCGATTGGCTTCAACTTTTTGACATCTTCAGCAGTCACGCTGGCCGGGTCAGCGACCAAGCAATAAACACCGAGCTTTTCAATCTCCTGCTTAATTAGGTGATCAAACTGGCTGCCCAGAGAAAACAAAAGAAAAATTTCATTTGTTTGGCGAATTCTTTTTTCTTCTTCAATTTGAGCCAACGCCTGAGGTGTTGCTTTTTTCAGGGTATATAGCATTTTTACTCCTTTCAAAGTACTATTTTTTTTCTTTAACTTAACTTATTAAACTAAAAATGTCAATAAAAAATAAAGAGAGGTATTTCACTCTCTTTTTTAAAGTAGTTTTTTCAGAGCCAAGGCCACCTCTATTGGATCGTGGCGAATCAGAGCCCGTTTCAAGCTATCTCCTTCCACTTTTTGTGGCATTTTCTGGGAAAGGAAATTTTGGCCAATAAACTTTGTCCGCCGGCCGACAAAATCTTTACGTAAAAATTTTACTGGTGATTCCCCTTCCTGCAAATACGAAGCCAAAAATTTCTGACTGGGCTTTTTCGTGTTGTATAGTACGTAATCAAAGATGTCTTTCTGTCCCAGATACTTTTCAAGCAATTCCACAAAATCAATGACTTGAAGGTCAGCCGTGTGCATTTTTTGAGTCATGATGTTGCAGACATAGACCTTAAGTGCTTTTGAAGCGCAAATAGCTTTTGCCACGCTTCTGACTTTCAGAATTGACAAAGTGTTTGCGTAAAGGTCTCCGGGACAAAATGCTATCATGTCGCTTTCCAAAAGCCTCTCAATCGCTCTGGGATTCGGCGTAGGCTCTTTTGTAAAACTTAGTGATTTGATGGGCATCTCTTTTAGATCAATTTGATGTTCGCCAATGATTACTTTTCCATCAGGCGTATGGGCTACTAGCCGAACATCATCTAAAGTTACCGGGATTACCTTGCCTTTTGTTTTGAGGATTTCGCCAGCTAGATTCAAAGCCATTTCAAAACTGCCTGTGATCTGCTGTAAGGCAGCAATGAATAAATTCCCAAAATTTTGGCCAGATAATGAATCCCCTACAAATCTGAAATTGAAAAGTTTACGCCAAATTTCCTCAGATTGCGATAAGGCGACTAAACACTGACGTGAGTCACCCGGTGGCAAAGCGCCCAACTCATCTCTTAAAACTCCCGAAGAACCGCCGTCATCAAACATGGCTACTATGGCGGCTAAATCTATGCCAGAGTGCATTTTTAAACCGTTAAGTACAGCATTATGTCCAGTCCCTCCGCCAATTGTCGTGACAATAGCATCTGCCAATTTAATCACCTCCCTTTGTCCGCTATAGCTTATGCGAAAACGGACCTTTCTTATTTGATTATCTAAATTTATTCTTAAATTAACCTTTTGTCAAATACAAAAATTGGGCTAAACTTACTTTTTTCTTTATTAACTTTTTCTTTAGGCGAATATTCATTATAGTTTAAGCCGAATTTTAAAGCTTGTTTTATTAAAAACACAACTCTTTTATATTTATTCGCCTTATTTTTTTGCAAGGCTGAATCTATTTCATTTTTGAATTTAATAAAACTGAAATTATTATAATTAAACCATTTAATCTCCCCGAATTTTTTATCATGTTCCAGCAAAATCTGCAACCAATTTAACTGATCAATATCAATAAATTCTTCATTGGCAAACAAACCCATTTCATCATTTTTTGACACCAAAAAATTTCCACTGATATTTGCTAACAACATGGCATAAAAAATTGATTCAAATTTGTCGCTAAATTTTATAATCATAAAAAAATTACTCGGCTGGGCTGGCAAAGCCCTGGCTCGGCTAAATTTCGTTGTCAGTAATTAATTTAACATTTGACTAAGCGAATTTAGACGGCCGGGGCTAACCCCAAGAGCCCATAATATCCCGGAGTTGCCAGCCCAGCCGAAACTTAAACGGAATTAAAGCTAAAATTGTCTGGTTTTCGCCACAGGATCCATGGATACTATAAAATCAAATATTCTACAAATAAATCTGCGGTAAATAGCTTTTTGTCTGCGTGACATAATGTTATAAAATTAATTTTTAAAAATAAATTAAATATGTTATGATAAATAAAAGAGCGCTTCTTTAAACAAGGTGTTCTCTTTTCCAAAACTCGTCCAGGCTCAAACTCGGGCGAGTTTTGATCTATAGGTTATTCTTAAATAGTACTAAATTTACGAATAACTGCTCTGACTACTCCCTGGACTATAACGTTTTTGGCAAAAATTGGTTTCATACTGGAATTAGCCGGCTGCAACCTGATTCTGTTTGCTTCTTTGTAAAACTTTTTTAAGGTGGCAAAGGTATTATCAAGCAAAGCCACTACCACTTGCCCATTTTTCGGGCTAGGATTTTTTTCAACCACTACAAAATCACCATCAAAAATACCTTCATCAATCATTGACTGGCCTTTGACTTTCAAAACAAAAGCTTTAGACTCATCTTTTACCAAATCTTTTGGCACGGCTATTTTTTCATTTTGTTCTACTGCTTCAATTGGCTCACCAGCAGTAATTAAGCCAGCCAAATTTAATAAAAAAGCTTCTGCCTTATTATCATCAATAATTTCAATTGACCTGGCTTCATTTGGATCCATTTTTAAATAGCCTTTTTCCTGCAAGGTCTGAATATGCTCGCAGACTGTGGCAGTTGAAGACAAACCAAAATGCTGGCCAATTTCCCGGTAACTCGGAGAATAGCCCTTGTCTTGGGTAAATTCGTTGATGAAGTCTATAATTTCTTTTTGTCGTTTGGTTAGTGACATAGAATTAAGTATTAAGTAGTAAGTGTTAAGTATTACGTTAAGTTATATTTAGATGGCAGATTGTAGATTATAGGTTATAGATTGTGGAAGAATAATTTTATTTTAATGATTTGACCCATGCTGACAACATACGATTAACTTCGCTAGCTAATTCAACTAAGTTTAAGTAATCAACTTCAGTCATATATTTTAAGTCTTGGCTTAATAACATTTGAGATTTTAACTCCTCCAAAGATGATTCGGCATAATTATAAAAATTGAACTTATCACGACCTCGTCTTTTAAAAGCTTCTGCAATATTAGAAGCGACAGATACAACACATCTTCTCATTTGAGATACCAATCCGTAAAGTTCATAATTAGGAAAACATCTAGTAACCCTATAAATTTCTAAGACTAGCTTATGCGCTTTTTCCCAAACTTTTAAATCTTTAAATGAATTTAATTTATTCATACGACTAAACTATAATCTAAAATCTATATTCTATAATCTTTCAATTTATCCGAACATTTACCAAATTATACAAGTATAATACCCGAACAAAAACCGCATGTCAAGGGTGACTTATCCACAATGCACCAGAGCTCGTTTAGCTCGCTCAGTTCACTGCAGGCAAATAAAAAAATCGCCTCCCACACCGCGGAAAACGATTTTCACTCCCCTACTTTTTCTTTTTCTTAACTACTTTCTTTTTGGGAGCGCAACAACTGCAGCCGCATTTTGGCATAATTTTTTATTAATGATTAATGATTGCAGATTACCGATTACAGATGAAAAACAGCAATCAGCAATCAGAAATCTGCAATCCACGATCTCAATATATTATAGCATAAATCCTTGACGTTTATAAATAGTTTTGCTAACTTTAAAACAAGTCAAAAAACAAAAAGGAGGCAGGATGTCAGCAAAAAATAAGGGAAAAAAGGTAGGAAGGTTATGTTTGATCTGCAAAAAACCCTTTAAAACAAAAAACCCTCGCAAACTGCTCTGCAAACCATGTAAAAAAACAATGGCAATAGGAGAAAGATGAATAATTATTTTGATAAACCTAAAAAGCTGCCCTGCCCAAGGTGCGGAAAGCCAGTTAAGGTACTGGCAAAAAATCTACGCATGTGCAATGAATGCCGAAGTAAAAGGCTTAAACCAGACTTAACAACTGAAGGCACCTACTCTGTCAGAGGTTCGATCAAAGCAGCAGCAGCGCCTTAAAAACTCATTTCGTCCATTAAACAAGCCCCATTTTTTTGGGGCTTTTATTTTCTTAAAGTTAAGCCTTTGGCTTTGACTTTTGCAAACTTGCATGTTAAATTATAGGCAAATTAACCAAGGAGGGAGTAATGAAAGAAGGAAAAGAAAAAATATTTTGCTGGCACTGCCGCAAACAGCTAAGTTCTTTAACAAATCCAAAATTTGATCATCAGCTTTGTTCAGAATGTAAAGAAGAAAACCTAATTATTGTAAAATGCCTCAAATGCAAAAAAGAATTATTAGTCCACAAAAATCGCGACAACAGAACTTGCCCAAAATGCAATAGCTCAAACAAACATTTCTCCCCCAGTGCTCAGGGTATTGGCTGGCGCTAAAGGAGGGATCCAATGAAAGAAGAAAAAGTTAAGTCAAGGAAATGCGCAAGGTGCGGCAAATCATTTAAACCCACGATTGAAAGAAAATTGACTTGCAAAACCTGCTATGGGCAAAATTCACATATTCCACCTATGTCAGAAGAGCCGAATTTAGCGCTCACAAAAAAACAGCAACCAACAGATGATATTTTTTTCAGAATACATTCCTCACCGACCAACACTCGCTAATACAAAAAAGGAGGCATTAAATGGCGAAAGCTAAAAAAAGACATCCCTGCAAAAATGGGATTGGTACTAAAAAATCAAAGCTCATGGGGAGATCTATTCAAGTAACACCAGTCACAGACATCAGCACGCCAGAACAGCTTATTTTAGAGTGCATGCCAGCTTTTGGCGGCGCTTATGTCAGGCGCATCTATTCTATTTTGGACAAGGCCATTGGCCGCGGCGTTCCCCTGATTATTTCAGTCTCTGGTCCGCTCACAGCCTCTAACCAGCACCGAGCCTGGTTCATCCCTCTTCTGGAAACCGGCTGGGTGGCCTATATCACGACAACTGATGCTGTCTGCTATCATGACGGTCATGATTTGCTCCAGGCCTTTGCCGAGCGCCCGCTTTACGAGGTTCCCATTGAAGGAGCTGATGAAAAATTACGCGAAGAGGGAGTAATTCGGATTACTGACATCGGCTTTTCAGAAAAAATCCTCTACGATCAAGACAAGTTTATCACTGCCATGCTATGTCAGCCCGAATTCCAACGCAAAATGACAGGCACAGAATTTCGCTATCTGCTTGGCAAATACTATGCAGCGCAAGAACAAGCATTCAAGATAAAACCCGGCCTAATTTCAACCTGTTATCGCAATGCAATTCCTGTCTTTGTTGGCGCACCTGGCGATGGCTCAAACTTTCTAAACTCAGTAAAACTGTGGGCTCTTCGTAAGCTCAAAGAAATAAACTACAAATTTGATATTGACATCCATGAGGAAGTTTTTGAGAGCTGCGCCTACCATTATTGGGGTCTGAAACAATCAGCAACCAAGCAATTGGCCATCCTGATTTTGGGCGGCGGCGTACCGAAAAATTTTTCCCTCCAGCCAGAGCCGACTCTTTCGCAGATCTTCATGCTTCCCAATATCAATGGCTATGATTATGACGTGCAAATTGTCGGCGCGCCAGTCACTGACGGCTCTCTTACCTCCTGCAAAGGCCAAGAAGCCCACACCTGGGGCAAGGTTTCCAAAGAAGCGCTAGAGTCCACAGTGGAAAGTTTCCAGACAGATTATTCCACGGTAATGCCATTGATTGCCTGGGCGCTCTTGGATAAAAGGCAACGTTTCTTGAAAATGCAAAAACAGCTGGGAGAAGAAAAGCTGTATAAACGCCATCCGGAAGCGCGCGGTTATATTCGGGCAGACGGACAATTAAGGCTTTTTGGCCAACGCAAAAAACTAATGGCTAATCTCCTAAAAGAAATCGGGAAACCCGCTTCCTTAAAGCGCCTGGAAAAAACCATGCGGTTTACACTTCAACTGCCCAAAACAAAAAAAACCTAAAATAACTCAGGAATCAAAACATGCCCCTCAAATAAACGAGGGGCTTTTAATTTGACTTCAAAGGCCATTTAAATTATATTTAAGACAAGAAAAACAACTAGAAATAGATCTTTAACTCAAAAAATCAAAAGGAGGGTTGAGATGGCTAAAGAAAAAACAGAAGGGAAAAGCAGTGGAAAAGAAAAACGGAAAATTGAGGTAATTCTAATAGGACGGCAGGGTGAAGCAAGGATGTACAAAGTAAAGTCTAAACCAGTCATCAAAATCGGACCCCACGAAATTGAGGATCCCGCCACTAAAAAGTTAGCTGACAGAGTACTTTGAAAGGGAGGTAAAAATGCCAAAAAAAATGTCGATCTTTGAGAAGGCCAAGCGGAACTTAAAAAAAATGAAAAAGGAATTCCCTGAATATTTTGAAGCCATTAGAAAAGCGGCACCGGGCGAACCAGTCGCCATGCCCAAGGAGCTTTCTAACAGGATCAGGGCTGAACATGTAAAAAATGTCAGCCCAAAATTGGATAAAATTTCTTTTTCCGCCGAAGAATCCGAGGCACACGCGCACGAAAGTGCGCCAAAGATTTACTGCTAAGCAGAAAAGAAATTAAAGGAGGTAAAAATGCCCCAGAAAGTGTCAAGATTAAAGATAATCAGAAAACACGTTAAAGAATTAAAGCGTGAATTTCCGGACTTCTGTAAAAGGCTTGCCAACCATACCCGTGGTGAAGAAATTGAAGTGCCCCACGAGATCACGCAAAGAATCCAGGCAAACATGGCAAAAAAAGATTGGAGCGAGACGAGGATTACATAGCAGAATCTTATGCCAAAGATTTACTTCTAAAAAGCGACCAACTCAAAAGGCCCTCACAACCGAGGGTCTTTTAAATTTATAATTTTTTAGACAAACCACCTTATTTATTCAAGCTTTTCAATTGCCCCTGATCAAAAATTAAAATCTGCAAATTATTTTCAGCTAAAGCTTTCTCATAGTCCCCTTTTAAAATCAAACGGATTGTATCAGCCGTGTAATTGGCATAATTATAATGCCAGTTTTCAAAAATATAAGTTTCTGTTTCCCTGCGGTCAAAGCCAGTTACCCAATACCTGCCATCTATTGTTTTGGCCAAATAACCACCAGTTGGATAATCTGCCCATTTTAAAATCTGCTGATCCCAATTTTGCCGGGTTAACCGCAGATAAGCATTTAAAACTTCACCTGTAAATTTATAATCTGGATAATACAAGTTGATCGCTAATTTAATCCCATTTCTTAAAACCGGCACTCCCTCAAAATTATCAGGCAAACCCACAAAAAGCAGCTTTTGATTTTGCTTAGTTAAATCAACTGCTTGTTTAAAATCATTTAAAACGGCTTTTTGCGAAATCAAACTAGCTTGGTGCCAATTCTCATTCTTAGTTATTAAAAAGGCAGAGAAATAAAGGAGTAAACTGCCGAGAATTATCATTTTTAAAAACCTGTCTTTTTTAATCTGGACAATTAACAAACTTAGCAAGATGCAAAATACAACCGAAGGCAGATAATTATATCTCTCCCCTTCATCAGTCAGATTATTAAAATTCAAAAGCAAAACCGGCAGAATTAAAACAAAATACGCGTCAAATAAAAAAAGGACTTTAAATTTATCAGCCAAAGGCTGATAATTCCTAAGCGCATACCAAGCCAGAGTTAAAATTAAAATCAGCAAGAAAACAAAGAATAATTTATTGGCGCAAAAATAATCTATTAAAACCACCCGCATTTTGCCATAGAAGAATAAATCAGTTACCAAGGAAGCAAACATTTTAAAAATTAAGCCTAAGTGTATTTTTATTTTTTCCTGGGCATAGTAGCCGAAAAACAAGCCGATTGAGGCATAACGCGCAATAAAATACAGAGTTAAAATCAGCCAATATCCCAATGGCTTTAAAATGATATTTCGCCAGGAGAATTTATTTTTGTTAATCGCCTCATAAAGTTCCCAAACCAAAATTAAAAGCGGCAAAGTCATGGCGATTTCTTTTGTTAATAATGCCAAAATAAAACCAGTCGCAGAAATTAACAAAAAATAAAACTTGGCTTTTTTCCTAAATAAAATATAAAAATAAAATGCCAGCAAATAAAAAAAGGCAGCCATTGGATCTGAGACTGCTGCAATCCAAATTACTGCCTCGCTATGATTGGGCAAAATGCTAAAAAAAAGTGCTGATAAAATTGCCAAACGTTTTTTCTCGGGAAATTCTGAAAATAAAACTAAAACCAACAAATAAACTAAAAAACACACACCAATCTGAAAAATTAAATTTGTCAGGTGGTATGATAATGGGTTTAAACCTCCGATTTGATAATTGAGCCAAAAAACCAAATTAACCAAGGGCCGATAGCTGCCGCCAGCTCCCCTGTTCCCGTAATAATTAGTACCAAAATAATCAGTTAAAGAGTGCTCTGTATTTTTGGAAATAGTCAGCCAGTCAAAATCATCAGACACAAAAAAATCATTTAAATTAAAAGCAAAAAAGGCTAAATTTAAGAGGATTAACCCTAATAATACGAATAAATGGAATTTATATTGTTTTTGAGCTTGCATGCAAATTATTTAGAATTAGCAGCTTAATTTATTATATCAGATTATTGACAAAAATTAATTATTTTGCTACTTTTTAATCAGCTCTACAAATGAATATTTAAGAAAAAATCCAAAAAAAAGGAGGAAGGAAAAAATGTCTCATTCTGCAACGATCTACACGCTCATAGCTGCCCTGCTCAAATCAGAAGACTTGCTCGGCAAAGGAAGAGAATGGCTGGCCCAAAACCCCGACCAAGAGAAATTGATTCGGAAATTTCTGGAACATAGTAAGGAAATCACAAAGATCAAGGAAATTGAGAGCATCGCCTCTTTGGATGCAAAAATGATCAACGAATTCCTGAAAAAACGCGGTTTTTCCATCCGGTTGCCTGAATTTAAAACGCAAGAATTCGGCGTAGCCGCTGTTCTGGACTTAATGGTTGAATGGATTCTTAAAGGTAAAAGGATCCAGATCCAGGGACAAAATGGGGCAAAATACCCTGGTATTCACCTGCAAGAAGAAGTGAGCTTTTTCAACGCTTATGACCGGGCAGAGCCGATTGCCAAAATAAGCACGGCTTCAGATGATGCTGTTTATCTGACCATGGCCAATGATGTCCCGACTGGTTTGGAGCTAATTGGCTATGCCTCAAAGCTAATCTCACAACTTCGGTATAATCCTGGCTACGAAGGCCTCCAATTTCCGATGGTTGACTTTACCAATCAGCCTGACCTTTCCTGGTTAATCGGCATGTCCACCACTGACAGTAACGGCAACCCTGCTGTTATATCCCAAGCTCTGCAGGAAACAAAACTGCGCCTGAATGAAAACGGCGCCAGGGTTCAGGATGCAGCAGCCATGACATTGATACGTGCCTGCGTAACAATTCCGAAAAAAAAGCTTATCATCAATCGGCCGTTCCTATGTATCTTCACACAAACCGGACTCAAGCTTCCGCTGGCAGTTTTCCATCTGGAGCCAGACTGCTGGAAAGATCCCGGCGGACTGGAATAGAACTCTTCATTAGCTTCAAAATTAAAGGGCAGAGTCATCTCTGCCTTTTTTAATTTAAAAAAGTCGCACTTAGTCTCAAGAAGCTGATTTAATCCAGAAATTTAAATTTTTAATTTTAGATTTTGGTATTATTTTGCCTTCGCCAGCCATAGTCCCGCCACGCAGGACAAAGGTTTGTTATTTGAGCTTTGTTCTTTGGCTTTTTATTATTATACCGGTTGCTGCTGACTCACCCGCCAAATAGCCGCTTGACCAGCAAATTTGCAGATTAAAACCGCCGGTCGGGCCAGCCAGATCCAGAATCTCACCACAAATAAATAAATTACTTATTATTTCAGAACGCATTGTCCTGGGATCAATTTCAGTTAAAACCGCTCCGCCGCTGGTAATCATGGCGCGCTCAAAACCAGCCAGAGCTTTTATTTTAAGTTTAAAATTTTTCAATAATTTTACCAGGGCTAATCTTTCCTGACGGCTGATAAGGCTGGATTTTTTGGCTGGATCTATTTGGCTCAGTTTAAATAAAACCGGCTTAAATTTTGGCGCGACCAAGCCATCAAGACAATTTTTAATCTGCTTAGTTCCGCAGGCCAAAGCTTGCTGTAATTTTTTGTCCAAAAAAGATGATTCCAGCTGCGGTAAAAAATCAACCTCCACATATAAATCCTTGATTGCTTCGGGAGCAATCAAACGGCTCAAATCTAAAGCCGCCGGACCGCTTAAACCACTTGAGGTAAAAATAATATCGCCGCTTGTGCTGGCAATCTTTTTTGCCCCAAAATAAAGATTTAGCTTCGCTCCAATAATACTTAAGCCTTCCAGGTCTTTAATAAAAGCAGCTTCAACTAAAAGCGGCGCTAGGCAAGGCTGAGGAGAAATTATGGTATGGTGCAATTGCACAAGCCATTTATAGCCATCGCCGCTGGAACCGGTTTGCGGATATGATTTACCGCCGGTCGCCAGAATAAAATTATTAGCCAGGATTTCCCGGCCACTAGCCAAAACGATTTTAACAATTTTATTATTTTGGCTGACAATTTTTTTAACTTGGCTTTTAGCGCTGATTACCACCTGATATTTCTGCAATTCTTTTAAAAAAACAGCTAACACATCAGCGGCTTTATTACTAACCGGAAAAACCCTGTTGTTATTCTCCACTTTTGTCAATAAACCGCGACTGTGAAAAAAATCCAAAGTTTCTGTAACGCCAAATTTATATAAAGCAGCCAGTAGAAATTTACCATTTTTGCCAAGGCGTGCCGCAAAAACCCGCGGATCTGTGATATTATTGGTCAAATTTGAACGGCCGCCGCCGGTTAAAAGAAGCTTAACTCCGAGCCCAGGATTTTTTTCCACTAAAATAACCTTAGCGCCAAGCTCGGCTGCTCGCGCCGCGGCCATTAATCCGGCTGGACCCCCGCCAATAATTGAGACATCATATTTCATAAGTTTTTTATTTGGCAAATTTGGCAATTTTGTACCAACCGACTAAAATCGGCAGAATAAAAGTTAAGCTATAATACACATAAACATCCAGCTTATAATAACCATCTGTTGGGTTAAGCAGTTTAACTAAAAAAATATAATCTAAAACAATCGCCAAAATTGTCCAGATGCAAGCGACTTTCAAATAATCCTGCAAATTATTGCTTTTAATAAATTTGTAAGCGACAAACAGAGTGATAACAATACCAAACGGCATTATATACCAGCCGATTAAATTAGCCGGAGCCATGGCAAAAAAAATAAAGCCTAAAATATAGCCAATTAACCATAAAGCCACGCCCCAAATTAAAGAGTCTCTTAAAAATTGTTTGGTCATAAAGTTATTTTAGATGAGTTAGGCTATATTGACAACGTGCATAACCTTTGATATACTTTAATCATAGAAGTAAATCCTCCTGCATTGGGATACCGTAAGGCGTCCCGCTAAAGCCGGGGGTTTTCTTATTTATGGAAAAAGCAAGTTTTCTTCAATAATTTTATTCTTTATAATTTCATAATATTCGTATTCACCCTGCTCATATTTCCTGAATATTGCCCAAGATATAAAATCAACGGCCTGAAGGCATTTTTCCGTGTGCGAAGGTTTGATTTTTATATCAAAATCATTATTCCCTCTTTTAACTAAATTACTCCTCAAATAGTCCTCGAAATTTTTCTTTAAAAATTTATTTGTTTCTCTCTGGTCAATAAAAATATTGATTCTTTCATTTGTTTTAATTAAATTCCTGTTATGCAGTCTCTCCAATAAAATATTGGCAGTATAATTGTAAAGAAAACTTTTTTGATTTATTAGGTCCGTGTAGACTTTCTTTTTATTTAAAATAATACATAATACTTTTAAATCGTCTGCGTCTGAAAGCAATTTTAATATCCTCTTTTTAGTTGTTGCATCAGAATGATAAGCATGAAGTTCTTTGATTTTCTTATACTTCTTTTTTAATCCCTTATGTACTTTCTTGACGCATTTCTCAATTTTTCTATGCTTATTGGTTAAAACAATGGTTAAAATAAACCATTGGCTAGAACGGCTACTAAACCCTAAATCACCGCTTTCGTCTAAAAATATATAGGCCATATTTAAAAATATTTTAGTCCGGCTTCGGCTTTAGACGAGATGAAATTCTTTATTTGTTATCCCTTAATTTTTCCAAAAATTTCATCACATCCAAACCCGGATAAACGCTGATTCTTTTGAGCTCAAATAAATTGTCGGGATTTTGCCAGGCGTCTTGATCAAAGGTCAGACCAGCTTCATAGCCGGCTTTTTGAGCCAGATCTTCAATCTGTTGATTATACAAACCAAAAGGATAACAAATAATATTTATTTCCTTGCCCAACAAATCTTCCAGAGATTTTTTACTGTTTATTAATTCTTTAAGAGCTTCGGTTGAGGTAATTTTTGTTAATTTCTGATGATAAACTGTGTGCGAACCAATTTCCACCAGGCCGCTTTTATCCAGTTCAATAATCTGCTCTGGCGTAAGCCAGCTTTTGCCTTTAACCCCGGTCATAATATAGATATTGGATATAATTTTTAATTTTTGCAAAATCGGCCAGGCCTGAGTGTAAAAATCCTCATTGCCGTCATCAAAGGTAATGGCTATGATTTTTTCATCGGGAATTTTCAGATCTTTTAGGCCATTAACAATTTCACTGGTAAATACCGGCCTGTAATCAGCGGCAATCAGCTTATTTAAAATGTCTTCAAATTTTGCTGGTTCAATGTAAAAACTTTTATCAACCGCGCTTAAATTAGCAGGTGCTTTGTCAATGTGGTGAAAATTTAGAATCGGAAGAAAAACTTTTTCATTGGCAGCAATGGGCAGCAAGGCCAAACTATCAGTTGCCGCTGACTGGCCATTTTTAGCAATCTTTTCTTCAGCCGGATTTGAACGAAATTTGCTAATAACAATATCAGCAATCACAACCAGCGCAATTATCAAAATAACGATTGCAATATCCAAAATAATCTTACGACTTTTGCCGTTCATATTAAGAAGTTAAAATATCTTCAACTTGTTTTTTAATATCATTTGCAGATAAATATGGATTTTTAGCTACAGCAACCAGCTTCTCAAAATTACGTTTTAAGTCCGAGGCTTCAAATTTCTGGCCTAAAAATTCTTCCAGCTGAGGGACGTATTCATCGGTAATAGCGGTATAAACTGCCGGCCATTTTGGATTATAATTCGTTTGCTTGGCTAATTCGGAAACAGCTTTATCAATAGAACGCCTGATTGCGCCAAATTTGCTCTTTGAGCTGTTGAGCGTAATTTTGCCTAAATCATTTCTGATGGAATTTAATTCTTTGCGTTGATCCTTTAGAATGCCTAAATTTTTCTGGCGCTTTTCCAGATTAATTCCGGCTGTCAAGTAATTTTTATCGCGCAGCTGCTCCTGTAAAATAATGTCATAAAATTCCATTTCCTCCTTCAATTCCTGCTCCATTTGTTCGGGTGTCAACTCTTTAGCTTTTGGTTTTTCTTTTTTCGGGCCTGTTCTAAAAGCCTTAACTTCGGCCAGCATCTTTTCCAAAGCCTCTTTTCTGCCTTTAAAGCCGCTTATAAATTCCGCAGGTAAAAATTGGATCAATTCCGGCTTGGCTGATTCAGCTTCCAGCTCAATGGCTTTTTTTAGGCTCTGTTCAAAATCATAATCGCCACTCACTACAAGATCAATTTTTTCTATGAGCTTGCGCCATTGGGAATTATAAAATGGAACAGAGGAATGTTCAGCTTGCATTTTTTGATATTGGCCGAGAATATCCTGCCACTCAGCGGCGTATTTTCCCTTCAATTTATTGTCATTTTCTTTGACCTCAATTGCATGTTTTAATCTCTTTAATAAAACAGTCGTACTTTCAATGCTTTTTTCTGAATTTCTCATAGTATCATTAAGCAGCTCTTGCTCCAAGTACTTTGCCTCTTGTCCTAAATCAGAAGTCTCTTTCATTTCCATTTTTTCTAATTTTTCATTAATATCCCTAACCAAATCAAAACTTGATTTGTATTTGGTGGCCAGTTCTTTGCTCTTTTTGATCCTCCCCAGGTTAAAGCCAAATTCCTGCCATTGAGCCAAAGCCCGGCTTTGCGCGCTTTGTGCTTGTTCTTCAGTCTGAAAATATGTTACTTTCAAATTTTGCTTGGGCTGTAATAAATCCAAGCCTGCCAAAACTACTGCAGGATAGGCATAATGCTCATTTCCCTGCTGATCCATGGCATAGACTTTTGGTTTGAAGCCTAATTGCTCAACTTCAGGCAGGCTGTCCTCATTATTTATAAAAATATTTTTTCCCTTATTATTTTCATTGTCCCATTTTTTCCATTTTTCATGGAGCAAATCTTCTTCAACTTTATATTTCAGAGAGTCCAGACTAAAAAATATTGCCGGGCTATCTTCACTTGAAGCAAATCTGACGGAAACTTTCTGGTCTTTTGTACCCAGCTCGGGCAAAGAAAATTCTTTTATCCCAAAAATATTACCAGGCGGCACGATAACTTTGGCAGTTAATTCTTCTGATCCGAATATTTCAAAAAAATAATGCACCTGGCATTCAACCGAATCCAATTTTATCTGCCTGGGAAAATGTTTAATAATTTCTTCTGCCTCAGGACCGTTTGTGGGCAATTCAATTTCACCCGCAATAATTTCCGGCTTATCTTTAAGGCTTAAAAATTTAATTTGCGACACGCCTCCTGTTCTGGGGTCAAAAAGTAACCTAGGCGGCTTCCTGTCCGCAAATAATTCCGGCCTGGCTTCATAAAGCGCTTTAATATTCAAGGGATGGATATTGGCAGCATAATTTTTTTCAGAGCGTTCATTGTACGTAATAGAGCCCAAGCTAAAATCCAAACCAGAACTTGAAAAGGCTGCAGACCCGGGCGAAATAAAAATCCTGTCCAATTCTTTATTCCCCAGGCTGGCAAAAGTCGGCGGCCTGAAACTGACTTGATGCATTAGCCTGTCTGGAAACCCTGACAATAAAACTTTGGAAAGGCTATTTTCATCAAGATCCAATGTTTTTACTGACTCGTCAAAAAGTCTTGGCTTGGTTTTTAAAATATTCTCTAGGTTTGGTTCGTTTTGTCCCAAATATTTAAGATATTTTTTTACATCAAAGGCAATGCGTTTTAAAGCTTTGGCTGAAATTCTGTAATCATCGCACCAACTTATAAAATCTTCATAAATTGCCTGGCCTTCTTGAGATTTATCCCAGTGGTGTGCTTCAAGCAAGCCTTTTTCCAAAGCCTCTTTAAAAACATTTAACGAACGGAAATAATCAGAACCGCCACTGTTAAATTTTGCACGCATTTCCTGATAATGCACATTGGCCATTTTACGGCTGCCATATTTTTTCTCATCCTCCTGGCTGGGCAAAGTGAATAATGAACGCTCTCTGTCAAAAGCCGCCATGATTAAAGTCTCGTTCAAACAACCTAATTTCCTGGCTTCAATTATCATCCTGGCCATTCTGGGTTCAAAAGACAGAGATAATTCCATCATTTCTTTGCCAATAGCGCTTATTTTCCCCTGCTCGTCAAAAACTCCCAAAATCTGCAGCTCATCTTCAGCCGCTTTAAGCTTATCTTTGGCTGGTGGATCTATAAAAGGAAATTCTTCAGGACTAATACCCATTGATTTAAGCACCAGCACAAAATGCGCCAGGTTTTCTTTATGAATCGCGGCTTTTGGATGCTCTGCCAATTGATCATAGTCATCTTCACTTAAAACCGAAAAATATTCACCTGGCTCAAGCCGTCCGGCTCTGCCGGCTCTTTGGGCGACTTGGTCCTTGGAAATATATTCAGTCACAAAATCGTTTATGCCCAAATTTGGATTATAACTTACAGACCTTTGCCGGCCAGAATCAATGACAAATTTTATGCCGGGCACAGTCACAGATGTTTCGGCTATATTAGTGCTTAAAATTATGCGGCGAGGGCCTTTTTTGCCATTTTTACCCATAATCACATTATCTCTTTCAGCCGGACTAAGCGTGCTGTGCAATTTTAACACTTCAACCTCTGGCAATTTGCTCAAGTCATCGGCCATTTCATTAATTTCATAAAGACCCGGCAAAAAAACCAGGATATCCCCGCTTTCACCCGATGAACATATCTTTTTTGCTATGTTATTTATCTCAAAAAAATAATCAGTATCTTTTTCATAATTAACCTGCTCAGAATAATGACGGTTGACCGGGAAAGAACGGCCACTGACATTTAAATATTCATGGCTATCAATCTGAAAAAAATTCAGTATCTGCTCCTTATTGATAGTTGCACTAGTCAGCATGATTTGTGGCGCATGATGCGCCTGTTGTAATAATTTCAGCAAGCCAATAGCCAAATGATACTCGCTGCTGGCTTCGTGCATTTCATCAATTAAAACAGCGCCCACTTTATCTTTGGTCAATTCTCCGTTGGCCAGATATTGGTTAAAAATACCGGGCGTCACCACCCTGATTTTTGTCTGGTCATTAAACTTTTTTTCTTCAGAAGTAGAAAAACCGACTTCCCCGCCCAAGTTTGAATCAGTCAAGGCGGCTATGGCTCTGGCCACATTGCGGCAGGCATCGCGCCTTGGCTGCATGACCACAACTTTCTCTGGCAGATTCAAAATTTTTAAAGCTTCCAGAATTGCCAAGGGTGAATAAACGGATTTGCCCGAGCCTGTTTCACCTTGCAGCAAAAAAGCCTTGTCCAATTTAAAGGCATTACTCAAGCGGTTAACCAATTCCCCAAATTTCTCCTTGATTGGCAAAGGCTGAGATTCAATAATTTGCTTTAGTCTCTCCTGATATTTATTGGCATATGCTTCCAAATCTTCATCTTTAGTCAAATCAACTCCGCCATTAATAGTAGCTATTTTTTCAGCCAGATTTTCAGCTTCTTCTTCAATTAAAAGTTCCGAAGAAATTTTTATCATATTTGAAATTTTATATTTTCGTAATAAACATTCTCGGCTCTATTTATAAACCATTTAAAAGCAAAAAGCGCAGGCCCAAGCGGACAAGTGTTTTTTAAGATCACTGACTTTTTGGCCGGCTCAATCGCATAAAGTTGGCGCAAAAATGCCTTAAGAGGATTTTGCTTGATCTTGGCCTGCTCCCATGTTTTGGCCAGATCAAGGCTGATTTCTGTTTGTTTATCTTTAGCTCTTTGTTTTTTTAAAGTTTTAATTTCTTTGTCTGTCCAGATTAATGGTTTTAAAATAAAGTGCGGATGAATAATTTCCTCTGGTTCAAAATCAGAATAAACAATCAAACCTGGTTTTTTTTCAGCCGGCTGCCAGACAATCTCCCAAAAAACGACTCTGGCCATCCAATAAATAGCCATGGCTAATTCCAAAGACCCGTTTCCCTGTAAAATAATGGCGTCATTGGCACACTTTGCCAATAAATCTTGGGCTAATTTAAATAATATTTCTGGCTTATTCGTAATTTCTCGCGGTAATTTCTTGGGCAGTTGAATTACCGAATAAGCAATTAAATCAGGCAATTTTTGTTTTAGCATAAATTTGGTTTATTGCTTATATTTTATCATTTTTGCAAACTTTAGCCAAATGGCAAATAAAAAAAGCTGCGTCACGAATGACGCAGTTTTGCGGGAAATTTTGCTGTGGTTATAAGCCGGCTTTTTTAGCATTGGCTAGGAATTCCTTAATGGTTTGGGGATTCCAGGCCATAAAACCGCCCACATCTTCCCAGGCCATATAACCCAAAATTACCAATGCCCAGGTTAGGGGTTCTCTGGGATTTTCATATATCATAAAGCCAGCTACTACTATAATTCCGACCTCTGCTAACATCACAAAAATCTGAAGCAGATACCTCATTGGCAGCACCTCCTTGTACTGTTTTATATCATAACAAAAATCATTTGGCAAGATATTTTAAATCTTGTTTAAAATAAAAAGAAAATAATTCAAAACTACTGCAAAAGAAACCCACAGAATATATGGGATTAATAAATATGATGCAATTTTGGAAATTTTATAAAAATAAACAATGGTCAGTAAAATAAAAATCCACAGTACAAAAATTTCAATTAAGCCTGCTAAGGGACTTTGCAAATAGAAAAAACAAAAAGACCAGCCAATATTCAAAACCAGCTGAATACAAAAAAATATGATCGCCTTATTTTTCCCCTCTTTTTCCTTGCTCTTATTCCAAACTAAATATAAGGCAATGCCCATTAAAACAAAAAGCATTGTCCAGACAGGCCCGAAAATCCAATTAGGCGGATTAAAGGCCGGCTTTTGCAAAGTCGCATACCAGGTACTGATGCCCGGCATGGTAAAAATCGCGCCAATCCCCCCAGCCGCCTGGCAGATTAGAAATGAAAAAATTAATCTAAACCAATTAATTTTGGCCATATTATTTTACTTAAATTAAGATTAATTAATTTTTATTTTTCAAATCTTTGCTGCAAACCTTTTATAAAATAATCTTCCATTTCTTGGGGCATTTCAAACCCATTCTTTTTTCTATACTCAGCCTTAAACTTTTCCAATTCTTCAGCAATAAAATTTGGCCGACGTTTTTGGCGGTAGAGTTTATTCATCTTAGACATCAGGGCGTCAATTTCTTCATTAGAAAAACCTTCCTTTTGTAGTGTCTTAATCCAAGCAAGCACGTCTTCATCTGCCACGCTTGCTTTCTCAATTTTTCCAACTGGCTTTAATTCAAATTTATACGGCATATTATTTTACTTTAGCAAATAGATAAGCATCGTAAATTTTATTATTGCTTTTAACGTGTTTCTTTAAATAGCCTTCTAACTTAAATCCATTATTTTCCAGGACGATTTTTGAACCTTTATTTTGGGCAAAGACATAGGCATAAATCCTGATCAGCTTAAACTTTTTAAAACCCTGGGCAACAAATAAGCTCACGGCTTTGCTCATAATGCCTTTGCCCCAGTGTTTTTCTGCCAGCCAATAACCCAGCTCTGCTTTATGACCGATTTTAATGCGATGCAAGCCTATGCTTCCGCAAATCTCACCATTTATTTCAATCCCGCAAGCATAAGTAGCAGGCTCCTTTACTTTATATTGAGTAATTACTTTATTTAAATATGTTTTTGCATCTTTAATCCCATAAGGATATGGCACTGTTGAAAGATATTGCGACACTTTTTTATTATTAATATTTTTGACAATATCTTTAGCATCAGACATTTTAAACGGCCTAATTGTAAATTGTTTTGTTTTAATTACCATATTTTTAACAAACCAGATGTTTATGTTTTAAATAATATTTCTGGTGATATTCTTCAGCTGGCCAAAATTCTTTGGCTGGGACAACTTCAGTTACAATTTTTTTATATGTGCCAGCGTGTTCCAAATCTGCAATAGCTTTAGTTGCCAATATTTTTTGTTCTTCATTATGATAAAAAATCACTGACCTGTAATTTGTGCCCACATTTAGGCCCTGGCGGTTTAAAGTCGTGGGATTATGCATTTTCCAAAAAGCATTAAGCAGATCCTGATATGATATTTCTGTGGGATCATATTTAATCTGAATTGTTTCAGCCTGGCCTGTTTTGCCTGAAGAAACATCTTCATAGGTCGGGTTTTTAAAATCTCCGCCTTCATAACCAACGGTTGTTTCTTTTACGCCCTTTAGTTTATCAAAATCAGCCTGTACTCCCCAAAAGCAACCTGCGGCAAAATCTGCTTTTTCTAATTGTTTTTCCTTCATATTGTTATATTTATTTGTTATTATTTTAACATTTAGCTGGTGGTTTTACAAATAAAAAAGGCCCTTTGAGTGGGCCTTAAATCAAAATAACCTGCTTATGGCGGGGTCACGAAGATGCCTTCGGGAAACCTGTCTTTTTCCCAAAATTCCACGCCTCTGCAGTCGTGCACTTGGATCAATTCCGCGCCATAACTTATGGCAAAGCCCAGGGGCCTGTTTAAAGCCAAACTTCCGGGAATTTCGCGATGAGGAAAGTGTAAAACCAATCTTTCTTGCATTTGACGGCCCTTCCCAAAGGCCCAAACACCGATATCAACTGGCCCGGCTTTAATGAACAGGGCTGGCTCTGTGCTAGTATCATCCTTTCCCGGTAGTTTCCACCAGAAATAGAGGATGGTAAAGCACTCTTCTTTATCCTGGCGATAGCACATAAAGCCAATCACTTTCTTTTTTTCAGGATCAAGAAGCTGGCTCACTTGGTAGTCCTTGCCTTTGTAAGACCAGGCTGGGGCTGCCATGCCGCAATTACTGGAAATTTTTTCAAAGATCTTCCATGGTATTTCCTTAACGTCCATTTTAAACCTCCTTCTTTAAATTACTCACAGCTTAACAAAAATGTTAAATTTGTCAAATAAAAAAGCGGCCTAGAAACGCTTTGTGTTGGGGATGCATCTCCATTGTAATTAAGGCATTCTATAATTTTTAATGCCATAAAATGGTGATGCTGTCCGCCAACTTAAGCTAAGACGCTGTTGATTGAAATCTTCTCATAGATATTTAATTTTGTCAAGAATAAAAAACGCCCCGCGCACGGGACGATTTTTTCTAAACTAAATATTTGTGTGTAAATTCGGTCAGATTTTAAGTCTAAATACTGATAGGGTGCAAATAGCAGTAACATCAGGCGTATTTTAAAAAATCGGATTTGGTAAGGATAAATATTTTAAAAAGGGATATCTTCTAACTTTACTTCGTCACAATCACAATATTCATTTTCACAATCCCCTGGTATCTCGGCATTTTCTTTAATAAAATTATCCTGAATCTGTTTAATACCTTTCTTTGACATACATAGATATTCTTTTAAAAAATTTTGGGACATTTCCATCAAATCTTTATCAATTCTTAAAATATTTTCATCAATTTTCAAAGCCATATCATTCAAACCTTTAAGGATTATTCCTGATAAAGATTTTACTCTAGATAATGCAACATATCCCATGCCGTAAGCGAAAGATTTGCTTAAATCAATTTCAGCTACATCCAAACTCATACCTTGACTTTTGTGAATTGTTATTGCCCATGCCAATCGAAGAGGTATTTGGCTTATTTGGGCGAGTACATTATAATTTTCTTCAATTTTCCATGTTTCGGGATAAGCAATAATCCTATCGCCCTTAAAAGTTTTAATGATAGGACAGCCGGTATCATCGTCAAAGTTAATTACTTTACCTAAGGTTCCATTTACATAACCATTGGAAAAATTATTCCTTACAAACATGACCATAGCCCCTTTTTTCAATATTAATTTTTCTGGAGCCAGGCAGGAGCCCTTCAGGGTTTCAATTATTTTCTGATTCTTGCCTTCACTATGCATCTCAAATTCTTTCGGTTCCTGGGAAATCTTATTCAGCTCCATATCATTAATTCGATCTACATCGATATTGTGCGAATATAATTTTGTTATTTGTAAATCAGTTTTGATTTCAGCGTTTATTCTACTTTTAAGTAATTTTAAGGCTTCTTGATCGACCTGATTGGCTCTTACATTTTTTAAAATTTTAATAAATTGATGGTCATCTTGCCGGTATTGTTCAGATAAATAACAAACTTTTAAGTCCATTTCACTCCAGATATCTGATTCTGTAATAAATTTTCCAAGATCATTCCCCTTGCTAACTGGAGGTAACTGAAAAAAATCACCGCATAGTATAACCTGCATACCGCCGAATGGAATATCATTATCTCTTAAATTTTTACAGATATTGTTAACCAAGTCCAGTTGTGATGCATGAAGCATTGAAATTTCATCAATAATCAATACCTTGGTATTGGTAATATTACTATAGATATAGTCTTTATCAGCTAATTCGCTAATCTGGCTCTTATTCATTTTCATGTTTATACCCATACCACACCACGAATGAACAGTACGTCCATTCATATGAGTAGCTGCAATACCAGTAGAAGCCGTAACGGCCACGGGAATATTATTTCCCCTTAAATATTCAATGTACTTATTTAATAAATAAGTTTTGCCGCTGCCGGCCGCTCCGGTTAAGTAAACATTATACCCCATCTTTAAAATTTCTAGAGCATCTTTTTGTTTCATAATAAAAGAATTTCTTATGTATCTAACCTTGCTTTCAAAAGATACTAATTCTCTATAATATCCTCTCTATTATTTAATTGGATTATAACGGGTTGTTTTAATTTTAACCCTTTGCCAATAGCAATAGCGTGTCTCTCCTCAAGAGTTGCCAGAGTATCGGCATAATCCTTGCCAATATAATTTTCCAAAAATCCCTTTCCTGTGTCATCGAAAACTCGTAAAGCAAAAATTGTGTTGCATTGGTTGAGGATGCTTTTACTTACATTCGCAGTTCTTTGAGTGACAACCATGCTTCCCAAGCCATATTTTCTACCTTGCAATATAACTTTAGCTGTTCCATTTGTAGCACTTTTATCACCTTCGCTTGCGACTGAGTTCCATTCAGGAACAAGGGAATGAGCTTCCTCAAAAACTAAAAGACATCTAGCACTTTGGGATTTTCCCCTCCCTTTTGAATATTCTAAAATTACTTCTGCTATAATTCTGGTTTTCTCAACCAAAGTAAGATCTACCATTGGTGCTTGATCCTGCCAGTCATTTGGGCCAGGACCAATTTTTTTTGCTTTTACATCATTTGTTTGCTTACTAACATCGTAGACCTCAGGATTTATAATCAATAGCTTATTTGCTCCGTCAAAAAATGTTTTAATCAACTCAGTTATTTTTTGTCTAAACTGGGCATGATTACCGCCTTTGTAAATGTCTTTATTTATTGCTTCATAATTAGGATTTAATACCAGTTGGATCTCTACGTCAGGTAGTATCTGGGGTTCACATCCATAAGCAACAAGCTCATCAAAATATTCGTTTGTTATATCAAGACAAATAACCTTACTTTCTGTATTTGCAATTATTTTCTTAATAATCTCAAAGGTGAGGCAGGACTTACCTATTCCTAAAATTCCTAAAATCGCAGTATTGTGAGTAACAATAGCATTTGGATCTTTAAGTGGAATTTCTAAATCCGTATCAGGAAGACGACCAATAGAATTCTGTGCAATTTCTTTTACTCTCGTTTCCGAAACACTACCAGAAAATGCATAGAAAAGTGGGGAGAAATTCGAAGGCATCCATTTACTTACATCTAAATCCTTAGTGTCTTTTTTGTATTTGCCTAATTTTCTAGCGATGCCGATTATGAAACCATGTCGATCAAAATTCTCAAGCTGTTCTTCCTTTGCATTGCCATTTATAACTTGATAAAGCGTTTCTTGTCCGTAAATTAAAGTTTTTAGAATCACCCCTTCACTAATTTTCTGCTCGAGCTTGTTTGTTTCTCTGATAATTGAAAAATTTAGTGTATTTATGTTTGAACCGCTGGAAACATACCCAATAAATTGCTCTTTATTTTTGTATAGAGGGTTACTTCCAATTTTTGTTTTCAGAGATTCATCTGTAATTGTAGAGATGTCTAAAAGATATACGAGATTTTCTTTTGTAAAAATTGATTTTGGCTCCGTTATCAATTTCTTATCTTTTAAATTTATTTCTAGAATGTCGCCATTTTCGTCTTGCAAAAGATATATACTTAACCATCTTTTGTTTAAGAGATACTGTATATCTACAACCATACCTATTGAGCCAACATTGATAGATGTTTCCAAGGCAACTAAATCGCCATATTTTATCGCACATGGTTTATGCTTTAAATAATCTATTTCCACCTTATAAAGAAGCGGATTTTCACAGCCAATAGCCTGGCCTAATTCCTCCCCAGGTTTGTTTTTAATTAAATTGATAAATCTTGAAAAGTTTTCAACAATTAAACTGATAACATCAAAAAAAGTTAAGCAAATCCAAAAAGCTACGATACTAATGAATGGGATTATTTTATTTTGTTGTGCGAAATATGAATAACTTGCAGATAAATATATAATAGAAAAAATTACTTTTGAGGTTCCGAATGTTTCAACAATCCAATAAGTCACCTTTGAAAATTTTAACCAGAATATATTCTTTGAGTCTTTTAGGAAAATGGTTAATATGCTCAGAATCAAGATGCTAACAGCATAGTAAAATATAAAAGAATATCCCAATAGATCTTGCTTTGCAGATAGCCCAAACAATGCTATAAGAATAGCCGTTGAATTAGCTATTGCGTCGGAAGGCTTAGTGAAATATGGTTCAACGATATAAGTCCCAAGTATTATCATAAACGCTCCAGCATAAAACCAAATACTAGAGTCATAACTACTGTCCCAAGCTAATTGCTTTAAGTTTCCACCAAGTAGATAAAAAATTAAAGACAGTATGGCTAGATATATAATTGCCACAATTATTCTTTGCTTCTGATTTAAGTTTATTTTCATAAAAATTTTCCCTAGATAATCTTCATATCTTTCTCACTCAAACCATATAGTTTACTTACCATCTTATCAATCTCATAATCCACTGCCTCAATCCTGGTCTTGTTTTTCTCGCGGGATTCAGGAGTTTTGTTTAATAACATTACTTCAATTTTATTCTTTACATGCTCCCAAGTCAAGCAAAAATTTAATCAATTTTTAATCTAAAAATGCCCCGTAATGCTGAGCGGGGCGCTTAATAACCATTATTTTATTTATCCTCAACTAATTTAATCCCTCATCCCAATTTATACAACTTATTTTAGTAAAAGTTTTCTTATTTTCTCAAGATAAAATGGCTGATCTTTTTTTAGCTGATGTTCCCAGACTCTCACAACCGTCCAATTGTTTTTTCTTAAAACGCTGTTCACGATTTTACCCCTTTTTTTATTAGCCTTTATTTTTGCATTCCAGAATTTTTTGTTTGTTTTCGGGACATGATAATGGTAAGGACAACCATGCCAAAAACATCCGTCAATAAATATAACGACTTTGTCCTTTAAAAAGACAAAGTCCGGATTACCGAATATTTTCTTATTATGTCTTCTCCAGCCCGTTATCCCTTTATTTTTAAAATATTTAACTACTTTAATTTCAGTTGTTTTGTTTCCCTTGGCTTTAACTGCGGACATATTCCTGGATCTTTGTTCTTTTGTAATACGATCAGTCATAAACTAGTGATTAAACCTAATCTGCAGATTAAGTTTAATAAAATAATTTTCTCCTTCTTTGTATATTTCACCAAATCCGTGCCTGGTAGTACTTGGCGTATCCAGCCTCGTATTTTTAAATAAATAATTCTGAAATTCATCCTGGTTAAAAATATGATAACATACGATTTCACCGTTTTCTTTAACTATTATATAACCTCCATGAACCTGCAATAATCCGTCCCATTCAGTATTAGGCATCATTCCCAAGGCTATATTATGTAAAAAATTTTTTAACTTAATTTTATATCCCGTCTCATCAAGACTAAATCCCCTTAACTCATTAACGTTGGCTCCTAAATATTCAGTTAACTCAGTAAGTAAGGAACCGTGACCCATAAAATTTGCCAACAATAAATTGGATAAAATTTCAGGTAAAATCGTATCAATATTTCTTAAATTATGTTCAAAAATATCAGATGTTAAAGATGTGAAAGACAACTTTCCATGTCGCGTAATAATTGCCTGCAATCGATCTTTTATTTTTGACCTGGTTTTAATATTATTAATTGCTTTAACATCAACATCGGAAATATTTTCAACCCGATAAACAAAATTAGTAGATCCAGACGCATTTAAAAGAGTTGCGGGAGAGCCTACCAGAGATTTAATGCTAAATCCTACTTCTGTATCCTGTTCATACCTAAAATCATGTATTAACAATTTTATATCTGATTTTCTTCCGCTATTGGCCTTTATCTGAGTACATTTTAATTTTTCCATCAACTCTGCTCCCAAAGGGATGGAGAATGTCCTTTTATCTGAATTTTTTATGACTGAAAACAATTTCTTTGCCTTTTTATCAAGATCAGTAACATGAACCAACATAATATTATTAGAAGAGTCCGTAATTTTTATATTATCTGTATCTGCCTTGATATCAAATTCTATTTTACCTGCTGCAGCCTCTTCCCTGATTATTTTATAAACGGGATAAAAGACCTGCTCAAGAACGTTCAGGTCTTCATCGGCGGCGTGTAAATATTTATCCGCTAAAATTTTAATAAAAGCGTAAAATTCGCTCCATTCCCCCTTATTACCTTTAATCGGCATAATATTTATTTAATGTCTTTATAATCTCTTGTGCAACAGCGCTTATTGCAGGTACGACAACGGCATTTCCCAGTTGTTTCATTGCTTGTGCATCAGAAACGGGAAAAACAAAATTGTAAGGCAACCCCATCATTTTTTTACCTTCTTTAACTCCTAATCTTACAATTTTACTGTTTACCTTATAAGAATCCCAATTTCGCCTATCGGTTATAGCAGATCCCCGACCGCCTACTCTTAAAGTATAACCGACATTTTTTTCACATGGCGCACCGAAGATATCAGACATTGTTTTTGTTAGTTTCTTCGGCTCAGGAAAATTAAAGGGGATTTTTTTATTTCTAAAACCGACCATAAACAAACGCGGCCTGTGTTGAGGAACATTAAAATCTGTGCCCTTAACAATTTTATAATAAAAAGAATAACCCAAATCTTTTTCAATTACGTTTTTTATTGCAGAAAATGTTTTTCCGTCATCATGTTTAAAAAGATGCCTTACATTTTCAAGAAAAAATGCCTTGGGTTTCTTATTCCTGATTAATTCCGCTATATGAAAAAAAAGGCTTCCTCTATTATCTTCAAAACCTCTTTTGAATCCTGCCTGACTGAAAGGCTGACACGGAAATCCGCCGCAAATTATATCAAAGTCGGGGATATTTTTTGGTTTCACCTTAGTAATATCACCTGCGAAATTTCCTGATTTAAAAAGTTCGGGCTGAATTTTAGCGAAATTACGTTCATAAGTTTGCCTTGCATATTTATCCCACTCACTTGCAAAAACACATTCTGCTCCTGAATTATGGAAAGCAAAATGAAAACCGCCTATACCAGCGAATAGGTCTATAAATGTAAATTTTTTATTTTTTTTAGCCATTATAAGATAAGCTTTATAGGCTCCAAATTGAACCTAACGGAGTATATATTGTACTTATATTTTATAGTTTTTTACTTCGAAAGTAAAGCTGGTTTCAATATCCTGCTCACTTTTTTGCCAGCCGTTAACAACTTTAAAATTAGCCGCCAGCTTAGCCAGCGCTTTTCTTCAATTTATCATTGGCCAGCTCAACATCAGTTTTATTTTGCATAATGCGTTTTTTGTCCATATTTTAGAACTTAAAATTTTATTTATTTAATCTCATTTTACGCCCAAAAACTCGCTAAGTCAATTGAAAATTTAATGAATTCTTAATATGAAAAAACGCCAACTACCATTGACTTTCCCTAATTTTTACCCTATAATATCAATAATAGAACCTTGTTCTTTTTTTATTTTTGTTGAATAAATATTACTAATTACACAAAGTTTAAACATTTGAATTTTGAATTTAAAAATTGTTTGATTATTGATTATTGATCATTTGTCATTAATCACCATTGGGGAGTCGCCAAGTGGTAAGGCAGCGGCCTTTGGAGCCGCCATTCAGGGGTTCGAATCCCTTCTCCCCAGCAATAAAAAATAAATACAATGTACTCATATTTAGGCGTCGTCTTCGCCCTAATCGCACTATTTGGCTGGGGCTTTGGCGACTTTTTCACGCAAAAACTAACACGGAAAATCGGCGGCTGGCAAACACTCTTTTTTATCGGCACAGCCGGCGCTATTTTGTTTCTGCCTTTTGTAATCAATGACCAGGCCAAATTGGCTGTAGACAATTGGAGCTTACTGGCTATTTTAGGCGCTCTAGTTATAATCAATGCGCCTTTAGGCCTGGAAGCTCTGAGGCGGGGCAAAATCAGCGTAGTTGAACCTGTCTTTGGCCTGGAACTGCCGCTGACTGTAATTTTCAGCATCATTCTCGCCAGAGAAAGATTAATGAACTATGAGGCAGTTTTAATTATCTTAATTTTTTTAGGAATTCTGCTTGTTGTTACTGCTAATCTGAAAGGATGGCGCACTAAAATATTTTTTGAAGCAGGAGTCTTATTGGCCGGGCTTAATGTTGCTGGTTTGGCCTTAAATAATGTATTAATAGGCCTCTCCAGCCAGCAGATCTCGCCCATAACTACAGTCTGGTTCATGCATGTCGTGATAGCAGCAGCTTCAGCCCTAGTTATCATCTTTCAGGGAAATTTCCGTACCGTGGCCGTTAATTTTAAAAAAAATCTCTGGCTTATTTGCAGCCTTGGCCTTATTAATAATATCGCCTGGCTAGCTTATGCCTATGCCACTATTTATGTTAAAATTTCCATTGCCGCTACGATCTCGGAAAGCTATATCATTTTGGCAACACTGCTTGGTATTTTTATTAATCGTGAAAAATTGAAACCGCATCAAATTATCGGCATCATTGTGGCAATCTTAGGCGTCTTAATCTTATCAGCTTTAACTTCTAAATAATATAAATCTAAATTTATGAAAAAATTCATCATCGCTCAATTTATCATTCTTTTAGGCGGCACGATTTTTGCCTGGACAAACTTCACTATTGAATTAATTGACTATTTAAACCAGCGCGCCTGCTCAACTGGCTGCGCTATTGGCGTGGTTAATCCCGTTTACACTCCCTGCTTTTACGGCGCGATTTTCTTCACCCTGGCTTTTGTCCTAAGCGCCATTATGCTAAAAAAGAGTAGGGTCTTGACACTAAATTAGCGCTGTGTTAATTTAATTAATATTAATGCTCTTGTAGTTTAATGGCAAAACAACGGCTAGGCACGCCTCCCAACTGGGAGATTGTTTGATCCCGGCTTAGCTAAGTGTACATAGGCTAAACAAAAGGAATTCAAACAATTGGAGATGGGGGTTCAATTCCCTTCAGGAGCATTTAAAAAAAACAAGGCGTCCTATTCATAGAACGCCTTTTTTATCTGCTATTTATCTGTATATGTTTTTAAAAAGTCGCTAAGTTTCTGCAGGCAGCCAGGGCAAATATACGTGTCTTTTTCTTCAAAAATCTTGCGCAATTCGCCCTCGGTTTCACCGCAGATAATGCATTTTTTTTCTTTCTCAGGGGCCATTCTTTCCTCCTTTTAGAATTTACTAGCTACTTGATTTTAAGATAGAGTATTATCACCAAAAAGTCAATAGTCCAAAAACAAAAAACCTGCTTGCGCAAGTATTTTTATTATTTTAAAATTTAGATTTTAAATTTATTTTCTCCGACTTCGGCTCGGCTAATTCACAAAACTATGTAAACAATTTTCCTGCGAAGCCGAGACGAGTTTTTTGATTTTGATTTTTGAATTTCACCTTAAACTTTCACATACCTATTAACCGCCCAATAGCTGCTGATCAGATTTAAAACAATGGCACCCAAAAGTTCTAAGCCAAAAATAAAAGCAAAATTTTGGTTAAAATAACTGACCAGATTAAAATCGCTCTCCAAAACCGTGGCTAAATATGGCTGGATAAAACCCAAAAGCGGATAAATTATAATGATTGTAATTAAAACAGCTAAGACGGAAAAAATTACTCCCTGCAATAAATAAGGCGCGCGCACAAACCAGTTGGTTGCGCCCACCAGCTTCATGGCCGCTATTTCCTCACGGTGAGTATAAATCGCCATTCTGATGGCATTAAAAATTATCAAAATAGAAATCAAAGTAAAGATGGCGGCAATGATAAAAACGCCATAATTAACCTTGCGGGTAATGCCAGAAATTCTGTCTATCACCAGCTTATGGTCATCAAAATCCTTGCTCTCAATCATATTGTTATATTGCGGATCTTTTAAACTGTCTAAAATCACGGGATAATCAGCCGTAGAATTGGCTTTAATCACCAGGCTGGCACCCAGAGGATTTTTTTCAATTTCAGCTAAAGATTCTATAATCTTAGGATTATCCTCATGTTTTATCTTAAAGTTCTCCAAAGCTTGAACCTGAGAAATATAAATGACTTCCTTGACCTGGCTTAAGCCCTGCAAATATTTTTGCACGTTCATCACCTGATCCTCAGAAACCGTAGGCTTAAAGTAAAGGCTGATATCAATTTTATTTTCAATTGAGGCGATGGCAGTTTTAGCTGTGATATTGAAAATAATCAGCATGTTTATGGAAAACAAAGCCAAGATTAAAATTGTCAGAGTCACAAAAGACAGCCAGAAATTCCTAAAAAAATCCTGGAAAGAAAACTTGATTACTCTAAATGTAGAAGTCAGCATCGTAAAATAATTATGTTTGGAATTTGTTATTTTATATTTGAATTTTATTTGAAATTTGGCATTTGTTATTTGTCATTTACAACACGTACTTCCCTTCTTCCTGATCACTAATCACCTGCCCTGCGTCCAGAAGCACCACTCTTTTTTTAATGCGATTTACCACGTCCTTATTGTGGGTCACCAGCATTACAGTGGTGCCGAATTCATTTATTTTTAAAAGCAAATCAATAATATCTTTGGTGTTCAAGCTGTCCAAATTGCCCGTGGGCTCATCTGCCAGCAAAATCTTGGGGCGATGCACCAAGGCGCGGGCAATAGCCGCACGCTGTATCTCTCCCCCGGATAGCTGGTGAGGATAACGGTCAGTCTTATCTTTTAAACCCACGATTTTTAAAACCTGAGGTATAATATTGCAGATTTTATTAGAGCTAATGCCGCATACCTCCAAGGCAAAAGCCACATTTTCAAACACAGTTTTTTTCGGCAATAATTTAAAATCCTGATAAACTACGCCGATTTGCCGCCTTAAGATAGGAATATCTTTCTGCCCAATGTCCGTAATATCCCAGCCGCCGACAATCACTCTGCCTTGCTCGGGCTTTTCCTGGGCAGTCAAAATTTTAATCAGCGTGCTTTTGCCTGCCCCGCTCTGGCCAACAATGGAAATAAATTCTTTGGGCATAATCTGCAGGCATATATCCTTTAAAGCCACTGACTTGGGATAATATATTTTACTGACTTTTTTAAAATTTATCATGTGTTAAAACACGGATTATTTATCCTGCCTTCGTTTAAACTTCCACCTGCGCTATTGCTTCGGTGGACAGGTCGGCGGGCAGGCACTAATTTAAATCTAAAATTTAATTATTTGCAGAGATAATTATTTGACTGCAGGTTCAACTTTAACTTTGCACAGTCCAGCTGATTTTTTGGCAATTTGTTTAAAAGCCACGACATCTAAATCAATGACCCGGGTAGGATGGACAGAACGATCCGGTCCCCAGTCATTTACTTTAACAATGACTGATTTGCCATTATCTATATTAGTAACTTTTAATTTTGTGCCTTTGGGATAATCGGGAGAAGCTGCGCAATTACAGCCTTTATATTTGTACCAGGAAGCAGTGCCTTCGGTCATAATGCTGATATCTTCTAAAATTGCAACTTTAGCATAAGGCAAAGAAAAATTAGAAACTATTTTGCTCTCCCCATTTTTAATAAGAGAAGGCAAGCCAACCCATTCTGCTTTCAATTCATCATAATAATAAAGATTTTTACGAAAATAATCGCTGCTGTCATATTTAATAGAAAACCAAAACGGCTCGTTAAATTTTACTCCAGGTTCGGTTTTTAAATTATACTCGTAAATTTTACTGGCCATTTGAAAACCCAAAGGCGGACTCATTTTACTGCCTGGAGTTAAAATCATTTCAGTCAAATCCAAAGTCGCTTTGTCAGAAAAAGTATTTTTATCAATTTGAAAAATGAATTTATTATCAAAAACTTTGAATTTTTTGCCGGCTTTTGCCTCAGCAGCGGTAATTTTATAAGCATCAGGATTTAGAACAATCACGTTTGCGCTATTTGAGCCATCAACCTGAACTTCGTTTTGTTCTGGCGCTAAATCACTAGCAGGTTGAACAACTGGCTGGACATTAGAATCAATAAACTGAATTTGTCTTAAATCAGGCTGATTGTCTGCTTCGTTACCGAAAGGATTTTCAACAGCAAAAACAGAATTGACCGGCAAGCCAATTACTGCTAAAATAAATAACAAAATAAAACAAAATCTGAAAGTTTGTAATTTGAGTTTTGAATTTTGGATTTTATTTGTCATTTGATATTTGTTATTTGTCATTTCGCCCTGCGGGATTAGTATAGTGGCAGTACATGACCTTCCCCCGCCTTCGCAATATTTTATGCGATGGTAGTACAGTGGTAGTACATCTGCTTCCCAAGCAGATAATGCGGGTCCGATTCCCGTCCATCGCTTACAACTTAATTGCTACGGCGGGCAGGCAATTGAGAATATACCTAATTCATGTCCGATTCTCCTATCCCGCTCAAATTCGCCAACGTAGCTCAGCTGGCAGAGCAGCAGTATCGTAAACTGCGGGTCGTGGGTTCGATCCCCACCGTTGGCTCAATTTATCTTCATTTAGCTAATGCCTAAGGCTTTATGGCCTAATGGCAGAATGGCTTTATGGCTTTATGGCCTAATGGCCAGGCTTCGGCCTAGGCCGAGCTTTATGGCAATAGCAAATCAATAAGCATAAATCTCAATCTTTGATTTTTGCTTTTCTGCCTGGATTAAATCATCCAGGATTTTTATTTTCACAATAATTTTTCTCACTGTTAAAACTCCTTTATCCTCATCTTTTTGCTCTAATTTTAAAATCGCATAGCTGTTTGGCAAAGTTAATACATCCGTGAACTCGCCCGCTGACATGGCAAAAAGCTGATCCTCTATATCTTTTGGCAGTTCTCCTCTTAAAAAATTCTCCTGGGAAGCATTATTGGTTGCCAGCGGATCTTCGCTATAAGTCTTGGCGGCTTCTTCAAAAGCTTCCCCATCCCTTAATTTGCTCAAAGCTTCCTGAATTTTATTTTTGGCCGCTCCATTGATATTTTCATCATCAATTACAGCCCCGCTTGTCTGATCATAATATAAATTAGGCACGATAAAAATTTTCTTATATTCTTCCAAGCTCAATCCATAATAATCTTGCAAAAACTTCTCCACTTCAGCCTGGCTGCCTTTATTTTGGATTATTTCCTGAGTTTTAGCCTCAATCTCTGCAGGGCTAACAGTGATATTGTAGCGCTTAGCAATTTGTTTAACTAAGATATTAACGACCAAACGATCTTCCAATACGATTTTTTTAAGTTGCTCAGGCGTAGGAATATTGCCAAAGCCTGCTTCTTTTTGCTTGGTGTAAAATTTAATCGCAGGTTTTAAATTCTGCAAAAATTCCGGATAAGTTATATAAGCGCCATTCACCTTGGCTGCCGGCAAAGGAATAATAGATAAAATCTGTTCAATAAATGGGCCCTGCCAAGCCAGCTTATAAATCCCCCAGCTTAAAACTCCAGCGGCTGCGATTAAAAGCACTGCCAGAATCAATATTCCGGCAATAAAAATATTTCTAAATTTTGAATTCCATTTTATTTTTCGAGCTTTGTCTAAAAATTTAAACTTCATAGATAATGATTATGATTTAAAAAAATAAAGCCACCATTTCATTGGGTTTGACAAATTTTCAGTCTCTGCATTTTCTCTTGATTTGGAAACATCCCCGGCTTGCGGGATGACCACCAAATTTTCACCTGGTTTTTTAAGACCCATTTTTAATTTTGCCTCCTGTTCTATAAAACTATCTGATTTAAAATAATCAATGAGCTGGCTAAATTCCTGATTCTGCCTGCCTAAATTGGCAATTTCTTTTTGTAAATCGGTGATTTCCGAATCCACGCGATAATTTTTAATTGTGCCCTGCGCCAAACCAAATAAAATTGCCAGAAATAAAGCCACGCAGGCAATTAGAAAAAATTTGGAGAAAAATAAATCCGGAAGGAATTTGTTTTTTCTTCTTTCTCTCATATGCATATATTATAGCCTTTTTTTCGTAAAATTTCCAATAATTTCGTCTTCATCTTTATTTACTTGTTTTTTAGCATCTGCGGGCTCAATTTCCTCTTCAAACTCCTCATCTTCATCATACTTTGAGAGCTCATCAACCAATAATTTTTTCAGGCTTAATTCACCCAATGTTTCTTTATATTCTTCAAGCAATTCTGGCAAATTGTAATCCTCATATTCTTCCAATTCTTCCTGATTAAGCCAGTTGTCTGTTAATTGCTCTTTATGCTTATTATTAATACCCGTTACTTCTTTAATCTCAATTTTTTTGCCAGTCTGCTCTTTTATCAGATCAGCCAAAAGCTGGTTGATTTTGGCCGGTTCTTTGAGGTTTTGTAAAACCAAAGCCGCGCCTGTCGCCTGAATTTTAATAATGCCTAATTGGAAAATAGTCTGGATAAATCCTTTGACCGAATAAGAAATATCCAAAATTTTGTCATAGCCAATTTCTGAAACTGTCTTATGCCAAAAACCCTTTTGGTCAATATCAATCAGCCGGCCGGTAGTTACAATAAAAACATTATTATACCAGATAAAAAATTCTCTACCTCCGTAAAATATGCCCGTACCCAATATGGCCAAAAATAAGGCTACTCCCGCTGAACCCCAGCTAAAAAGCTCAAACATTAAAAAAAATGCGCCTAAAATTAAAATTGCGGTGATCAAAACTTGTTTGGCATAGGTCACCAGATGATGATGTAAAACAACCACCAGTTCTTCATCTGGCCGCAAACTTATTTTTTTGGCAAAATATTTGTCAGACATAATATTTGAATTACGAATTATGAACTATGAATTATGAAATCATCTCATATCTCATAATTCATATCTCAGAGTTAAAATTTAATAATCTCCGCTTTACTAACTACCTCCTCTAGTAATTTCCCAAATCCCCAGTCCTTTTCAGTATCCAAAATTAAATTTAAATCCGCGCGGGTAACCGGATGTTTAGGGACATAAAGTGAACAGCAATCTCCAAAAGGTTGGATTGAAAGTTCATAAGTCCCTATCTTGGCCGCGATTTCAATTATTTCTTCCTTATTAAAACCGATCAAGGGCCTTAAAATCGGCAAATCAATTGCTTCAGAAATCGCGCGAATATTCTCAACAGTTTGCGAAGCCACCTGACCCAAGCTTTCACCCGTAACTAAAGCCAAAACATTTTCTTTGAACGCAATTTTTTTAGCAATTCTTAACATCATCCGGCGATAAAAAATTACGCGATAATCTTCTGGCGCTTTTTGTAAAATTTCTTTTTGAATTTCCAAAAATGGTACTATATATAATTTAGATTCAAACTGATAATCGTTTAAGACCTTAACCAAGTCCTTAACCTTTTCCTGATTTTCTTTGGGCGTGGAAGGATAGGAATCAAAATGGATATAAACAATGGGCGCTCCCCTTTTTTGCATTAAATTAGCAGCCACTGGCGAATCAATGCCGCCAGAAATTAAACACAGCAATTTATCAGACACGCCAACAGGCAACCCGCCCCGGCATTCAAATCTTTCAAAATATAAAAATGCAAAATTTTCCACTATATCAACATAACAATTCAAATCAAAATTTTCCAAATCAACTTTTTTCTTTAATTTCTTAACTACCATAGCGCCCAATTCCCCGCTTAACTTTTGAGAATCCAAAGGAAACTCTTTATTAGTTCTTCGCGAAGTAATTCTAAAAGTTTTAAATTTTTTTGTTTTTATCAAAGAAAGCAAATCTTTTTCCAGCTCTTTCAAATCCTGGGATGAATTCCAGGCAAAGGCAAAATACTCAATACCAAAAACCTTTTGCAACTGGGCTTTGATCAAGTTTAAATCATAATCTTCCTCAATTTTAACAATAATCCTGCCAGCAACTTGTTTTAGCCAAAGTTCGCCCAAATCAGCTAAAGCCAGTTTGATATTGGCAATTAGTTTATTTTCAAAAAAACTGCGGTTCCCGCCCTTTAACGCAATTTCCCCATAGTGAATAATAATATACCCGTCCATATTCTTAATTGTATTTTCTTTATTCTTAATCTTACTATTATTTTAACAAAAATTTCCATTTTCGCCAACCATTGACAGATTGAATAAAATATGATAAATATATCATATAGCCCCAAACAAAGGAGGAAAGACATGAAAGACAAAATTAACTACATTAAAATCGTTCTTCTAACCTTCGTGGTTGCCATTTCGGGTGGTCTAATATTCACTACCATTCAAGTACTTATGGACCACTTATCAAAAAGTGGCAATTGGACGAATGTCCAAATCTTGATTTGCTTTTGCCTCAACACAGTCATGATTTGGATCTACCTTATCATCAGAGAAATTGTTGATCAGAGAAATGCCATGAGATATAAAATCCATGACTGAATCAGCCGTCTAAAAACCGCTGACTTTCCGCAACTCTATATCCTGGACCCAATGTGGTTCGGGATTTTTTATTTAAAAATTTATACCCTGCTTTAGCAGGCCAAATAAAAAAGCTCACTTCCGCCGTCGCTATGCTTTGGCCCGCTTCGCCGAGGCGAGCGGACAAGAAAGTGGGACATAAATTTGGCAGGCGATTTTTTGATTAATTCCCCCACATTGAAGAAGCGATTGGCAATCGCTTCTTCGTCGGGTCAAAAAAATGCCAATCAAAAAATCGCCTGTCTAGGCGAAATTTCACTTAATCTTTCATAAAACTTTTAATTGTAGCCATTTTATCTTATCATAAACGTTTCCAAGCTATTGAACTATTAAGACTGGGTTGACAAAATCTCTAATCTGCGCTTAAATTAAGGCAAACTACAAGGAGGTTCTTTAAAAATGCAATATCTTAATTGGGAAAATATAAGCCAAATAGCCATCTGTATCTTTGGCATCTTGGCAATAATTCTCATTTCCCGAAAAAACAAGTGGGGTTTTGTTTGCGGTTTAGCCTCGCAACCCTTCTGGTACATAACCACGTATCATAATCATCAATGGGGCATAATGTTAATGAATGTGGTTTACACTGGCAGCTGGATTTACGGTATTTACCAATGGTTTTACAAAAAACCATAACAAGAACTTTGAAAGGAGAAAAAGATGGAAAAAAGATGTCTCTTGTCAGTAATAATCTTTTCCCTGTTTCTGTGTATGCTTGTTGGCTGCAACAGCCAGGGTCAAGCCACATATGATCCGAGCCTTATTAAGGAGCTCGCTTCAGTCCAAAAAAGCGATTTTATCCAGCTAAAAGACGGCCGATTAATGGTCGTCTATAATATCTGGTGTGAGACCAATAATCCCAAAAAATGCGAGCTACAGCTCCAAATCGGATATAATTTAACCCATGAACCTTACCGCATGCGCCTAGAATACTGGGCGCCGCAAGTTGAGAAAATCATTCGTTATGGCGATCCGACCTGGGCAATGCTGGCCAAGAAATATCTTGATAATAAGTAAAGGAGGATTGAATGGAAATCAAACACAATACTTACTTTGATGGACAAGTCCAATCGCTGGGCTTTACCACTTTCTTGGGTAAAAAAGCAACAATTGGTGTTGTTCTTCCCGGTAAATACGATTTTGGTATCGCCAAAGCCCCTGAAAGTATTACCGTTATTCACAACAAAATCACAATCAATGGCACTGAATATCGCGCCATTTCATCCCAGGACTGTGATATCAAAGTCGGCGATCCCATCATCTTCGAAGCAACAGAACCAGCCACATATATCTGCTATTACGACAAGTAAAAAAATTAAGATAGAGCCAAAGTACCTGTCGCGGCTCTTATATCCTGGACCCAATATGGTTCAGGATTTTTTATTTACAAAATTATACACTGCTTTAGCAGGCCAAATAAAAAACCCACTTCCGCTGTCGTTATGCTTTGGCCCGCTTCGCCGAGGCGAGCGGACAAGAAAGTGGGGTATAAATTTTAACAGGCGATTTTTTGATTAATTCCCCCGCATTGAAGGAGCGATTGGCCAATCGCTTCTTCGTCGGAGAATCACATTACCAATCAAAAAATCGCCCATTGCCTGGCGACTATAATTTAACCTAAATCAAAAGACTCTAAACCTGAATTCTGGGAAAAATCTGCAAATTATCCAAATCTTCCAAATCTGCTGATGGCACAACTTTATGCTTTTTCAATAAAGAAATTATTCTATTCACCTTTTCATCTTCTTTCCTAAGTTTAGAAATTACCCCGCCTTCCAAATCTGCTAATTTGTCATCCAGATAAGACTTTGTTACCATTTGCGATTCTACGCTATTTAACCTTTGATCAACCTTATCTAATCTCTCACAAACAACGTCTAAAGCAGGAGAGAGATTCTTATCCCAAATTTGACCAAATTTATCTTCAAAAGATTGGTCTACAACTTCTTTAATTTGTTTTAAATCTTTTTCTTCCATAAAATAAATTTAATTTAAATCATCTTTATTATAACTTAAAATTAAATATCAAGCAAATTATTAATAATTCAGATTTCGGCTTTCGTCATCCGGAATTAACCAAGAATTTCTTTCAAAACCTCCCTCGTTACATACCGATCATCCCATGGCATTTCCTGCCCATTTGATTTAATGCTTTGTTCAGTGCCCTTGCCAGTAATCAAAACCAAATCCCCTGCTTGTGCCATCTGGCAGGCAAATTTTATGGCCTCGCGGCGATCAGGAATTTTAAATAAATTTTCATTGGCAATTTTCCCTGCCTCAATCGCACCAGCTGCAATTTCATTTAAAATCTTCTCTGTCGGTTCATCATAAGAATCCTCATCAGTAATAATTGTCACGTCAGCATGCTGTCCAGAAAGTTTGCCCAAAACCGGACGTTTAACATGATCGCGCACGCCGCCGGCTGAACCAAAGACATGAATAATTCTTTTTTTAGGAAAAAATTTTATTGTTTCAAAAATAATGGCAAAAGATGCCGGATCATGCGCGTAATCAATTAAAACATTGAAATTCTGGCCTTCATTAATGGCTTCCATTCTGCCAGGCACGCCGGTCACTTTAACCAAGGCTTGTTTACATTGCTCCATTGAGATGCCAAAATTACGCGCTACGCAAATCGCAGCTAAACAATTATAAACATTAAAATTACCGATTAAATTGGTCTGTATATCATCAAGCCCGATTCTGAAAAATGTGCCATCCATTTTTAAGGAAATATCCCCTGCCCTCAGCACTTCTGCCTCTGGTAATTTACCCTGGTGGTTAATGGCATAAAGGTATTTTTTATCAGCTGAGAAATCAAAATAATACTGCCAATGTTCGTCATCTAAATTAACCACTGAAGTTTTGGGGATTAGCTGGCCATTAATTTTCTTACGGCGAAATTTAAATAAATTGGCGAATAATGTTCCTTTAGCTTTTTTATAATTTTCAAACGAGCCATGGGCTTCTATATGCTCCGGAGTTAAATTGGTAAAGACGGCCACATCATAATTAATCCCCCAATTTCTGTGCTGCATAATTCCCTCAGACGAAGTTTCTATGATTGCATACTGACAGCCGGCTTTAACCATTTGCCACAGCATTTTTTGCAAAGTAACTCTGCCCTGCATGGTCATGTGCGTATCATTTAACCATTCCTGGCCGGCAATTTTAAAATTAACCGTGGTCATTAAGCCGACTTTGGCCCCGCTTTCTTCCAAGATCTTGGCAATTAAATTGCAAGTTGTTGATTTGCCATTGGTGCCGGTTACGCCAATCACAATCAATTCGTTGGATGGAAAGCCATAACGATAATTAGCCATAACAGCTTCCGCTTTATGGAATTTCAGAATTAAATTTCTTGGTATTAATTTTTTGAGTAATGCTTTCATAAGGATACTAATTTACTAATATTTTGCCTGCCTGCCGGCAGGCAGGCTAATAATACTAATCAAAAAAGTAATAAATATTAGTATCATTAGTATGAGATTAGTATATTCGTTTCAATTAAAGATATAAGCATTCTAACATAATTATTTAGCCAAATCAACCTTGATCCTGCACTTCACTTCGCAAAAAGCGAGGTTGACTAAAAGCAATTATGTATTTATTATTAAATTAAGGAGGACAGAAAATGAGAAAATATCAAAAGCCCTATTACAAACATGTAAAAGGACTGGACTTTATCTGGCGGCCATTACGTGACAAATGGGAAGTTGTTTGTCGTCAATGTTCCGGCTGCCATGGCTGCAGATAATTTGTCCCAATAAAAAAGCCGGTTCCGCAACACGGAATCGGCCTTTTTTAAATTTATATTTTCTTTTTGCTAAAATATTTAACTATTTCCACCCAGGCTGTGGCAGCCAAAGCGATTAAAATTACCCAAAACCAATGTTGGACTGCTAAAGGAACCGTGCCCAAAGCTTTGTTTAAACTGGGCAGATAAACTGAGGCAAAAATTAAAATTAAGCCATATAATACCGAGAGGTAAAGATAAGGGTTGGTAAATAAATTTTCACTGGCCAAAACAAATTTCTTTAAATTTTTAAAGGAAAACAAGTAAACCAAGCTAACCAAAGAAAAAGCGGCAAAAGTTATTGTTCGCGCCAAAAGTAAATTATTGGCTGTTTTATAATAATAGATAAAAACACCTAACGCCATTAAACCAATTGTCAAGCTGACTGCAAAAATTAAAAACTTCATATATTTACTCAAAATATTTTCCTTGTTCAAATCTTTAGGTTTTTCCAGCATTAAGCCCCTTTCTTTTGGTTCAAATCCCAGAACTAAATCAGGCGGGCCATCACAGATTAAATTTATCCATAAAATCTGGACAACAGTTAAAGGCGCCGGTAAATTTAAAAGCATGGCTGAAAAAATAAGAGTTATAGCGGCAAAAGAATTGGATAGGACATAACCGACGACCTTTTTTATATTAGCGATAATCAAACGGCCTTCTTCAATTGCAGCGACAATAGTTTTAAAATTATTATCCAGCAAAATTAGATCCGCTGTTTCTTTGGCGACTTCTGTGGCGCTGCCAACTACCACGCCAATATTGGCTTTTTTTAAAGCTGGCGCATCATTAACGCCATCTCCAGTCATGGCTACAATCTCCCCTTCCTGCTGTAAGATTGAAACAATTTTTAATTTTTGCAAAGGCGTAACCCTGGTAAAAACAACTGCATTTTTAACTGCCTTAATTAAATTATGGCCAGTTAAAACTTCCAATTCTCGGCCTTCAAGCACACTATTACCGGTTATTTTAAAGCCTAAATTTTTAGCCACTCTTTCAGCTGTCAGGCGGTAATCCCCGGTCACAATTTTAACTTCAATTCCGGCCTTATGGGCAATGCTTATCATTTCCCTGGCTTCTTTGCGGATTGGATCTGCGATCCCAAACAAACCAAGCCAGATAAAATCTTTTTTGTCTTGCAAATCATTTTCTTCTTTGTAAATCAAGGCAATAATTTTCAAGCCTTCATCTGCCCAGGTTTCAATTTGCTTCAAATGCTCTTTCCGTTCTTGTTCGCCTAAAGCGCAAAAATTAATAATAATGTCTGGCGCGCCCAAAATAAATGCATAGCGCTTATCCTCAATATTATTTATAGTCAGGGAATATTTCTTAGCCGGATCAAAAATTTCTTCTTCCAGGCGCGGATATTTTTCCAAAATTTGAACCGGATCTTGCTTGCTATTTTGTTTTGCATATTCCCACAATCCTACTTCCACATTGCTTTTTTGGTTATTTGTTAAAATCAAACCTAAAGTCGCCAATTTTTTATCTGCTAAATCGGCTTTAATTATTCTCATGTTCCCCTCTGTCAAAGTGCCTGTTTTATCAGTACAAATAATAGAAGTTGAGCCCAAAGTTTCAATGGAAATTAATTTTTTAACTAAACCATGACGTTGCAAAACTCTTCTCATACCCAAAGCCATGATTACTGTAATAGCAATTGGCAAGGCTTCAGGGATGGCAGATACTGACAAAACAATTGCCACCTCTAACATTTTTAAAAAATTCTCTCCGTAAGACAAACCTAAAACTAAAATAAAAAAACAAATAACTAAAATTAATTTTGCCAATGATTTAGAAAAATTCTCCAATTTAATTTGAATCGGAGTTTTAGCTTCTTTGATCTCAGCAAGCGACTGCCCAATTTTTCCAATTTCAGTTTCAGTCCCTATTTTCTCCACTCGCATTATGCCATGGCCAAGCAAAACGCTGGTGCCCATAAAAAGCCGGCTGCTGTCAGGACTTAATTTTTTTTCAACTGCTTCTGCCTCGCCGGTCAAAATCGCTTCGCTAACCAAAAGATTTTGGCATTCCAGCAATTTGCCATCAGCTGGCACTTTATCACCAGTATTTAAAATCACAATATCGCCAGGCACTAAATATTTAGCCTCTATTTCTTGGCGCTTATTGTCGCGCATTACTATGGCTAAAGGTTTTAAATATGTTTTCAAAGCCACCAAAGTTTTTTGGGCATTATATTCCTGAAAAAAACCAATCAATACATTTAACGCAGTAACAACCAAAACAAGGATAGCATTGATATATTCACCCAAAATTATGGAAATTAAGCCAACCAGGACTAAAATATAAGTTAAAGGACTTTTTACTTGCGACCATAAAATAATCAGCCAAGACGGTTTCTCCTTGGCTAAAATTAAATTTAAGCCGTATTTCCTTTGTAATATTTTAACTTTTTTGCTGCTTAATCCTTGATGCATATTTTAAATTATAGCAAAAATCTTGACAATTTTCAAAAAAAGTATTAATCTATACTTAACAAGTTTTGTTGTTTTTGATATGCTTCTATTAACCACAAAATGGTTATTTTTTATTTCAGCGTCGCGGGGTAGAGCAGTTGGCAGCTCGCCAGGCCCATAACCTGGAGGTCGCCGGTTCAAGTCCGGCCCCCGCAACAAAAAAATTAAAAATTCAAAATGCGAAATTAAAAATTACAAACAAAAATTAAAAATTTTTAATTTAAAACTGTAACTTTAAACTTTGCATTTTGCATTTTAAATTTTTACGACTTGGTAGCTCCCGCCTTCGCACCTTGTGCTATGGCGGGCAGGCAGCTTTAAATTATTTATGATTGACAGCCAGCTTCGCTACCTTTACTTTTAATAATGAGAAGTTATAAAATTACATATACGACTCGGTAGCTCAGCTGGTAGAGCATCTGCCTTTTAAGCAGAGGGTCCTGGGTTCGAACCCCAGCCGGGTCATATTTAAAAAGCTTGCCAAGAGTGGCAAGCTTTTTTAGACCCTCTGTTTTAATGAAAATGTATTAGTCCTGCCTGCCCGCAGTAGCAAAGCGAAGGTGGGAGTTCGAACCCCAGAGCCGAAGGCTCCCCTTTGGGGCCGGGTCACAAATAAATCAAAAACGAAATATCCTACCCCAGAGCCGAAGGCTCCCCTTTGGGGCCGGGTCACAAATAAATCAAAAACGAAATATCCTACCCCAGAGCCGAAGGCTCCCCTTTGGGGCCGGGTCATAAATAAATCAAAAACGAAACATCCTACCCCAAAGCCGAAGGCTCCCCTTTGGGGCCGGGTCACAAGAGAAAGAACATGCCAAGAGTGGCATGTTCTTTTTATTTAAGCAATAATTATTAATGATCAAATTATTAATAATCATTGACAGTTTAAAAAAATCTTGCTATACTAAAAAATCGTAAATTTAAAATTAATTTAAGGAGGAAGTGATGGAAGTGTATGGAATTGGGGAAAATGGAGTCGTAGAACCCTTTTCTGAATACCGAGGAAAAGAAAAAATGAGACCCCAACCTCAGGAAGATGAAATCGTTACAGTTGTTTTTTATCGCGCAGAGGAAACCCAAATTAAAGGTATTGTAAAGCAGGATTCTGCCAAACATGATCCGGCCAGAACAAAAATAGTTTTTATCTATGGCTACGGGCCGGAAAAAGCCGTAAACTGGGAAGGTTATTTACCGCGAGATGAGGAAGAATGGCGCTGTCGTGTGATTCAAGATACTCTGCCTGAAAATCCTCACCGGGGAGTGCTTAAAGTCAGGCTTATAGAAAACCTGACAGCCAAGCAAAAAACAGCCGAAGAAAAAGAACGCGACTTTTATGCGCCCATCCTGCGCCACATTGACAATCTTGAGACTGCGCATGAAATTGAAAAATTAGCGCAACAAATACTCAGTGATGAGCTTGGCCTCAAGGAAACTATTACCTTGATGGAGTCTGTCGCTGTCCCCAGTGTAAAAACCTACTGGGATGCATCCAAAAAAGCCAGAAACGAAAAACAGGAAAAGCTGATTGACAGGCTGTGGAGAAATTTCGAGGGCAACTGGCAATCTTACGTTCTTGCAATTGCCGCCTGGCTGGAGTATTTATTTTCAGTCGGCATCAAAGACGGACCTGAATTTCAGTTTTTGGGCAAAGGTTATTTCCGGTGCGGCAACTGCCAAAAAAGCATGAAAATTTCCAAAGAACTGAATCGGGAATTTAACCGCCAGGAAGAAATAATGGTTGTCTGCGAACACTGCGGCAGCAGACATCTTGCCAAAAAACCCGAGTAAAAAACAAAAACCCCAGAGTGAAAAAATCGCTCTGGGGCTTTATAATTGAGAATATTATTGCAAAACTTCTGGCAATTCTTCGGTTTCAAATTCAATTAAATCCTTCTTAGTGTTCAATGCCCGCCAAAAGCCTTCGTGTTTAAAAAGTTTTAATTTTAATTTGGGGAATACTTCATATTCCAAACTGCCCTTATCTGGCAAAACTGGCATTAAATCTTCTCTTTTAAATAGATACCAGCCGCAACTAACCCAATCACTTAGCATTGGCTTTTCCTCAAAAATCGCATAACCATCTCTTTCTTTTATCAAGCCAAAAAGCAAGCGCAGATGTGCCACGCAAATTGTATTATAATAATTTTCTCCCAATTTTCCCAAATCAATATCAGTAATATCATCGCCATTTAAACCAAGGACATAATCAGCGTTAGTTTTTTGTAATGCGAGTTTAAATGCTCCAGCTGTGCCCAACGGCTCATTTTCAACTGCAAAATCAATTGGCTGTGTGGGATAATTTTTTTTTACATAATCAATAATTTCCTCAGCCTTATACCCTAATGATAAGACAATTTTTTCAATCTTTTTTGAATTCAAAAGATAATCCAGCTGATAAGCTAAGATTGCTTTATCTTTTACCTTAACAAGTGCCTTTGGCAAAACATCCTCCATGCGATTGCCTTTGCCTCCGGCTAAAATTATGGCATCCATATTTTTTAATTTAAGATTTACCTAGCACCTTATAGATTAAATCCACATACCTTTTTCCCGCGTCTTTATCAATTAAAGTTGAGATATTGCGCGATAAGGTAATTAATTCTCCAGGGTTGTTTATTAAATATAAAATAGCTTCGGAAAAAGTTTGGGGAGTTAAATTATTTTGATTTAAAACTTTGACCGCGTTATATTTGGCAAAATATTGGGCGTTTAATTCCTGGTGGCCTGGCAAAGGTATTACTAACGCCGGTTTGCCCAAAACAGATAATTCAGTCAGAGTTGAAAATCCAGCGCGGCTGACCACCAAATCAGCTGCAGCATATGCATCAAAAATTTCTTGATTTAAAAATTCATAAGCCCTATAACGTTCTTCAAGCCGATTGTTTGTCTGGTGGTTATAATAATCTCCAAAAAACTGACTTATCCCTTTGCCTTGGCCGGTAATATGGAGAACCTGAAAATTCTCAGATAAATTTCCGATTGTTTCTAAAACCATTTGATTAATAGTTTGAGATCCAGTACCCCCGCCTAAAATCAAAATAGTTTTTAAATTAGGATTGAGCTTAAAAAATTCCATGGCTTTTTGCCTGCTGCCGCCAAAAATTTCAGAGCGCACAGGATTGCCGATATGAAAAGTTTTTTTAACATCAAAATATTGCAAGGAATCGCCAAAAGCAACTGTAATCGCCGTGGCTTTCTTGGCCATTATTTTATTCGCCAAACCAATCTCTAAATCTTGCTGATGGACAAAACGCGGAATTCTCAAAATCCTGGCAGCGTAGAAAACTGGCACAGAAATAAAACTGCCAGCTGTCACCACTACTTCAGGTTTAAATTTCCGCAAAATAAATATGGCCTGGACAGTACCTAAAAAAACCAAAAGTGGAGTAAAGATATTGGCTAAACTAAAATATTGCCTTAGTTTGCCGCTGATTATCGGTTTAAAAGGAATTTGATAATTGACTAAAAAATTTTTTTCAGGTCCTGTTTTGGTTCCCAGCCATAAGACCTCAAGACTTGGATCTTTTTGTTTTAATTCTTCGTAAATACCGACTAAAGGAGCCACAGAACCCATTGTTCCCCCACCTGAAAAAATAATTCTCATATATTCTAAGTTAAAATAATTATAATTTTCTCTTATTTTTTCAAATCACAAATACCAAATAACAAATATCAAACAAAATTCAAATACCAAATTCTAAATAACAAACGTTTGGAAATTAGGACTTGAACATTGTAATTTATTTGGCCTTCGCCAACCGAAGTTGGCTTCGCCCAACGTAGGTTGGAACTTGATGCTTGTAATTTGTAATTTACAATTTCATATTTATTCCCTTGTCTGCCTGGAAATATTTACCACTATACCGCAAGCTGCCAATAATACTGTCATAGAAGTGCCGCCATAACTTACAAATGGCAAGGGCACGCCAGTTAACGGCAATAAGCCGACCATGGCTCCAATATTAACAAAAGTTTGCACAATAATCCAGGCCATGACGCCAACGACCAGAAGCTTAGCGAAATTATCAGGCGCATTTTGGGCGATTTTAAAGCCGCGATAAACCAGATAGAGAAGGCCTAAAATTAATAAAGCGGACACAATAAAGCCTAATTCTTCGGCAATGATCGCAAAGATAGAATCACCTGCTACCTCAGGCAGATATTGGAATTTCTGGCGCGACATGCCAAAGCCCCTGCCCCAAAAACCGCCAGAACCAATGGCTAAAAAAGCTTGATTAATATGATAGCCAATGCCTTGCGGATCAAGTTCCGGGTGTAAAAAGGTCATTAAACGCGCAGTGCGATAAGGCGCGATTTTTATTAAAACAAAAAGGCCGAGCAAAGAGGCCAGGCCAATTCCTAAAAGATGCGAAATTTTCGCGCCGCCAATATAATAAACAACCAGGGACACTAAAAGGATTATTGTCATTGTCCCCAAATCCGGCTGGAGAAGCAATAATAGCGTAATTAAACTTAATACCGATAAAAAGGGCTTTAACCCCTCGGTAAAATCACTAGCTTTTTTTTGACCCCTGTTTTCCAGCCAGGCTGAGAGATAAATTAAAAAAGTTAATTTTACTAATTCTGAAGGCTGAAAAGAAAAACCCAAGATGTCCAGCCAACTTTTCGCATTGCCATAGTCAGCGCCAATACCCGGGACAAACACCGCAACTAAGAGAACTACAGAGCTGACTAAAAACCAAAAAGCCATTTTTTTCCACGTCCGATAATCAATCAGTGAAAATATAAAAAACAAAATTACGCCGGGAATTAAGCCAAAAATAATCTGATGCTGCAGATAATGATAGCTATTATTAAATTTTTCATAGGCCAAAGAAACGCTGGCCGATGACAGCATGATTAAACCAAAAATTATAATCACTGCCAGAGTGATAATAAAACGATAATCTGCCCGATGCCAGGTTTTTGCTATAAATCTCATTTGATTTTTTCCACTGCTTTATTAAATTGGTCGCCGCGGTCAAATTCATTGATAAATAAGCCAAAACTGGCTGCCCCCGGCGATAATAGAAAGATATCGCCTTCTCTTAAAATATATTTGGCTTGCTTAAATGCTTCAGGCATTGAATCCACAAAAACTAATTCCTGATTAAAATTTATCTTTTTCAATTCTGCAACTAATTTGTCAGTAGCTGTGCCTTCAAACAAAATCAAGGCTCTTACTTTTTCTTTTACGACTCTGGCCAGATCCTTAAAAATTAATTTCTTATCAGTTCCGCCAGCCAAGAGGACAACCTTTTGTTCAAATGAATTCAAGGCAGCGATAACCGCATCTGGAGTAGTGGCGGTTGTATCATTATAATATTTTATTCCTTTAAATTCTCTGGCTAATTGCAACCGGCCTTCAATTCCTTTAAATTGCCGGATAACTTTTTTAATTATGGGGTTTGGCACGCCAAAATTTTTAACCAAAGTTATGGCTCCTAATATATTAGATAAATTATGGCTGCCTGGCACCTGAATTTCATTCTGACGGATAATCCTTTGCCTATTACCTTTATCCTGAAAAATTAGCCAATTTTTTTCCAAAAAAGAACCGTTTTCATTTTTATTCAATTTTTGCAGGCTATAAAAATAAACTTTTTCTTCAGCAGTTTTTGCCATTTGGCGCGTCCGATTATTATCTTTATTTAATACTAAAACATCATCTGGTTTTTGAAATTTAAAAATCAAAGATTTGGCCTGGGCATAATCATTTATATTTTTATAAGTATTCAAATGATCTATTAAAACGTTTGTAATTAATGAAAAACGCGGGCTAAATTTACTGGCTTCTAAACCTTCCAGTTGCCAGGAAGATAATTCCAAAACAACAGGCGTATCTTTTTTTATTTTTGGCAAATAGTCCAAGGGTGAAATCCTGATATTCCCTCCCAAAATTGTGTCTTTTTTCCAGGCTTTAATAATCTGATAGGCCAAACTGCTTGTGGTACTTTTGCCTTTTGTGCCTGTAATTCCAATGATTTCAGCCGAGGGGCAAAGTTTCAAAAAAAGACTCAAGTCTGTCTCTATTGGTATTCCCTGTTTTCTAGCGACTGCTAAAAATCTTGAATCACGGCGCACGCCTGGATTCTGGATAATCATATCCGCATTTCTAAAATCTTCCAGATGATGTTTGCCCAAGACATATTTAATTCTAAAAGCCTTCAATTTTTCAATTGAAGGTTTAAGCTGCTTTTGATTTTTTAAATCAGTCACAGTCAGGACAGCGCCCTGTTTGGCTAAAAATTTTGTAATGGCCAAACCGCCGCCATGCAGACCCAAACCCATTACCGTGATCTTCTTATTTTTAAAATCAAACATATAAATAATTATAACATTTGGGCTTGTTTAAATCAAAAATCCCCTCCTGTGAAACAAGAAGGGATTTTCAAAAAAAATTTTATTTATTTATCAAGGCGACAATCAGGCCAAGAGTTAAAACAATTGAGCCAAAAACAATGGCCATGGCCAGATTTTTTCTTCTAATTTCCTTCCACACATTTATTTCTCCGCTGAAAAAATTTAATAGCCAGGCTAAAATCGCAGTTCCGCCGGCTAGCACGACTGCCAAAGCTAAAACCCAGCCTAAAATTAAGACATAGTCAAATAAAACTAGATGCATAATTTTTTTTAATTATTAGTTTTGATTTTTGCCCCCTAAGGCCAATGGCCTCCCCTTGGGAGAGGTCACTTATATTAATATAATATAATATACTAACTTTTAAAATTTAACAGGAATGCTGACTAAATTTTCTTCACTGCCATCTTTTGCGCTGGTTGAATATACTTCTACAAAACCTTCTTTGGTTAAAGTAAAGTCATAACTTATATCCAGGCTAAAATCTCCCCACTGGCCGACTTCTGGTGATTTTACAATTGTTGCCTCTTGGATTAAGACCTTGCCGTCCTTGCCTTTGACTCTGACATTAACCTGGTTTTCAAAAACTCTGGCACGGCCTTCAACCTTAAATGGCGAAACAAGCTGTTGATTAACAAGGGGATTTGTGACTTCAATATTTTGAGCAGTGACTGCCGGCGCGGGCTGAACTGAAGAACATTTTTCTAATTTCAGAAGTTCATTAGAACAGGAATTATACCAGCCTTCATCAGCTGTGCCTGCCTTCTGGCAGACCTTTTGGCATTGGCCGACCTTGCACTCTCCGCGAAAATAAGCCCATTCCTCACAGATGCTATTGTCTTTAAAAATACAGATTGCTGCTTCCCCACCTGCAGTTGCATAGGCTTCAGTCGTACCGCCATCTGTAACGCACTTTACTGCTGCTGGATTAGCTATGGCAGTATTAGTATTCGCAACATTGGTATTTGCATTTACGTTTGCATTCGCATTATTATTTGTATTTTGCGCTGGTACTGGAGGAATTAAAACATCCTCACACCAGGGAGGCAGATAATTATCGCCTTGAATAGTATCAATTAAATAGCAAAGTGGAGAAAAAGTTTTAGCCAAAATCCCGACATTGGCAAATGGCACCAAAAAATACCCGATCAAAAATAGGATCAGAATAATGTTTAATAATATGGAAAATTTATACAAATTTGATCTGCGCATATGTTTAAATTAAGTATATATATTATAGCATAATATGCCAAAAAATACACAAGAGCTCAATAAAATTAAAAAGCCCCGAACAACATTGTGTTCAGGGCATTGCTCGCAGTTTCCTAGGAGTTATTTCCCATTTTTAGAAAGGAAAATATTTCGGGTCAAAAGGATAATCCTCATTTTGGTCAATTATGGCAATCCGCATTTCACCAGTTCTTGATTGGCAATCATAAGTTGCCCAAAAGTAAACGGGATCAACAGATTTTTCAGCTGGTGCTGATTTTCCTCTTAAAAAATACCTCTGTTCATGAGGAAAAATTTCGTACAAATCTCGAAAATCACCAAGTACGCGACCTAATACTCGCCAAGAGTCACCATCAATCACAATCCTAATAAGTCCTTCAACCCGCACCCTGATTTCAATTTTAAGACGATTTTTCCCGAAATCTGTACCCAAAGCACAATTTTTTCTTTCAGCATCAAAAAACACTGTTTGTGAATCAGCCAGCGCCTTTATCACCAAATCCCACTTATTTGGCCCGCCAACGATTCTCACCTCATCAGACTTTACCTTGCCTTCGTTTACCATACAGTAAACCTCCTGTGAAAAAACTTTTCCTTGGCATACACCAAGGAATCTAACTATACAGCTAGATACTTCAACTTAACAAAAATAAAAGCGCCTGTCAAGGAAACGAAGGTAAAACAATAGTAAGACATAGTAATACAATTGTCTTACAACTATATTACTATGGTCTTACTTAACTACCAGATTTCATAATTCAGCTTTCAGAATTCAGAATTAATATATCTTATCCATCAAAACCATTATCACCCCAATTACCGCCATCACTGTCGCAATCAGCCAAAACCTCATTACAATTTTACACTCTGGCCAGCCTTGCGCTTCAAGATGATGATGCAAAGGCGCTGATAAAAAAACTTTTCTTTTAAATAACTTTTTGGAAGTTATCTGAATTAACACAGACAAAGCTTCCAGGACAAATAAAAAGCCAATGATTGGCAAAATTAAGGCAGAATTAGTCAGCATGGCGACAATACCCAAAGTCACGCCCAAACTCATTGAGCCAGTATCCCCCATAAAAAATCGCGCCGGATTGATATTAAACCACAGAAAGGCCAAAAGTGCGCCAACAATCACTCCGCAAAAAGTTGCCAGATCATATCTGCCTTGAGTAAATGCAATAATTGCAAATGCGCCGAAAGCTGAAGCCAAAAGTCCGCCGGCCAAGCCGTCTAAGCCGTCGGTAATATTTACCGCATTAGCCGCGCCAACAATTATAAATACAAAAATTGGGATATACCACCAGCCGATCTGAAAATCGCCGACAAATGGTATGCGCATTAAATCCCAGTCTAATTTAAAATAAAACCACAAAGCGCCGATTAGTGCAATCGCAGAATATATCAGCAGCTTATAACGAATTTTTAATCCCCCGCCATTTGGGCCTATGCCCCGAATATTTAATACATCATCAAGCAAACCAACGAGAGCCGAAGCTACCAAAGCGCCCAAAGGCAGAAGAGTTTGGGAACGAGTTAAAAAATTCAGCTGGGAAAAAATTTCCAAGCCGCTCCATTGAGACAGAAAATAAAAAAATAATGCCAAAACTAAAGTAGTGCCCCAGATTAGAACTCCGCCCATTGTCGGCGTACCTGCTTTGTGTTCATGCAATCCGGCCATAATCGGGGCATTATCAGCCGTGCGAATTTTTTTGCCTAATTTAAATTTGTATAAAAAATAAGTCAGAGCCGGTGTCCACAAAATTGTAATTATAAAAGCCAAAGCAGTTAAAAAGAAAATTTTGATAATAATAAATGTGTCCATATAAGTTTAAAGTTAAAAGTATAAAGTTATAAAGTACTATCTTTTAACTTTACTAACTTTATAAACTTTCTACTAATTATATATTAAGTAAAATTAAAAAAATCGCTGCCGCAAATAAAATGACCTGCAGAAGCGTCTGGGTAAAAATTAAAAAATAACTTATTAATTTTTCTCTGATATAAAAAATGTAAGCCAAAAAATTATTAAAAATTATGACAAATAATCCAAGAATTGGAAGAACAAAAGCCTGGGTCCAGTCGCCGACATTATCAATGCCAAAATAAATATTGTAATGCAGATAAATCTGCCCTAATTCCGTGGAATAAGCAAAGCCATGCAATTTATACCAAAGTATAAACCAAGTTATAATGTTTAAAAAAATACTGGCAAAAAAATTAATTTTTACCATTAAATCCTCGCGAAAAGGATGCTCTAAAAATTTAGAAATATTATAGAATATCACGGAATTAATTTTTAATTTTTAATTTAAAATTTATAACTTAGGTATATTTTGATTATATTTTATCACATTTTATATAAAAATAAAAGCCCCTATTTCTAAGGAATTTTATTCGAAACATTCGCCTGCCTGCCGGCAGGCAGGCATTATTCGAAGATTCGCATTATTTTTTTATAGGAGACATTTTACGCAGCCGCTCCACAATCTTTGGCAATACTTCAAGCACCTTATCAATTTCCTTTTCAGTTGTCCCCTTACCCAAAGTAAAACGCAAGGAGGCATGGCAGGTTTCTGCTGGAATGTTCATTGCTCGTAAAACATGCGAGGGCTCCAAAGATCCAGAAGCACAGGCTGAACCAGTTGAAATAGCAATGCCCTCCATGTCTAACATTAAGAGCATGCTTTCGCCTTCAGCATTTAAAAAACTTACATTAGCGTTGCTCGGCAAACGATTTTCCAAATCACCATTAATCTGAATATCAGGAATTTCCTTTTTAATACCTGCGATCAATTTATCCCTTAACTCCCTAATTTTGTCATTTATTATTGGCGATTGATTATTGACGAGCTCAACAGCCGCTCCCAAGCCAACAATTCCAGGCACATTATAAGTCCCTGGCCTGATATTATATTCCTGATGACCGCCAAAAGTAATTGATTTAATTGGCGTACCCTCTTTTATATATAAAGCGCCAATGCCTTTTGGCCCGTAAATTTTATGGCCGGAAATAGTAATTAGATCAGCGCCTAAATAGTCGGCCTGCATTTTGCAATAATTAACTGCCTGAACCGCATCAGTGTGAAAATAAATTTTATTATAAACGTCATTTAGCCCGCCTTGGCCGAGGCCAGGCTTCTGGCTTTCTGGCTTCTTGGCTTTTTGGCTTTTATTAACCTTTTCCAACATTTTCCCAACTTCCCGAATCGGCTGAATCACGCCTGTTTCATTATTAACGTACATGATAGAAACTAATATTGTATTATCTTTAATCACCTTTTTAATTTCCTCAACTTCAACCAAACCTAATTTATTTACTCCAATATAAGTCAGCTCAACCAAACCTTCTTTGGCCAAAGCCTGGCATGTTTCTAAAATAGCAGGATGCTCAATTTTTGAAGTTATAATGTGATATTTTTTATCATCTTTTTTTCGGAAGGCCATAACTAACCCACGCAAAGCTAAATTATTGCTTTCAGTCGCGCCAGATGTAAAAATCACTTCTTTAATTTTACAGCCAAATAATTTACTTAGCTGTTCTCTCGCCCAATCAACGCCTTTCATGGCTTCCTGACCAAAAGAATGCACTGAAGACGCATTGCCAAAAACATCAGTCAAATACGGCTGCATTTTTTTCAAGACCGCGGGATCAAGCGGCGTAGTCGCAGAATGATCTAAATATATTTTTTGCATAATTATAAAACATTAATATTAAATTTTTTAAATTCATCTAAAACTGCTCCCAAAGGAAGCCCCACAACATTAAAATAATCTCCTTCAATTTTTTTAATTAAACTGGCGCCCTTGCCCTGAATCGCATAAGCTCCGGCTTTATCTAGAGGTTCGCCTGTATTAATATAATTATAAATTTGTTGAGAACTTAATTTTCTAAAATAAATTTTTGTGACAACTGATTTAGTAACTTTCTTTTTATTTTTCAAATCTACAATGGTAAAACCTGTGATAACAGAATGAGTTTTGCCATTTAACTTATTTAACATTTTAAAAGCTTGAGCTTTAGTGTGCGGCTTTCCCAAACGATGATTTTTATAAACTATAAAGGTATCAGCCGCAATAACTATTCCATTACCTTTTATTCTTTTAACTACATCCAAAGCCTTATTTAAAGATAGAAATTCAGCCAATTTCTTTGGTGACATTTTCAAACTCATATCTTCCTCATAATTACTGGGCACAACTTTAAACTTTACACCGATTTGTTTTAATAGCTCACGCCGACGCGGCGAACCAGAAGCTAAAATTATTTTTTTCATATTTTATTAAATTAAACTGCCATAACTTCTTTTACTCCCTTAACTTCCTTTTTAAGTTCTGCCTCAATCCCCATTTTCAAAGTCATTTGCGACATTGGGCAATGTGAACAAGAACCTTGCAATCGCACTTTAACAATCCCCTTTTTCTCATCAACCTCCACTAATTCAACATCACCCCCATCCATTTGCAATGAAGGCCGTATTTTTTCAAGTATTTTTCTTACTTCCTCTTTCATATGTATTTAAATTCTAATTAATTTAAAAATCTCAGAGTTCATATCTCATAATTCATAATTCAGTTTAACACTTTTCTTCAGAATCAACATGCTCCTCCTCATGAGTTTCCTCAAATTTTTCTCCTCTATAATTAGCCACAGCCTTTTTCAAGCCTTCAGCAGCCAAAACAGAGCAATGTATTTTTTCCTTAGGTAAACCACCTAACTTTTCCGCAATCTGCTCGCGAGTAATATTTAAAGCATCTTCTAATTTCTGGCCCTTGGCTAATTCAGTTAACATTGAAGATGAGGCAATGGCAGCGCCACAGCCCAGTGTCTGAAATTTTATATCTTCCAATACTTCTTCGCCTTGGGTATTTTTTCCAACCCTAATATAAATCTTCATCATGTCTCCGCAAACTGGATTACCAACATCACCCACGCCATCGGGTTTTTCAATTTCGCCCTGATTACGTGGATTTTTAAAATGATCCATTAAAATTTCTGTGTATTGCATAATTTTTGATTAGATTATAGATGTTAAATTTTAGATTGAATATACTATAACCTATAATCTAAAATCTATCATCTTATTTAATTAATTGCGATAATTTAATTTCTTCGAGCGTCTTATTCATCGCACTTTCCAATTTCTGCCAGACAATTTTGACCGAACAATCACAATTTAATTTGCACAAATTGCCAAACCCCGCACAAAGGTAAGGCGCCAGACTGCCTTCAAGCGCAGTCAGGATTTCTTTAACTGAAATCTTGTTCGCCGGCTTAGCTAAACTATAACCGCCTTTTATTCCCTTTGCGCTTTTAATAATGTTAGCCTTTTTTAACTTAGCAAACAAGCGCTCCAAATATGCCAGAGAAATCTTTTGTCCTTGGGCAATTTTAGCCAATGAATAAGGCTGTTCTTTATGATGCTGGGCTAAGGAAATCAATGCCCTTAACCCATATTCAGATTTAGTGCTAAACTTCATAATTTTACAGATTACGGATCAATACAGATTTACAAATAGCTTCTCCGATCAAATCCGTATATCTGTAACTATCTGTAATCTGTAGTAAAGACCAACCAATTTAGTCGGTATTTACATTATACCATGTTTTTTCCCCAAGTCAAGTAATCTGTTGACAAACCCTAACTCCTTTGCTAAACTAATTTCATAATTCATATTTCATAATTCATAACTAGAACAATATGTCACATAAAAAAGCAGGCGGCTCCACAGCCTTAGGCCGCGATTCACAAGGCAAAAGATTAGGCGTTAAATTATATGCTGGCCAGAAAGTTAAAGCTGGCAATATTATTGTGCGCCAAAGAGGAACCAAGATCAGACCAGGCCAAAATGTCATGGTTGGCAGAGATTATACTTTATTTGCCGTGGCCAATGGCATTATTAAATTTACAGAAAAAAAAGTAAAGAAATTCAATGGTGATCTGATTAAGACCAAATTTGTCCACGTCCTTCCAGCAATCAAATAATCTTCTCAAATAAAAAATTCCCTCTTTGTCATCCTGAACGAAGTGAAGGATCTGTTACACCGATGTAATAGACTCCTCGTTACTCTCGGAATGACAAAGAGGGAATTTTTTATTTCAAACCGAAAATAAACCCTAAATTCTGCTCAAACTTTGAACTTCTTATTTTCACTTTAAAACCATTTTCTGCCAAAATCTTTTCTATTTCTTGATGCTTAAAACCATTAAAATCGTGGTATTCCAAAGCAATGTTTTTTATTTTCTCCCAATGAATAAAATTTTCTAATACTTCAAATTCCGCGCCTTCAATATCTAATTTTAATAAACCAACCTTCTCAATTCCCTGCTCCTCCAATAAATCATCCAAACTAAAAGTTTTAACTTTACTGACCCTATTTATCTTTGGTACCAAAATTTTAAATAGCCCATGGTTATGAGTATCATTTGAAATAAAAAAATCCCGCAAACCATTTTTGCCAGCCAGCGCAGCTGGTATCACCTCAACATTTTTAATTTGATTAATTTCCAAATGCTGATTAAGTAATTCCAAATTATTCTCATCAGGTTCAATGGCCAGAATTTTAACTTCTTGATTTAAAGCCCTGCAGTACAAAACAAAAAAGCCAGCCTGCGCTCCTGCGTCTATGATTGGATGTTTGGCTGACTTAATAATTGCTTCAACTTCTTTATATTCCCGCAATTCAAAAATTTCTTTCATTATGCTTTTATCCGCCTGGCTGCGAGTATAAATTGCAAAATCTTTATTGTTAAATTGAAAATTATTTAATTTCATATTCCTATTTGCTTTTTCTCAATACTTTTTCTATTACATTTCTGAATTCGTCCGAGTCATCAATTTTATAACCAATTGCTTCTAATTTTCCTTCTAATTCTTTTCTTTCACCCAAATTACCGGCCTTGATCAAGGAAGGAATCAATTTCGGCACAAGGAAAGAGTGCAGCAAATCTCCTTTTTTATTTGTAAAAACCAAATTATAGCCATCGAGATTAACTTTAATATTTTCAGTATCATAATAAGTTGTACAGGCTTTCATCTCACCTAAAATTCTCTTGTAACTCTTATCAATATCTTTTTCCTCAGCTAAAAGCTGAGAATTATTTTTTAAATATTCTGTCAAGTCATTAAATTTTTTAGTTTCAATTTTTTCTCCAAATTTTTCAGGCATAAAATTTAATTTATACCCCACTTTAGTGGGCTGACTAAAGTCAGGTATAAAATTTTAACTTATCGCCGCTTTAATAAATTCTTTAAATAAAGGATGTGGCTTTAATGGCCTGGATTTAAATTCAGGATGAAACTGCGTGCCCACGAAAAATTTATGGTTAGGCACTTCAATTATTTCCACCAAATTATTATCTGGCGAAGTGCCGGCAATTCTTAGTCCTTTTTGTTCCAAAAGTTCTCTATATTCATTATTAAACTCATAACGATGGCGATGGCGTTCGGAAATTTCTTTTTGGCCATAAGCTTTATAACTGACGGAATCCTTGGCCAAAACGCAAGGATAAGCGCCCAAGCGCATTGTGCCGCCCATTTTCTTTTCCTTAATCTTGCTGACCTGATCTGCCATAGTGTGAACAACCGGATAAGGTGTTTTTTCATCAACCTCTGGCGTATTTGCGCCTATTAAACCTGCTACATTGCGAGCAAATTCAATAGTGGCTAATTGCATGCCATAGCATAAGCCAAAATAAGGAATATTATTTTCTCGGCAATATTTAATGGCTGAAATTTTGCCTTCAACTCCCCTGCTGCCAAAACCACCAGGCACAATAATGCCGTCATATTTTTTTAATTCAGACAATTTGCCGGGATCTTTTTCAAATTCCTCAGAATTTATCCAGCATAAAATCGGTTGACGGTCATTAGCCCAGGCTGCATGCTTGATTGCCTCAATCACTGAAATATATGAATCAGCCAAAGTAAAATCACCAGTGGCAAAATATTTGCCCACAATGCCAATATTCACTTTTTCTTTAGTCTTTTTAATTTTATCCACCAACTCGCTCCATTCTTTCAAATCCTTGCCTTTAGCTTTCAAACAAAATTTTTCCAAAATCTTATCGCCTAATTTTTCTTTTTCAAAATTAAGCGGAACCTCATAAATCGTATCAATATCTGGCGCAGAAATTGCATTCTCTTTCGGAATATTACAAAACGTGGCCAATTTTTCTTTTCTTACCTCATCCAAGGGCACATCAGCGCGGCATAAAATAAAATCAGGGAATATGCCAGCTGAGTTTAAAGTTCTGACCGCATACTGAGTGGGCTTTGTTTTCATTTCACCAATTTTTGAAGGAATGGGAAAATAGCTGACCAAAATTACAATCACATCCTCTGGAGTCTTTGTGCGCATTAAACGGACTGCTTCCAAAAATAATATATTTTGATATTCACCAACTGTGCCGCCAATTTCCACAATAGTAAAATCTGCCTTGGCTAATTCAGCTGCTTTTTTAATGCGATTAATCACTTCCTCTGGCACATGCGGCACAACTTCCACGCACTTGCCGCCATATTCCAGATTCCTTTCGCGCTGAATCACGCTTAAATAAACGCGGCCAGTGGTCATGTAATTAGTAGACAAAATATCCTGGTCTAAAAATCTTTCATAATTGCCAATATCCTGATCTGTCTCATCGCCATCATCAGTCACAAAAACCTCGCCATGCTCAGTCGGATTCATAGTGCCGGCATCAACATTAATGTAAGGGTCAATTTTAATGGCCGTGACTTTATAGCCCTTGCTTTGTAAAATCTTGCCAATGGACGCGCAGGATACGCCTTTGCCCACGCCTGACATCACGCCACCGGCAACGAAGATGAATTTTGGAGACATATTTGTATGAAATAAGTAATAAGTAACAAGTAATATGGAAAAATATTCAAATCCTTATTACCTATTACCTATTTCCTATTTCAAAAAAAGAGGACACTACTCCTCTCTGACAATTGTTAGTCCAATTTTTGCAGTTACCCCAGCGCCAAAATCCAGATTTACATCATAATAACCCAAAGCTTTGATCGGCTGATCTAATTTAATATATTTTGATTCAACAATATAATTTCTATTTTTCAATTCTTCAACTATTTTTTGTATATTAACCGAACCAAATAAAGTTTTTTTCTCGTCTGCCTTAACCTTAATGATAATTTTAATATTATTTAACTTCTTAGCCAATTCTTTAAACTTTTTGCCCTTATTGGCTGCTGCTTTTATCTTTCTAGCTTTAAAATTTTGCAGTTCCATTATCGTTTTATCATTAGCGATTTTAACCAGGCCTCGCGGCATTAAATAATTGCGGGCATAGCCTTCTGAGACATCTTTAATATCGCCTGTTTGCCCTAAATTGGGCACAAATTTTATTAAAATCACTTTCATATTTTGTACGAATTAAGAAGAAAGAATACTGACTTAATCCTATATTCTGCATTCTTTATTCTATTTTCTTAATAAAAAAATTAAGCTTCAAATCTTAATCCCCTTATTGACTATTTTACTACAAAAAATTTTATTTTCCAAATAGCCGCCTAAAAAATCCTTTATGCCCGTCCTCATCAACTTTGCTAACTTCGTCAACTTCATTAACCTGTTGCATTATTAAATCATATAGCTTATCCGCTTCTTGTTTTACCAATTCCGAATCATAATCACCGCTATGTTTAGTATAGCCTTCATAAGACGCCTGCTTTTGGTCCAAATGCAAGTTTAAAACCAATGGGTCAACTGAGTTAATATACAAATGAAAGCGTGGATATAAACCGCCTCCTAACCTGCGAGAATAACTAACTTCCTCTGCACGCGGATCGCGCACCAAACCATAACCGCAACGGCGAATTAAATGGTCAGGATTTTGGTTAAATTTTTGAGAAAAATTTATCTTCATACGTTATATTTTACCATGATAATACAATAAAAACAAAAAAAATAAGGCTATTATTTTATTATTTTGTCAACCTGTAATTTTTCCTCTAAAATTCGCCTAAATTTCAAGTCTTGACAAGAGACCTTGACAAAATTTTACAGTTATGTTAATGTGAGATAATCTTTAAGAGCACCTGACCAAATAATTGGCAGTTGCTTTGATGTTCTTTTTATAAATTGATTTAAAATAGCAAAAAATCAAGGGAAAAGGTCAACCGAAAAACCAACGAGATAAAAGTCATGGCTAAAGCTTCGCAGTAGCAAGCTTGGTCAGGCTAAAAATACCCAAAAGGAGAGAAGAAATGAAAGGGAAAACCTTTAACTGGATGGCTATCATTTTGATAGTGCTCAGCCTCGGCTTTCTAAGCTTGCTCGGTTGCGGCACCCACCAGGCGAGTCCCAGCGTCGGTGCGTTTGACACACCCGTAGTCCCTCCGACCCCGATTACCTGTGACGCAAACGGCGGATGCGCTGTCAAATTCGAAATCCCGATTCCTGAGGGATCTACCTTAACCTCCAAGTTGGTCGACGATGGCACTGTTGCGGTAAAAAATGTGGTTATCAACGGAAAGACTTACAAGGAAACAATCCAGAAATACAGTGCCAATTTGGTAACGCCAGGCTCGCCTCCCGCAGAGATCTACATTTACTCAAGCATTGTAAACAGACAGAATACGGACCCGATGCACGGCATCAATTATTCCGCACAAGTCGTAGGTGGAGTACTCAGTGTCTCCATTACCGTGCCGAAAAACACCTACCTGTCAATCGGATACAGTCTCGCCAACCAGAATCGGGTTGACAATATCAGGCTTAACTCGGTTTTGCTTACAGGGTATAAAACCTTAGGGACTGCGCTAGACCAATATCCCGTAGCGTGTTTTATCATAAACGTAGACGAAAACAATGCGGTTACCGTGGGCAGCAATCCGACCTGCACTGAAACGCTTTATCGTTTGCGAGTCCGAGTGACTGGCGATACCAATGGCAATAATGTCTATGACCCTCTCACTTTCGATGATCCCATCATACCGTATACAGGGTTGCAAGCTGGTGAAGACATCCGAATTCAGACTTCGTACTGGAGGACACCCACGCCCGGCGGCATATGGCAAAGGCTCTTATGGGATGTACCGACTCTCTCCTATTCCGAAACCTTCTTTTCTGTGCTGAGCGGACAAAGCGCATGGCTGACTATCCACCATCCGGCCCGCGATGTAACTGCTCCTCCAGGAACTTATGAACATGGCTACGGCGTCTATGCAGATGTGATAGCCTCAACCGGAGGATCAACTCTCTGCACGACCCAGCTCGTACACTACATTGACTTCACGATTGGTGCTGATTACTGGATAGGAATGGAAATCCAGGGTATCAACACTACCTCGAACTGTGTCAACCAGGGAGGAGACACTCGCGGTACACCCATTACCCTCTAACTCCCTAAAAATTCTTTTGCTAAAAAGGCGAACCTTATGGTTCGCCTTCTTTTTTAAAAAAAATTTTATTATTTTTTAGCACTTAAAATCTCAATCGCCTTATCCAACTGCGGATCTTTATTGGCGCTAAAATCAGCATCGGTCAGATCAACTTTCACGTCTGGCTCAATCCCCTCGCCGTCAATTGTATTTTCATTGGGAGTCAGCCATAAAGCAACAGTCAGCTTAATTGATGAACCGTCTGATAAAGGGAATAAACTCTGGACAGAACCTTTGCCAAAAGATTTTTCACCAACTAAGGTTGCTAATTTATAATCTTTTAATGCCCCGGCCACTATTTCAGAACCTGACGCGCTGCCCCCATTAATTAAAACAACTGTCGGGAAATCTTTTAATCTAGGCAAGCCAGTGGATTTATTTTCCTTTAATTGCCCAGTACTTGATTTTTCATAAACCACTACATTGTTATCTACCCATTCACTGGCTACATCAATAGCAGTGTCCAGAAAACCGCCAGGATTATTGCGCATATCCAAAATTACGCCTTTTGGATTTTTGGCCACAATATCTAAAACAGCTTTTTTAAAAGCATCGCTTGTATCTTCATTGAAATATCTTAAATTTATCAGGGCGATATTATTATCCAGCATTTGCCATTTAACACTCTGAATTTTAATCGTCTGCCTGACAATTTTAATTTCTAAAGGTTTTTCAGTCCCCTCGCGTCCGATAGTCAAATCAACATCAGTGCCTTTTGGCCCTCTGATCTTGCTGACCGCGTAATCCAGGCTCATACCAGCCGTATCTTCGCCATTGATAGCTAAAATCTTATCATTTGTTTTCAAACCTGCTTTTTCAGCCGGTGAATCTGGCAACGGCGCCACAATGGTGATAGCATTATTTTTTATGGCAATTTCCGCGCCAATCCCTTCAAAACTTCCTTTTAATTCAGCTGTAAAATCACTTGTTGTTTTTGGATCAAAAAATACAGAATGAGGGTCGCCCAAAGCTGCCACGCTGCCAGCCATCGCCCCGTAAAATAGTTCATTTTCAGCCACAGGCTGATGAACGTAATTTTTTTCAATTGTATCCCAGACATCCCAAAAAAGGTTAAAATTTATATCTTTGGATAAAAATTCAGGCTTAGCTTTTTTATTAAAAACCGCGCCGCTCTTTTCACTCTCAGCGACAATTACTTTATTTTCTTGCCGGCCAAAAAGCATGCCCAAAATAAAGGCGACAAAAATCAAAAACAAAACCACATAATATTTTAGAAATTTTCTAAAAAATTTATTTTGCAGTTCTTTTATGGCAAATAATCTCGGTTGATTCATATGACAAGTCATTAATAGCTAAAAACTTTGTTATCATCATAACAGATAATCCAAAAAAATTCAAAAGTCAAAGCTTGATTCGGCCTAAAGATTGGAGTATGATAAGATCAGTTCAACTTTTATTTTTAATAATTATTTATGAGCCTCAGAATCAGAAGAATCATCATGTTTAGCTTTATTTCAGCCTTTTTTATTTTAGGTCCGCTTTTAATTTTCTACGCTTCAGGCTATCGCTATGACCTTAAACGCAATAAAATCTTAAAAACCGGAACCTTAATGCTGGAAGCAAAAAATTTAAAGAAAGCCAGCGTCTATCTCAATGATAAGCTCTATGACAAGCCTTTTGATGAAAAGATTTTTATCTATAATTTATTGCCGCAAGAGTATGCGATCAAAATTAGCAAAGAAGGCTATTATTCTTGGGAAAAAAAATTAACCGTAGCAAGCAGCATCACAACATTCGCGGCTGATATTATTCTATTTAAAAAAGAAGTTCCCTTGCAAATCATAGAAGGCCAGATTAATGATTTCTCTTTATCTCCTGACGGCCAAAAACTAATATACCAGCAGGTCAATGGGCCTTTTTTGGAATTATATCTTTATGATTTTATTACCCGGGAGAAAAGCCTTATATACCGGGTCTCCGCGCAAAAAAAACTCACGCTTACATGGGCAGCCAGCAGTAAAAAAGCGCTAATCAAAGATGATAATAGCTATATAGTAAGTAATCTGCAAAACCTCAAAGATGTGCAAGATATTTCGGAACTATTGGAATTTGTGCCTGACAATGTCATCTGGGACTTGCAAAGCGACAATCTGCTTTACGCCTTAAAGCAAAATTCTTTTTATGAAATAGACTTATTGGTTAAAGCCAGCCAGAATATTTTTAAAACAAGCGAAAAAATCAATAAAGAATTTTTTATTGAAGGCAATGATATTTTCTACATTCAACAGGCAGAGACTCAGAACGTTTTAGCCAAATATAATTTGAATTTCAAAACTGCCAAAAAAGTTCTGGAATTATCTAAATCTAATAATTATCATTTTATTAAAAGCACCAATAATTATATCGGGCTGATAGATTTAGACCAAAGCAAATTAAAGCTTATAAAAAAAATAAATGCTGAAGCCGAAATCAGCATAATGCCTGAAGAGCCAATAATTGAATTTGATGCCAAAGCAGCGGTCTGGGACAGCAAGGAAAAACAACTTTTGGTTTATGATGATTTTGCCTTAAATTCCTATAATTCTGACTCCAGAGAAAAAACATTTATCAACCGTTTTGGCCAGCCTATATTAAAAGCTGACTGGTATACTGATCTGCATCATGTGGTAATTTTATTTAAAAACAGCCTGCAAATAATTGACCTGACCGAAAACAACAGCAGCCATAATTCTATTGAAATTGCAAAATTTGATAACCTGGGGAATTTTTATTTAGATTCTAAAGGTGAAAACATTTTCTTCAACGGCCAAATCGGCAAACAGCAAGGTCTTTATCAATTAATAATAAGGTAAAAAAAACATTCTAAGGAGGGAAAAATGAACATTAAAAAATTGTCCTTGATCGTTTTTGGCTTAAATCAAGTCAAAATAACTATTTTTTTGTCATTACTCGGTATAATTCTAGCTCTTGGCATTGTAATTTACGGCATTATTATACAATATTTGCCAGGCCTGCTTTTTTGGATATGCGTCTTGCTTATCCCATGCCTGGCAGATGTAATTGATAGATCTCTCAAAAAGCGTAAAAATTGCCAATGACACAAAATGTCAAAACAAAAAAATCCCTCAATAACAACGGGGGATTTTTTTTATGCGTTAATTTGCAAACTATTTAAATTCAATTTCATCGCCGAAGATTTCTTTAATTAAACTTTTCAAATCAAAACCTTCTATCATGGCCGCGCGTAAATTTGCTCTTAAAAGAGAAGGGAAGGTTCCGGCATCAGTCCAAATATTATTAATAATTTCATAAGTCATTGTTCCTTGCCTGACATAATAATTATTTACATCGGTTATTTCCAGTTCGCCCCTGCCAGATGGCTGTAAACTGGAGATCATCTCCCAAACCTGAGGATCGTACATATACAAGCCAGTCACTGCCAGATCGGATTTGGGAGAAACCGGTTTTTCATCAATCTCTATAATGCGCTCCCCTTCAATGGCAGCCACGCCAAATCTTTCCGGGTCTTTAACTTTTTTTAGAAAAATTTTAGCGCCTTTGGCCTGTTTCTGAAAATCAATCACTGAGCCTGAAATATCATCCTCAAATATATTATCACCCAGGATAACCACTATTTTTTCCTGACCGGCAAAATCTCGACATAATCCCAATGCCTGGGCAATGCCCCCCGCTTCTTTTTGGACCGCGTAATTAAAACTTATCCCTGGGAAATGCTCATTATTTTCAAATAATCTTTTAATCTGATCTGCGTGTTCTTGACCGGAAACTATCATAATATCCTTTATGCCGGCCTTAATTAAAGTATTTAACGGATAATAAATGACTGGTTTATTAAAAACCGGTAGCAGCTGTTTATTAGTAACCGCAGTGCAGGGATAAAGGCGTGAGCCTGTCCCGCCTGCTAAAATAATGCCTTTCATAATATAAAATTTTATGTTTTAGATCAGAGCTGCCAGTTTTGTCTTTGGTCTATGGTCATTGGTAATTCAACTCAGCACTTATGACTAATAACTTAAGACTTATTATCAAGATATTCCTTAAGCGCCTCATCCCAATTGCGCATTAATGGCAGTTTAGTATTAATCAAGGCTGAATATTGAGGCCGTTTGGCTGGCCGGATAAATTCTTGGCTAGTACAAGGGATAATCTTAACATCTAATTTTGCGAGTTCAAAAATTTTTTGAGCAAATTCATTCCAGCTAATGCCGCCTTCTTTTGTCTCATTAGTCGCATGATAAATTCCAAACGGCAAAGCATTATTTAAAATATATAAAATTTGCCTGGCCAAGTCAACTGTATAAGTCGGCTTGCCAAACTGGTCATTGACTACTTTAATTTCTTTTTTCTCTTTGCCAAATCGTAACATTGTCTCCACAAAGTTCTTGCCGTTTTTACCGTAAAGCCAGGAAGTCCGGATTAAATAATATTTATCAGCAATATTTTGCAAGGATTTTTCCCCTAATAATTTTGATTCGCCATAAAAATTTACCGGCCCAAATTCTTGAGAATCTTCTGAATACCCTTTTTTATTCTTCCCGTCAAAAACATAATCAGTGGAAATCTGGACTAAAATCGCGCCAATGTTTTTGGCGGCCAAAGCCAAATAACTCACAGCTTGATTATTAATGCGCAAAGCCTGATCTTTATGAGTTTCACAATCATCAACAGCAGTATAAGCCGCACAGTTAATTATTATCCGAGGCTTTAAGTCTGAAATTTTCTTTATGACTTGATATTCATCGCTTATGTCAATTTCAGACCTATCCCACAAAGTTAAATCAAAATCAAAAAAAACCTTGGACAAGTCTTGTCCCAACATTCCCTGAGCGCCTAAGATTAAAATTTTAGTGTCTTTATTCATATCTTAAATTTAGCTTAAATTACAATTTTAATCAACTAAAAAGCCCTTTATTTTTACAAACAAAGGGCTGGCTAATTGCATTTTTCCGCTTGGGAAAATTCATCCCAGATAGATGCTTTGGCCAAACCCGACCAAAACTCTTCAGCTGGAAACATTTTCTTTACTTGGTCAAAATATTGCCTTGATTTTTCACGCGGTCCGAAATTAAAGTACAAGAGATAAAGATAACCGTTGGCTATGTCCACTCCTTCAGCCAAAGCCTGGAGTAACATTTGTTCAACTTCTTCAACGTGACCTTTCTCACATAATTCTTTGACTGTCTGAAAGAGTTCTAAAAATTTTTGTGGCTCAAAATTAACGTTTAATTCGGAAATTTCAAATCCCAATTTTGCTTTTAGCTCATTAGATAAGATAAGCAAGTTACACCTCCTTTTTTGAATTTACATTAAATCATAGCAATAAAAATAAAAAATGTCAAGAGTTGACTTAATTGATCAAATATGCTATAATTCAAACATAACAAGTTAAAATTTAATTTTATGAATTCACCAGAAATGTCACAAAATGGCCATGAAAAAGTACCAGGCTTAATAACTGAAGAGGAAGGCCGGAGGGCTATTTTTGAAATGGAAGGCAAAGAACCAAAGCCGGAAAAAGAGATATATACTGGCCAAAAGCCAAAGGGATTTATGGGCGAAACAGAAACGACTGAAGATGTCTCTAAAAAAATGAAATTTCAAGAGTATCGGGACAAAATGAAAGATTCTTCACTTGAGAAATTAAAAAGTTTCATGAGCTTTTGCGAAGAAGGCATGATAAAAGACAAGAATTATATAGCTGAATATAGAGACATGCAAAGAGAAGCCGGAGAACTAATGCTTGCTAAACTTAAAATAGAAAATATTTCACATAATTTAGCGGGCGACAAAGGACTAATTGATGTTGAAACATTAAGGAATCTTTTTGGAGCAAGGTTAGACGAATTAATTGCGGCCAGAGATGAATCTGAAAAAGAAGGCAACAGTTTGGAAATGCAAAGGAAGCAAGCCGAAATCAAAAAATTTACAGATTTAATTGAACAAGCTGATAATTTAGAAAAGGCAATAAGAACTTTAAGACATTAAATTAATAAAAACAAAAAAGGATCCCGCACGCGGGGTTCCTTTTTTGTTTTGAAAAATTATTTTAATTTCTTTCTATCTCGGTAATTTAAATAAATCAGCCAGATCGCAATTAAACTGCCAGCAGCATCAATCAGCACATCAGTATAAACGCCAGTTCTGCCAAGAGTAAAGGTCTGGTGATATTCATCAGAAATCGCATACAAAACTGTAAAAATAAAAGACCAGAATAAATTCCAGTTCACATGCCTTTTTTCAGTCTGGCTTAAAATTCTGAAAATTAAATAGGTTAAAACGCCATACTCAAACATATGCGCCAGCTTGCGGATGATAAATTCCCACCAGTCAGCCACAATCACAAATTCTTGCAAAGAATTATTTGAGAGATAATAAATAGCCGCCAGCCAAAAAATCAAACTGATGTATTTTTCATATTTCTGAAAATGGCGATGGCTAATTATCCTTCTTATTTTGTGTTCTATTTTTTTGAAAACCATATTTATAAGCACCAAATCGCAAATCCCAATTCTCAAATAAACCACAATATTCAAATTACAAATTTCAAACTGTTTAGAATTTAGAATTTGTGATTTGAAATTTATTTGGAATTTGGTGTTTGGTTATTGGAATTTATCAATTAAGGTATTGTTTTTTATAATTTTCAACAAATCCCTTCCCCAGTAATGGCCTCCACCACTTTTCATTTTTTACATACCAATCAACAACTTCGTCAATACCTGCTTCAAATTCAATTTCCGACCGCCAACCTAATTCGGCTTGAATTTTCGCGGTATCTAGCAAATAACGTCGATCATGTCCTGGCCTGTCTTCAACATAAACTTTCAAAGTTTCGGGTTTATTTAAACGCCTTAAAACAGCATCTGCTATTTCTTCTATGTTTTTTTCAATCCCGCTACCTATATTATAGGCCTCCCCCACTTTGCCTTTTTTTATAATTAAATCAATAGCCTGACAGTGATCCAAGACATGCAACCATTCCCTTTTATTCAAACTACTTTTAAATAAAGGCAATTCTTGATCCTGCAACGCATTGGTAATAAATCGTGGAATAACTTTTTCCGGGAATTGGTATGGACCATAATTATTTGAACAATGGCTGATTGTCACGGGCAATTTAAAAGTATGATAATACGCCATAACTTCGTGATTAGCTGCGGCTTTAGAAGCATTGTAAGGAGTTTTGGGCAAATATGGATCAGTTTCTTTAAACGCCCGTTTTTCATCTAATGCTAAATCGCCAAACACCTCACAAGTTGAAATATGATGAAAACGATCAATACCCGCATCTTTAGCAGCTTCCAATAGCATTTGCGTGCCCAAGACATTGGTTTTCACGAAGATATCTGGTTCAACCATTGCTCTGCCATTATGCGATTCAGCAGCAAAATTAACAATCACATTAATTTTCTCCTCCTTAAGTAATTTCTTATTTTTTTCTAAATCCCCAATATCGCCTTTAACAAATTTATAATTGGGATTACTTTCAATATCTTTCAAATTTTCCAAATTGCCGGCATAAGTCAGCTTATCCAGATTAACTATAAAATCCTCTGGATATTTATTTAACCAGTAGCGAATAAAATTGGAGCCAATAAACCCGGCTCCGCCGGTGACTAATAATCTCATATTTTTACTTCAAACCTTTAACTTCCTGCCAAAAACGGTTAAAAAATTCAACCATGTATTGGTGCCGTTCTTGGGCAAATTTTTTACCTGCTTTAGTTAATATCTTATTTTTAATTTTTTTCAGCTTAAATTCATATTCCATAATGCCGGAATCATCTTCAGTGTACGAACGGTCAATCCCTTTTTTGGCATAATATTTTTCTTTGCCAGTATAAAGCGCCACCTTATGATAGCCGGCAAAAAGAAAAGTCCTCCCTATTCCTATAGCGCCTATGGAATCTAATTTGTCTGCGTCAAATAGACATTTAGCTTCAATTGTTTTGGGTCGGTTATTGTTGCGAAAACGATGAGTTGCAATACAATGCACAACCGCCTCAATAATTTTTGGATTAATTTTATATTTCTGTAAAATCTTTTTGGCCAATTTTGCGCCCTGTTTGGCATGGCATAATTTACCCTTAGAATCCATTTCAGCTTTCCTGGCAATATCATGGAGTAAGGCTGCGAGTTCAATTATGCCCAAATTAGCTTTTTCTTTTTGACCGATATGTAAAGCTAAATTTCTCACCCGCTCAACATGAGTCCAATCATGACAGCCGCTGGCTTTATTAAAGTACTTTTTCGCTTCAAGTTCAATCTTATTAATTAATGGCCTTAAAATTATCATAATATATCTTTACACCCCACTTCAGTGGGCAAGTAGCCTGCTTCCGCCGTCGCAAAAGCTTTGGCCCGCTTCGCCGAGGCGAGCGGACAGGAAAGCAGGGCATAAATTATTTTATCAAATTTAAATCCCCATTAATCACAATCGGCTGCATGCCTTTTATTTCTTCGGTGTAGCTTAATTCCGTGGGGATTGGATTGATTAAATAAATTGGTTTATTAAGCCAAAAGGCCAAACCCATTTCTAAAAAAGTATTGCCGCCGATGTAATTGTCAATCCCATTTTTCTCATAATTCAAAATTAAAACAGCGTCAGCCTTGTCTACTTTGGCAAAATGACAATTGATGGCCTCTTTTTTACGCTGCCAAATCCAATCGTGTTCTTGGCCATCTTTAGCCATCATTTCTCTGCGGATTTTATAATATTCTTCAACGGGAATAAAATCACCCGTTTCATTTTTCACCTCATGAGGCGGGATTAAAACTTCATGACCCATATCTTCCAGCTGTTTTTTAACTTCCAAAATCTGGGGCCAGAATTTAATTGTGGAACAGATAGTAATTATCATAAATTATCTTGCCGGTTTATAAATTCTTTTGGCTTTAAAATTTTGAATAATCTGGGACGTACCATCTAATATTTTGTCAGGCAAATTGTCTAAATCAAACCATTGCCATTTTTCGCATTTATTCGGCTCCATTACAACTGGATCGCCGCCTTTATAATTTGCCTTGACACCTATATTTAAAAAATGTTTGTCATCAGATTCAATATAGCGCATTTCATCAGCCACAGAAATTAAAGCAAAAGGATCAACATCTAAACCGGTTTCCTCTTTTGTTTCCCTGGCAGCTGTTTCAAAAACAGTTTCCCCAAATTCCAAATGTCCGCCTGGAAAATTCCATTCACCTTCTCCATGAGAACCCTTTCTTAAACCAAGCAGAACCTGGCCATTTTCATTTTGGATCATCACGCCAATGCCCACTTTAGGATATTTTTTCTCTGTCATAAAAATTTTTAAATTTATCTGTATTCAATCAAATCTTTATTATCTCTCAATTTTTTTGTTTCCAATTTTTCATCTGGATCAGAATAACCTACTAAAAGCAAACAAATCGGCATCAGGTTCGCTGGGATGTTAAATATGCGTTTAACATTTTCCTCTTTAGTCTGATCATCTGCTTTATAAGCTGATAAATAAACAGCACCCAAGCCTAAATCATGGATAGCCATCATCATATTAGCAGCAGCTAAAACACCGTCTTCAACGAATCTCGTTGGAGTTTTTTCTTTATCAACGCAGATAACTAATATAAAATTACAAGATAAAATTGACTCTTCATTCTCTTTATAATTTGTCCCTGCAAATTTATCTTTTAAACTTTTATTTTTAACAATGAAAAATTGCCAGGGTTGCGAATTTTCAGAAGACGGCGCACACTTGCCAGCCTCAATAATTTTATTAATCAAATCCTCTATGACTTCCTGCTTTAAAAATTTACGCCTTGACCTCCTGGTTTTTATGCATTCTAAAGTTTCCATAATTATATAAATTATCCAATAGCTAATGGCCAATGGCTTATTGGCTAATAGCTATTAATTCTTATTTTCCTTAATTTCTTTTTTTCAGAAACTCTTTTTTTGGTTTGAATTCTTTTTTCTTTTGACGCTCTCGTTGGTTTGGTTTTAAACCTCATCTTCTCAGGGACCAAGGCCTGATTTATCAAGTGATTCAATCTGGCAATTACCTGCTCTTTATTTTGCGCCTGGGAGCGTTCAGCCTGCGACCATAAAATCAAATCGCCTTTTTCAGTTATCTTATTCGCTAATTTGTGTAAAATCAAGTATTTTTGGGCAGGCGACAAAACCAAAGAATTATAAACATCCCAGCGCAAAGTTGCTTTGGTCTCAACTTTGTTGACATTCTGTCCCCCTTTTCCCCCTGCACGGGAAAAGGTTATTTCTAACTCTTTTTCCGGTATTCTTATCATAAAAATGTAAAACAATAGTAAGACAGTAGCAATACAATTGTTTTACAATTGTATTACAATCATCTTACAAAAAAATTATTTTAGATCCGCCCTAATTTTTTCCGCAATTTCTTCCGCTTCTCCAGCTTTATATTTTTTCCCTGGCCAATGGGTTAACCCGTCTTCTGCAATCCGGGGCACAATATGCCAGTGCAAATGCGGAATAATCTGGCCGGCAATACGGCCATTATTTAATTCTAAATTAAAAGCATCATAGCCAAGTCCGTTCAAAATAGCCTGCGCAACTCTCTTGGTAAAAACAATCATGTCCTTAAGCGTTTCTTCATCTGCATCAAGCATATTTATTGAATGTTTTTTGGGAATAATCAGCGTATGGCCGGGATTGACTGGATTTGTATCCAAGATAGCGATGCAGCTTTCGCTTTCAGCGACATTGATTGAGGGCACTTCGCCTGCCACGATCTGGCAAAACAAGCAGTCTTCGTTGGGCATAATGTTAATGATAAATTGTTAAATGTATTAATATTTAAGAAATACCCAGATTAAATTGTTATCTCCAGAAATTCTCACCAGGCTCACATCTTTGACACCATCTATTTTTCTATATCTTGCCTTAATGTCTTCCAAGGATTGCGTTTGCATTTCTTTAAAAGTTCCGTCATCTTGCTTCACAAATCCAGTCAAACTTTCGTCTGTTGCATAAATAAAACCTTCCTTTTTCTTCTCTGCAAAGATTGCTTCAATGATATTTTTTGCATCTATCGGAGTTTCCCCAAATTTTTTTTCAGACATAATTTTTAAAATTAAATTTCAATATTATCAATTAACTCCGGATAATTTAAACTTGTATATTGCCAATTTCCCGGCAAACCGTGCTTTAAATGGTTATAAACCGTGTATTCAAAATGATAATCCCAACCTTCGTTGGCCGAAGCCAACTTCGGTTGGCGAAGGCCAATCCCCTTGCTTTTTCAAATGATTATCGTGAAAACGGATATAATGGTCGTAAAATGATAATTGCCATTTGAATTTTGGGTAATTATTTTTATCACCAAATTTCGTTATAAATCCTTTTTTATAATGAGCAATATCTATTTTCCCTTCATTTGAATCATCAAAATTCCCCTTAAATAGATTAAATAGTCTCATCCTCTTCCTTCGTAGGCGAAACGACGTCGTTTCGCCTACGAAGAGCGGGGAATTTTGATTAAACGTATAACCCATTATAATATTTATATTCCTTGACACGTTTTCTTTCAATGATTTAATGATCTTGGAAATATTAAATTGATTATTCGGTTTAATTATCAAATTCACATGATCGTAAATAATAGAAAAGGCGTATAACTTAAAACCTTTCAATGATTTACAAATTTTCAAATCCTCAATAAACGAATCGCAAAAAATATTCTCTTTAAAATATGGGTAATTATTTTTTGTCTTGATTACAATGTAATATATTGCGCCAGGGAAATATATTCTTTTTGGCGAATTTTTATGCAATTTCATTTTATTTTTATTTTAATTTAAATTATCCAAATCCAATTCCCCATTGGGGCGTTTTATAAATTTCAATCAATCTTAAACGGCGAATCCGGATTTTTTTCCCACCTGATTTCATCTATCTCTTCTTTTTTGCCTTCACCCTTATAAAGTTTATCAGGTAAATTTATAGAATAAGCCGGTTCTAATGAAATGCATTTATATCCATGAACAACTCCTGGCGGAACTAAAACTGCGACTGGATTATTTTCGCCGACAACCAATGTTTCGTTTTGTCCATAAGTTTGGCTACCCTTTCTATTATCCCATAAATATAAATTAAATATTCCTGGTCCGCAAAAAATAAAAAAGTCGCTCTGCGCTTTATGCTCATGCGGTCCCCGCGCCACGCCTGGTTTTGTCACTGAAACATATGCCATAGCTGGCTGATATTTCATTTCATCATTTCTAAAAATTTCCGCGAGCCAGCCGCGTTCGTCATTAAATTTCTCTAATTTTTTTATAATCACGCCTTCAATCATAGATACAAATTATCCTACGAAATTACTTATCTGTACTAATATACGAATTTTCTGAATCTGAATGTTTCGTACATTTGTAATTTATTCGTATCTCGTAGGGTTAATAAAAAAATAACAAATCACCGCGCAGGCCAGGCCGACTAAAATTCCTAACCAGCCTAGAGTCCGGGTCAAATAGGAAACTAAAATCCCGACCACAACTGAAAATAAAATTATGGCTGTATGCTCTAAAAAATTTAATTTCTTAATTTCTCCCTGCTCTGGAGCAAAATACATTACTGTCAGCGCTCCCAAAATCAGCATGGCAAAGAAATAAATATCAAGATTTAAATAGTTCAGGATTATTTTGGGTTTTATAATTTCCATTAGGGTAAAAACTGCAAATAGGAAAAAAGAGGCCAGGAATAAATCCCTAAAAATAACCATTAAAATATTTTTCCAATTTTTATCTAAACTTGTTTTCATAATAATTAAAATATTTTATTAAATTTTCTTCTAAATTACCCTCCCAAATTGGCTGCCTGATTAATTCCACTTTTAATTCTTTTATAGAAACACCCTTCTCTTCATCAATCAAGCCTGGGACAGAAATCATAAAGCGTAATTTCCCCTGGCTTATTGGCAAATTTCTTAGGTCAAATTCCAAACTCTTGGTAATAAAACCATGCCCGGGTTTTAAGCCATCATCTAGAATTTGCAAAGGATTATTCTCCTCATATATTCTAGGACCTACTTCTATCTTATAATTATAATCATTTTTATAAGTAAATCCTAATCTAACCCTGTCAAAATCACGCGGCATATAAACATCAAACCAAACCGGCTCTTTTTTAATTTTAACCACATCTTTAATCTCAACCTGATCTTGAGGCTTTAAAATTGAAATAAAGGGCGTGAATTTCTTAAAATCCGTTCTTAGCTCTAGTCTGCCCGTCCAAGCTAAATCCTGGAACAGGAAAAATAATACAGTTAAAATCGCAAGTATGCTAATGATAATCCCAATAAATTTTCCATACTTATTCTGCATAGTCCAAAAAATCATAATTAATGTAATCAATCTTATACAAATAATTTTCACCTTCAATCTGGGTTTCATTTGTCAATTCAACGCCATACTCATACAATTCAGCATCTAATTGCTCTAAAAATGCCACGCTTTCAGTCGCATAATAATATAAAGGCACATTAGCGTCTAATAATTTTGTCCAATTGTCAAAATCATCAATTGTCCAGGCTCCAATCACTTTACGCTCAGGAAAAAATATCTTATCGCTGCGTTGGCTGATAATCACAGAATTAGCCCCAGTTAAAGCCATTACTTTGTTATTTATATTATTATAATCACTTATATTTTGTTTGACTGCAAGTAAATTGTCATAGCCTGCTGAATAAACTACATTTATTGTTAAGCCTATAAAAACTGAAGTTAGAAACATCGCCAAGGCAATTTTTAATTTTTTGCTTTTAAATAAATTAATTAACCAGGCTATAAAAATTGAAGCCAAGGGCAAGGACAAAATATAAATCGGTAAAAAGTAGCGGACATAGGAAATCCCGATTTTATTCAAGGCCAGTGTCAGCTGGTCAGCAAAAACCCAGGAGCCATAATATGCCAGTAAGTATAAACCGACACAAAGCGAAAGCACAAAATAAACAGCGTGCTTCTTTTCATGATATTTTTTAAGAAAAATAAATCCGCCCAAAACAGACGTGAAAAATAGCCACCAAAATAATTCATAAACGTACCTGTACAAATTGACCAAAATAACTTTTGGATGGAACCCAAAGGGCAAAAATATAAATTTCACAAAATTTAAAATGCCAGAGTCAGAAACTTTAAATTCCGTGGGCACCTGAGCAAAAATCGTACTTCCCTGGCTTAATCTCAAATAGCCGAAGGAAAAATAACTGCCATAAGTCAGATTATTGTAATATAAAATTGGCAGAAAAACCAAAATGCAAACGAGTATGCATAAACCCACATCTTGCCACTTTAACTTTTTATAATAAACAACAGCCAAAAATATCAGCGCAGCCAAAATCCAGACAAATTCATTTGTCCTGATAATTAAAGCCAAAGCAATAAAAAAAGATCCCAAAATTGCCCATAGCCAATTTTTTTTCTTTATTTCTTTATCAAGTTGCAACAGAAAATAGAGGCCGATTATGACAAAAGACAAAAAGCTGATATTTGGCAGCATTGATAAGTCTGCGTAATACCACCAGGCTGGATTAAGATAAAAAAGCAAGGCGCTAAAAAATGCAATTTTTGGCTCAAATATTTTCAATAAAATTTTATAAAAAAACAAGCCTGCCAAAACCGCGAGTAAAGGAGTTAAAAATTTTACGAGACCAGCGCCGACAACTTTTCCAATTAAACCATAAATCAAGAGCATGCCTAAAAATGAACCCGGCACCAAATTATGGTTATAAACATTAAAGCTTCGGGGTTTAATCAAATCACCTCCAACCTCATTCAATGGTTCTGCCACGCTAAAATTGCTATGCTGGATGTAATTTTTTATAAAAAAATAATTAGCAGTCTCATCGGGCCAGGTAAATTTGGAGGCAGAATTGCCAAAAATCAAAAAAGAGTAGATAAAGAAAAATATTATCGCGATTATACCCAATATTACGATTTGATTGTTTTTTAACTTTTGAAGCATAGATTATTGTGCCTTAATGATACTAATATACAAATTTATTACAAATTAATACTAATAATTCCCGAGGATTTGTAACCATTTGCAGTTGATTTATATATTTGTAACAATCATAAATTACTTTTATTTTAGCAAAAAAGCAAACTTTTTAAAAGCCTTGACAAAGTAGAAAAATCTTGATAAGAATTACTTGAGAGCTTTGCTCCCACGATCTTTACGAGGAGGTAAAAATGGAAATAAAAGTAATATACCACGTATGGGTAATGAGGGGTAAAGATGGTTATTTTCATGCCGAAAAAGAAACAGAAATGCCAATTGCACCCTTTCCAGGTCTGGGTGTATGGCATGTTTTCAAAGATGATGCGATAAGTTTGGCTACAATAAAAAAGGTGGAATATGACGAGCGTACTCAAATTATCAGAGTCTACTTTAACGATGATAGTTTATGTTACGATATTGCCACATTTAAAGCTAGTGATTGGAAAGTTTTCGCCATGCGCGATGGCGTAGAAAAAGAGGTTTAAAAAACAGAATTTGAATTCAAGGCTCAACAATATGTTGAGCCTTTCTCTTTAAGAGCCTTGACTTTTTCACTTATTATTACTAACCTTAAAACAAATCTAAACAAGGAGGAGAAATTATGGAAGCCGTAGATTTCATCGCTAAACCAATACTGGCTGGCGTTGTGCTTACGCTCATATTTATAGCTGCAGCTACTGCTTTAATATTCGGGCGTCGGGCAGTTACCGTGTGGCTGCCTCAACGAATTAAAAAATTTACCGCATCAGCAATAGAACATAAAGTCCTATTTAAAATAATGGACAAAAATGAAAAGTATGGTAATTTTGAAGCTGAGAAAGAAGCTTTGCTGCCAATCAACCCATTTCCTGGCCTGCTTGTTTCCCTCCATTTTAATCTGCCGAATAAAAACGAACTAGTCCAGGAAGCAAAAGTATTGCAAGTTTGCTGGCTGGAGAAACCTAAAATTATAAAAGTTGTCTTCGGACACATATTCTCCGACATCAACACCTTAAAAGACAATGGCTGGAAAGTTTATGCAGTAATTGACGGCGTATATCGCGAAGTCTAAGGTTCAGACAAGCAAGGCTCAATAAAATGTTGGGCCTTTTTCTTTTTAAAAGTCTTGACAAATTAGCACAACTTTGCTAACTTAAAAACAACTCAAAAAATGTTTTTTAAAAAAAGGAGGGAGGCGGAGGAATGAATACTCTTACCGAAATCTTAAATGGGCCGAATTGTCGGCTTATCATCACGCTAGTAATCATCTGCCTGACATTGTTTTTTCTCCTAATATTGTCAAATTACTTCTTACTGAAATATTTTGGCAACAAACTGGCCTACGGTTATATTAATTTAACAGTCCAAAAAAATAAACTCACAAAAGATTTTGTGCTGAAATTTGTGCCACAAATAGGCAATTCCTTAATTTTCCCAATAATTGATGAGGAGGGCGTGGAACATTTACTTTCAGGACAAATTACTGATTTGGTTTTAGATCTTGGAGTTGGCACCTTTGAAATATATATTGACGGCGAAGAAGATGGGCAGCTGTATATAATGAATAATACGCTCAATATCTTTAAAGCTGTGCGCCTACTCCAAGAACAGGGCTGGGAAAAAATTTCATCAGCAGCTTAAATTTAAAAATAAGGCTCAATTCAATTGGGCCTTATTCTTTTTGCCAAAATAAAAAAGATCCGCTTAAAAAACGAATCTTGGCAAAAAATAGAAAATTTAATTAGGAAATTAATTCCAAATCCATTTTCTTCGCGATTTCCTGAACCCAGCGCTCCAACCTGTTAATTCTAGAATTCATAGCCACCATTTCCTGAAAATATGTATCGGCTTTTTTGGCATAATTATCAACTGATGTTAACAATTAGGATACTTCTGACTTTGTTGCCAAAGGGTCAATCATTTCTTTCATTTTTTCTTCCAAAAGCATCAAATCACCTTTAGTCGCACAAATTTCCAAATCTTTTTTAGTCGCCAATACTCCCAAATCTTGTTTGGTCGCAAATACGTTGGCAAGTTTATTTATATCTTGTTCGTCTAGCATAAAATAGATTATTTATACCTAAATTATAAACTATCTAAATAATTTGTCAAACATGCTAATTATGCTAAAATTAAGCCATGTATAAAATTGTCAAAATTTCCTTGCTTTCATTATTAGTTCTGGCAGTTTTGCTAAACTTAAACTGGCTTAAATCATCAATTGCCGGCATAATTTTAAGTTCGCTGTATTTTATCATTTTCGGCTATTTGCTTGGCAGGTTAATTTTTTCCGCCAAAAGCGGATCCGCCTCTGGCGGAAAAAACAAAGAATTTATGTGGCAACTAGTTTTTGGCATATTTTCCTTGCTTTCAGCTTATTCCCTGCTCGGCGCCATTACTTATTACTTTTACCAGCTCAACCCATTATCTGTCAGCATTTTATTCGCTGTAATATCAATGACCATAATTATCCTAGATTTCAGATTACAGATTTCGGATTTCGGCATTCGGAATTCATTAATTAATCTAAAATCTATAATCTATAATCTAAAATCCTCATTAAATCTGCAATCCGTGATTCTAACCATCACTTATCTAATCCTTTTCGCCATTGCGATTTACACCCTCTTCATCAGCCAAACATCCGAAGCCATTCGCTCGCCTTGGCAAGTCATTCCCCGCGCCTTTTTTATAATTTACTTTTTCGCCACCCTAAACTTATTATTCCTACTCTTCAAGCAAAAAGCAACATCACCTTCGTCCGCCGTAGCTCTGAATGAAATGAAGAGCGAAGGCGGAAATAACCTTATACAACCTAATAAAACTTCATATAACCTCATCCTAATATCCCTACACTTCTTCCTCACCACATCCGTTGCTCTTATTATTTACAAACTCGGCTATGGTTTTGACCCTTTTGTCCACCAAGCAACTGAACTGGCGATTTTTAAAAACGGCTTTATTTTACCTAAGCCCTTTTATTATCTGGGACAATATTCAATCGTGGTTATTTTGGCTCACCTGTTCCAAATTTCAACAGACTGGATTGATAAATTACTTTTACCGATTTTAATGGCGATTTTTTTGTCTTATACGATTTACAGCAGTTTAGCCAAAACTTTTGACTGGCAAAAAAATCGCGCTCAGATTTTGTGCCTTACTTTCTTATTACTTCCCTTTGGACTATTTATCGCTACCACGCCGCAGTCCCTGGCCAACCTATTTGCCATAATTATTTTATTTCTGTCATTTTTATACCTTAAAGATAAAGAAATTCCCTTTTGGTATTTAATTGGCTTAACTTTGTGTACCTTGGCAATTCATGCGCTATCTGGCATTCCGATCCTAATTTATTTAATTATTGTCTGGTTGATTAAAAATCAAAACTTTGTTAATAAAATTATTTTAATAATTTTTTCTCTTATTTCAATCTTTGCCCTACCTCTGGCCTTGCTGCTCAATTCAATTATTTCCATCTATAAAATCACCTTCTCAATTCCACAGAATTTCTTCATCCAATTACCAAATTTATTCTCCAAACAATACTGGTATTTTTTAGACCTGGCTTATCTTTATAAAAATTCAATTTATTTAATTTTCCTAATCGCAACCTCATTAACCTTATATCACCTAATAAAAAATCGTAAAACATCGCTATTTTTTCCCTCAATCCTAACTTTTGCCGTACTTGCTATCAATGCTGCTTTACTTAGTTTTATAAATGTCTCCTCCATTATAAATTATGAACAAGGTGAATTTGCCAGCAGGATTTTCCAACTCTCTTTTTATTTCTTATTGCCAATCATAATTTACGGTTTCTATTTATTTTTAGAAAAAACAGCAACTAAGCCTTTTATTTATAAATCCTTCATAATTTTATTGTTATCGTTGTTGTTATCGTTATCTGTTTATTTAAGCTATCCCCGCTTTGATGATTATGACAATAGTAAATTTATCAATGTGAGCCAAGCTGATTTTGACGCAGTTAATTTTATAGAACAAAACAGTCCTGGCCAAAATTACATTGTTTTAGCCAACCAAATGGAATCAGCGGCTGCCTTGAAAACTTTTGGCTTTAGCAGATATTATGCCGGCCAATATTTTTATCCTATTCCAACCGGCGCCAAGCTGTACAGTTATTTTGAAAAAATGATTTATCAATCAGCCAGCAAACAAACTATGGAAGAGGCCATGGATTATGCAGGCGTAAAAACAGCCTATTTTATTCTGCCAACTTACTGGAGCTATTTTGCTGAAATCTCTGCCCAAGCCCAAAAAGATGCTGATGGAATTTATACAGTTAATGATAAAATTTGGGTTTTTAAATATATAAAATAAACAAAAAATTAAAAGCCCCGACAAATTTTGTCTAGGGCTTTTAGTATGTTTTTAAGAGATTAGTTCAAGCACGGCCTTTTGAATTGCAGGCCTAATTATAATAGAGAAACTATCGTCATATTCGGTAAGTCGGGCAGGACCAGGAATATTCAGATATTCTCTAAAACGAATGTACTTGTTGGGATAGACTGCCTCAGCAGGGCAACCAGGATATATTAAATCCTTAGGGATTTCTGCGGGGCCAACATTAAATGCTGACAGCAGATTAGCTTTTGTAAAGATTCTGCCCCTATGGCTGATATGTTCCCATGAGTGTTCAATCCGCCACTCAACCAACCAACATTCATCAGTAGTTGCTTCTGGCAGGAAACTAATTGTTAGCCAAACACACGAAGCTGATATTTTTAAACGTTTTGCCAGTTTATCTTCAGCTGTTTGGGATTCCACCCTTTTTTTATGCGCCATGCCGTGACACCAGTTAGGTTCATCCGTAATAACACCTAAAAATTCTTTAAACCCCTCTTTAAAATTGCCCATGACTTTGTTAAAGTATGTTATCGGGTCAACTATTCGTTGTAATTTTTGATCAACCCAATTTGGATCTAATGGACTGCCTCCTTTTTGATCCAATTGTCTCATGATTTCCCGCATTTTACGGCTAATCACTCGGTACTGATCGCCTGTGACAGAATACTTTGTATCCGCCATGACAACCTCCTAGATTTTGGGTTTATTACCCATTTTGAGTCCAACTTCAACTGAAGTTTTAAATGAACTCTAATTAGAACAAATTAACACAATTATTATTTTCTGTCAAAACAAAAAATTAAATCAAAAAAGTCCCAAGCAAGGACTTTTTTTAATTTTATCTAAATTATTTCACCTGTCCATTTGTAATCGTCGCCACATTGGAACAGGCGGAATTGCCTGAGGTGTTAAAACTGCAAACCCGATAATAAATATTGCCCACGCTGGTGATATTGACTTCTTTATCCAAATAACTTTCCACTCCTTTATTTCTAATCGCCAAATAACCAATCGCCGGAAAAGTCGGTTCTGGGTTGGTAAAAGATTTTAAAATTCTATATTCTTTGAAATCTTCCTCTGAATTTTGCGTCCAGCTTAAAGCCACGCCTGCGTCAGATATATTAGCCATTAGGCTCGGAGCTGCCGGCGCAGTTGCGCTTTGCTCTTGGCTCTGGGTTTGAGCAGTTGCCACATTCCCACAGGCTATCTTATTGCTCTGTTTGACCGCGCAGATCCTGTAGTAATATTTTTTGCCTTTATCTACTTGGGTATCTAAATAAGAATTTAATTCAATGTCAGCTGATGATTTAATGGCCGTAGTATCTGGGAATTTCAAATCCGCATTTGTTTCTGACCTGATTATTTTATAATTTTTAAAATTATCTTTGTCGTAAATTGACCAGGAGAGATAAATTCCTGCTTCCTTAACTTCAGCTGAGAGCACTAAACTTGCTTGAATTTCTTCATAATCAGGCTCCTGATCAGTTAATTTTGTCTCTAAGCCTGAATCCAAATCAAAATTCCACTTGTACCAATTTTCTTTGGCCAAAACTTTCTGGTCAAAATTATCAATTTTCAAAATATCTTTTTTCGCTGCTTTTAAATCTACCAGGGCTTTTTCATTAGGTTCAATTTTTGCTGATAAGACAGGCAAATTATCCTGGCCTAAAATTTCAACTTTAACGCTATTCTCAAAATCTAAAACCGCCAAATAATTTAAACTATCATTTATTATTGCTTCAAATTTTGTACCCGTAGCTGTTATCAGGCTATTATTATATTTGACCTGATATTGGCCGGCGACTGTCAAATTATTATAAATCCTGCCTTTCAATACTTCAATCAATATATTTTTTTCATCCAGGCTTTGCAGCGTTAATTCAGTATTTTCTCCCAGGCGAATAATTGAACCATTTTCTATTTTTAAAATAGCCTGGCTCTGGGCTCCGATCATAATCTTGTCGCCCTGGTGCAAAACAGTATCTTGGACAGCTTGCTGATAACCTTTATCAGCTATATTAACGCTCACATTGCCCTCGCTCAAATCTAAATTAACTGCCAAAATTTTAGCCAGAGCTTCAATCTCCTGGTTCTGCTCTTTACTCTGTTCTGGTTTGGAAAAATCTATTTTTGAAAAATAATTAATATAATACCAATAACCAAAGCCAACCAGGCCAATTATAATAATGATTATGATTACCCATTTAAGCGGACTAGTTTTGCGTCTATAATAATACATAACTTTAATGACAAAATTCAAATGACAAATGTCAAAATAAATTTAAAATATAAAATCTAAATGACAAAATTTTTTGTTTTCTTATTTGAATTTTGATATTATTTTGTTATTTGAGTTTTGTTATTTGTCATTTATTAAAAACTATTCTTCTTCAGTATAATCTTATAATTGCAGGAGCTTATAGATATAGTTTTTAATATCAAAATCCCTTGCCTTTATTTTAGCATTATCTGACATTTTAATAAAATTTTCCATTGCCTGCAAACTAAAATTTAATTTGTTTAATAAACCAATCTTATTATCCGGTTCAAAAAGATAGCCATTTACGCCCTCTTGAATCAGCTCAGGGATGCCTCCAATGGCCGAGGCGATAACTGGCGTGCCGAATTTAAAACTGTCATAAATAACACTCGGTGAATTTTCATAACAATCTGAAGGCACAATCGTAAAATGCACTCTTTTAAAAACTTCTCCCAATTTATTAGCGGGTATATAACCCAAAAATTCCATCCACTTCTTGTCCCCATATTTTTCTTTTAATTCTTGCTCTAATCTTCCCCGCCCCACTATTAAAAGCTGGCAATTATTTTTCTGGCTAAATTCCGCAAAAACGCTTAATAAAAATAAAATTCCTTTATGCTCTTCCAATTGCCCTAAAAACAAATAAGTTATTTTTTCATTGCTAAATTTCTTGACAAAATTTTCATTATCCAAAATTAAAGGGTTTGGCAAGACAATTTCTTTGGATTTTTTAAAAAACCCATAAGGTTTATAAAAATCCAACAGCCACTTTGAAGGCGAAACAATAACGTCCGGACTATTTACTAAAATTTTGCTGATTTTAGCATAAATTTTACAAAAAATATTTTGTTTTTCCTGGCCTTTTAAAATCAAACCGCTTGGATTTACCAGCTGGACATCATGTAAAGTATGGATATTTTTAATTTTTGACTGGCGAATTGCCAGCCAGGTTAAATAACCCAAACCCTTTACATTGTGGCTTAAAATCAAATCTGGCTTTTCCTGTTTTAATATCTTTTTAATTTGTCCGTAGGAATGCCAATTAAAAGTATCAAAAATTAACCAAAAAAATCGTTTCCATTTGGGCTGGCTATTAATCTCTATAAAAGAAAAAATATTTTTGGGATAAAATCTGTAGACTTTAATATTATCTAAAAAAGTCACAAAAAAATTAGTCTTGTTTTTTTTGCCGGAAATTGTAATCACAAAAACATCATGGCCGTCTTTTTTAAGTTCTTTGACTATATTAGAAAAGACGACTTCTGCTCCCCCGCGCCTATAAGGCTTGTATAAACTATTTATCAACCCAATTTTCATATTGATACTAATTTTCTAATTAAATACTAATCTACAAATAAGTTATATAATCCTTTACCATTAGTAGATTAGTAGCCTATTAGTAAAGACGACTTCTGCGCCCCGCGTCTGTAAGGCTTATACAAACTATTTATTAACCCAATTTTCATATTGAAACTAATTTTCTAATTAAATACTAATCTACAAATAAGTTATATAATCCTTTACCATTAGTAGATTAGTAGCCTATTCGTATATTAGTTTCCCTACCAAATTATCAAAATTTTAAATTAAATTAGCTCTGAATATAATTTTTCTAACTTTTGTATTAAAATTTCATTATTAAACTCTTTTTCAGCTTTTGCTCTGCCGACCAAACCCATTTTTTCTCTTAATTCAGAATCAGCCAATAATTTATTAACTAAACTAGCTAAATCGCCTTCTTGTTTGACTGCAAAAACATAACCATTGTGTCCATCTTCAACTACGCTTCGCACACCTGGTAAATTTGAAGCCACAACAGGCTTGGCGCAAGCCATGGCTTCAATCAAGGTTATGCCAAATGCTTCTGAACGGTCAATAGAAGGTAAGATTACTACATCTGCCAAATTATAATACTTGGGCAGATCTAAATCTGAAACTGGATCAGCAAAAATAATTTTACCTTGCTCTCCTGCTTTAGCGACCTCTTCTTGATATTTTGGCTTTAAATTGCCCTCGCCAACAATTAAAAGTTTAATCCTATAGATTGCATCTTGGCTGCCAGAATAATCTAAAACATTAAATGAATTGATTAAAAAATCAATGCCTTTAAAATAGTGGGCTTTATCTAATGCGCCGACAAAAAGCAAAATGCGGTCAAATTCCGGGTGAATACCATATTTATACAAAAGATCTTTGGTTTTTGGCGCTGGAATAAATCTTTCCAAATCAACACTTGGCGGCAATTCAATAAATTTTGCGGGATTCTTCTCAACTTGCTCTTTTATATTTGAATTTTGCGCATAATCCATGGAAGAGACAATGACTTTATCAGCTGCTTTAATAATGTGCGGCATAATAAATCTGGTGTGGAATTTAAAAAAAGGTTTCATGAATATGCCGCCAATTACATCCATCTGATAATTAATTACTAATTTCATTTTTGCACCTTTAACCAGCTTTAAGAGCCAGACAATTTCAGCCCCGCCAAAAAATGGGTAATGCAAATGAACAATGTCAAAATTTTTCAATTGCCAAAAAAGCTGAGGCAAAAACGCGCCATTGCCAATTTTTCCCCAGGGGATTAATCGTGTTATTTTAAATTCAGGCGCAGTAAAATTATTATCTTTAACATTATATAAAGGAGTAAAAACCGTAACTTCATGTCCTAATTTAGCTAAACCCAAAGACTGGTCATAAGCTACATTGCTGATGCCGCCTTTGTATGGTTTAAATCTGCAGACGACTTGGGCTATTTTCATATTGTTACAAATATACAAATCAGATACATATAACTACGAATTGGTTTCTGAATATTTGTAATAATTTGTAGTTAATTTGTAAATTTGTATCTACTACCAAATTATCAAACTTTTAATTACTTGCCAACCCTTGACTTTCATACATAAAATTGTTAAGCTGAAACAAAAATCAAGGAGGTTTAAATGGCGGACAAGAATCCATCAGATAAGGATGTTCAAATTTGGGCAGCCCATGTTATGACAGGAGAAACAAATATTTGCCTAAAATGCGGGAAACCGGCTGCTATTAAAATTCCTAATAAAGTTGCAGTTACCTGCACAGAATGCAATTTTTCCTGGGACTGCAATTCACCTGGAGAAAAAATTACCAAAAAATAAAAAGCTTCACCACTCGCCAATACAAGTTAAAAACTGGATTGGCGATTTTTTTATTGTTACAAATCTACAAATCAGATACATATAACTACGAATTGGTTTCTGAATATTTGTAATAATTTATAGTTAATTTGTAAATTTGTATCTACTACCAAATTATCAAACTTTTAATTACTTGCCAATACAAATTAAAGATGGGATTTACAACTTTATTTAAAAGCCAGCTATCTAATTCCTGAAATTCAATCTTGCCTGTAAATAATTCCACAATTTCCTTATCCCCTTTTACCCTTTTTACCCTTCTTTCCCTTCTTACCCTTCCAATTTTCTGCCACGCAGAAAATTTAAAAAAATACCCATAAGCCCTCAATTTCTCTTTCCAAAACCCTGACTTAAGTGAAAACAAAAACAAACCGATTTCCATTGCCAGCCAGGCAGGAAAAATTAAAATCAAAGTTCCCGGCTTATAATTTTCCAAAAGGCAAATAAAGCGATTGCGTTCCATAAAATAATACTTCTTTATGCTTTTGCTAAATTCATATTTATGATAAATAACAGCTTGAGGCACCACTAAAATTTTATATCCTGCCAAGCGCATGCGCCAGCCCAAATCTAAATCTTCATGGTACATAAAAAAATCAGGGTCAAAAAGCCCGATTTTTTTCAGCACATTTGTTTTAATTAAAACCGCGGCTCCGCTGGCATAGGCGATTTCTTTTAGCTCTAAATTGCCGGCAAATTTCTGATAACCGCCGCTGGAAAAACCAAAACCTAAATAATGGATTGAATTACCCAAAGAATTAACCTTATCTTTTTCGGGATACAACATGATGCGCGGCTGAACCGCTCCAATATCTTCTGCCTTGGCTGTTTCTTCAACTAACTTTTTTAAAAAATCAGGTTCAGAAATCGTATCCTGATTAATCAAAAGAACAAAGTCAAAGTTTTCAGCCAGAGCCTTTTTTATGGCAATATTATTACCTTCGGCAAAACCTAAATTTTCATTATTAATAATAATTTCAGCCTGCGGAAAATTATTTCTAACAAAATCAACCGAACTGTCTATTGAGGCATTATCAACAAAAAAAACTTTATAATCTTCTTTTGGATAATCCAAACTCAATAAACTCGTCAAACAAGCTGATAAGTATTCTAAACCGTTATAATTTACAATAATGATTGCTACTTTTTTCATACTTCACAAAAGGATAGAGCCAACCCTCTACCCTTTTAAATATTCTACTTAATGCATAATATTTAATCCTAATCCTTAATTTCTTCAACTTTGCTCCAATCAATTATCACCTTATTGGCTTTGCTATATTCCACTGTTTCCTCCAAGCCTTTCTCTAATAAAGTAATCGGAAACCACTGTAATTTTTCTCTGGCCAGGCTGATATCTGGCAAACCTAAACGCGACATAAAAAGAAGAGGTTCGGCATAATGAATTTCCGCTTCCGAATCAGTCATTTTTAATATTTTTTGGGCAACCTCTGAAATTTTATATTCTTCTGGGTTACCGATATTAAACGGGCCAGACTCGGTTGAGGCCATAATTTTAAAGCAAGCGTCAATTACATCTGTTATGTAACAAAGGGTGGTGGTAAAATTTTCATCGCCATAAATAATCAGCGGTTGATTATCTAAAGCCGCGACAATAAAATCCGGGATCATGTGGCCGACAAAAAGCGGCATGCGCGGACCATAGGTGGTAAAAATTCTTAAAATTTTGGCATCTATATTATAAAACTGACGATAAGTATAAACCAAAGTTTCAGCAAATCTCTTGCCTTCATCATAACACCCTCTGGGAGTTAAAGGGCTTAGCGGATAATAAACATTTTCTTTCATCACAGGATCTTCACCCCCGCGCGGTCCATAAACCACTGAAGATGAGAAATGAAGCAGTTTGGCTTTATATTTAACAGCTAAATCCAAGGCGCGGATTGTGCCCAGACTGTTTGTCTGGGCAGTGTAAACAGTCTGCTTGGTAAAATCTTTAGGCGAGGTCGGACAGGCTAAATTATAAATTTCCTGGATGCCCTGAAATTTTACTTGGAAGCGCTCTAGTTCTTTGTATTTTTCTAAATCAGTCAGATTATTAATATCATCATTAATAAAAATAAAATTTTCATTTTGCAGAAGATGGTCAATATTTTCCCTTTGTCCGGAAATAAAATTATCAAAGCAGATGACCTTGCTCTTTTGCACTAATTTATCGCACAAATGTGAGCCAATAAATCCAGCGCCCCCTAGTACTAAAATATTTTTTTTCTCAAATAAAGCTTTGGCTTTTGCCATAATGTTTAAATTAGTTGTTAATTCAAATAATTTGATATTCCTATTTTAGCAAAGTTTACCATAAAAATAAAGCCCCCTTAAATTTTGGGGGCTGGCCTAAATGTCCAGCGGCGATTGGCAAAAAAATTCCAAAATAAGCCGATTATTATGGCAATAATTTTTGCCGCCAGGTCAAAAACCTTAAAATATTCAACTAAGCCGAATAAAATTGAATTATAGAGTAAAAAATAAACCAAATTTACCAGGGCGAATTTCAGATATTGAGTATGCAGTTTTTTTTCATTATTTTGAAATGTCCAATATTTATTAACAAAGAAACTAAATGTCATGGCCGCTAAAATTGCCAGGATATTCGCGTAAAGGAAATAAAGCCCAAGAACACGGTTAAAAAATAAATATACTGAGAAATCAATCACAGTATTAATTGCGCCCACCAGACAGAATTTAAAAAATTGCCGATATATAAGCTTTTTAAATATAATCATTTTAAAATATTATTTATAAGCTCTTATCTATATCAATTGAAGGTACATTATTTTTCTCTATGACAGGATTGAAATCTAGCGCGCTATTTATGTCAGCGCCAATTTTATAAATAGCAAAATAAGAATCTGGCACATCAAAAATTAATTGCGCCCAAACATTGCCATACAATGCCTGGACTATTGTTTCATTTTTAATCCATCTTAGAATACCGCCCTGGGTTACTGCATACACTTTTGGATCAGTTTGAATTTTAACCATTGCGCCTGGCCTGTAAGTTACGATTCCTCCCAGTGTAAAATCAGACAATTCCCGATCGGAAATTTGTTTAATGCCCTTAAAGCTGTCATACCAGCTAAAAAAAACCTTTTGATCCGGGAAAGTATAGCGTTTGCCATCACTGCCTAAATAATAAATTGCAGCCGTGGAACCCTTGATCAATTGGCTGTTAATTACAGACATTTTCAAATTCTGAAAAATTTTAACCGGATCTATCAAGCCATTGCCCATTTTCCCTACAAAGGCAGGATTTAGCGCATCAATATTTTCAGCATTCTTATTAATTGCATCCATGATCTGCTGGTTGGTCAATTCCGGCTTATATGATTTTATTAAAGCGGCCACGCCTGAAACAACAGGCGCAGCCAAAGAAGTGCCGGAAAAATTACCGCCATAATATTGATTAAAACTGCTCACCTGAGGATTATAGACCAGGGTGCCAAAAAAATCTCTGCCAGGCGCCATGATATCAACACAGCTTGAGCCGTAATTGGAAAACTCGGTTATTTTTTTAAAAATGTCTGTTGCGCCCACGCCAAGTAATATTCTTTGGCCGCCAGGACCTTGATGGCAGACTGGGTACATTTTAGTTAAATCTAAATTAATTGCCTGGCCAGCCTGATTTTCATTGCCAGAAGCAGCCACTATCACTAATCCCTTTTGATAAGCGTTGACCAATGCCTGTTCTAAAGCTAAATCATATGTGTCGCCGACAAAACTTAAATTAATGATGTTGGCGCCATTATTAATCGCATATTCAATAGCTTTAACCACGTCTACAGTATTGCCGCTGCCATTTTCATTCAGCACTCTCAGCGGCATTATTTTTACATTCCAAGCAACCCCTGTTGTGCCAATGCCATTATTGCCGACAGCCGCAGCCACCCCGGCCACAAATGTGCCGTGAAAAATGCCGTCTTCAGTGCAAGTGTTATTTTGCAAGCAACTAACATCATATTTGGGCGAAGGATCATTGCTATTATTTATAAAGTCCCAGCCGCTAATATCATCAATATAGCCATTATGGTCATTATCAATGCCATCGCCTAGGATTTCCTTTTGATTAACCCAGATATTATCATGCAAATCAGGGTGTGAAACATCAATGCCAGAATCAATGACTGCGATAATTACATTTTTTGAGCCGGTTTCCTGCGCCCAGATTTGGGGCAGGTTTAATTTTTCCAAATACCATTGCCGGCTATAATATGGATCATTTGGCAATAATTCCTGCGCAAAAGCAAAACTGCCCACTAAAAGGCTGGATATTAAAAGACCAATAATGAATTGAAACTTCTTCATTTATAATTAAACTATTTAAAATTGACTTAAAATTTAAAATTTAAAATTTAAAATTCTATAATAACCCCTTATCAATATTAATCGTACCAGCCGCATTTTTAACATCAACCGGACTAAAATCACTCAAAGAATTTATCTGGTTTCCCGTCAAGTAATTAACAAAAAAAGCATCTGAGACATCCTCAACCAGTGTATTCCATTTAGCGCCATACAGCTGGATAGCCAGTTGCTCAGAGGTAATCCAGCGCAAAGTTCCATGGCTGTCTATGGCGTAAACTTTTGGATCAGTAGTAATTTTAACAAGTTTAACTCCCGGACGATATGTCACATTCCCGCCGATTGTAATTTGTCCGAGCTGTTCATCAGTAATTGCTTTAACTCCAGAAAAATCATTATACCAGGTCAAATATGTTTTTAAATTGGGAAAAACATATCTTTTGCCATCAGCCCCGTAATAATAAACAGCCGGAGTTGAGGCTTTGATTAAATCCCCAAAATTAAGGCCAAAAGCAGGCTGAATTCCCGTATTAACGTTTAAAGTTAAAGTCTGCAAAAGCGTATCAGCAACCTTAACTGCTATTGTTTTCAGGCCTAAAGCGGTGGATCTTACTTCAAAAACAATTTTCCCGCTTGCATCAGAATTATTAGTCGGATTGGAAATAATCACATCCGAACTCGTTTCCACTGTTATCTGACGATTCGCTATTGGCAGATTGTTTTGATCTTTGATAATTACAGTGACCGTGGCCTTATCCAAACCGTCATTTTTAATCCCTGACTTATCAATTGTCGCTGCTGAATTTGCAACTGAAAATAGCTGCTTATTCACAGTAATCGTTAATGGATTGGTCTGGGTAGTATTGCCCCAGCCATCGCGCGCCAAAACACTCACTGTATGTTTTCCATCGCTGATATTCTGCCAATTATAATTCCAGGTATAGTTAAACTGATCGTAATTATCAATGCTGATTGCCTGATCATCAATAATTATCTGGAATGTTTGCAGATAAGTATTGCCCTGATCACGCACCAAACCGTTGATAATAAAATTATCATTTGTTAAAATCGCGCCATCATTCAAATTTGCTAAAATCACTTTTGGCGTCAAGCTATCAACTGACGAGGTGCTGGTTACTTGTGTATTGGCATTATCAATGTTCACATCAGTCGGTCCATTATTGCCAGAATCCATAAAAATGCCAAAGTCGCCGGCATCATAGCTGCCATTATTGTTATTATCCGTTAAAATAGGAATCTGCATATGAATGGTGGTTGAAGCACTCAAACTGGAATAAGTTTCCACTGAGATAAAAAATCTTTCACTTGTATTGATTATTTCGTTAAGGTTTTCAATTGACCAAGACAAGTATGTCGTTGAATAGCTCAGAGTCCCGATTTCGCGGTCAATGCCCATGCCCTGGAACCCAAGCGGCCCTTCATCAGCCCACAATTTCATATATGTTATATCGCGCAAGTAGCTGGAAGTGCCTAAATTTTTTAAAGAAATTGCCTTAACCGTATCGGCATTTAGAGTAATTAAGCTGAAATCCATGACCAAATCATCAAAAGTACCGCGGTAAAAAGTCGTATAAGGCGCGCCATTATTAACAATAGCATTGGACTGAAATGCCTTAGCTTGAGGCACAACTAAAATTAATGAAATCAAAAATAAGAAAATGATTTTACGCATAAGTTTTGATTTAAAATTTAATTATTGATTTATATGTATACCTTAATTTTATCAAAATATCGCTTTAAAAACAAACCAGCCCATAAAAATGAGCTGGCAACGGAACTCAATTCCGAATTACTTCCTAAACAACCGCTTATAATTATCTACAATTGGGAATTGAGTCCCAAATTTCCTCGTCGGCGAGACAAGCGTATCTCGCCGACGAGCCTAGGAGCTGTAATCTTTAAATTTTTTATCTCGCCAAAGGATTGCTATAAATATTGCTTCTGAAAATAAACTGGGCAAATTGATAATTACCTGCTCCATTTATCGCGAAATCAACATTTGCCGGATTTGAATCGCTTAAATAAAGCTGAATGCTATCCCCTGCGCTGGTCGCGCCTTGAGTATCAGCGTAAATATATAATTTTTTTGTGGCGCCGGCTGCAATTGCCAAATTATTAGGATTGCCAAAGGTAAAAGTTGCGCTGGCGCTATTACACACATCAACTGCCTGAGTGTCCAGCACATTGCCAGCTTCATCTTTCAAAGTGAGCCCCAAACCAAGGCCGGCAGTACAATTGTGCGCGATATCAACCCTTAACTTATTAGCCACGCCAGAAGTATTTGTCCCTGCGTTTAAAAAGTCCACCTCATCAGCCGAGTCAGCTGTCACATCATAAATAGCCAGCAAGGTATTGGCTCCAGGCACTAAGGCTCCTTTTGGCGAAGCAGCATCCAGGCTGAAATAAGGGTAAGAGGCTAAGATATAATATATTTTAGAGTCAAGTACGGCGCTGCCGTTTATTTGCTGGCCAGAAGCCTTGCCTGTGGCCACAATATCAGTTCCAGCCGCTACAATTGCGTGAAGCGTATCGCCATTTTGCACTGTCACCCCATCAACTAACACAGCATCAACTGCAACTGTCAAAGTAACACTTTGGCTGGCAGGTATAATTATCGTATTGGTAGGCAAAATAAATCTGGCATTTTTATTCACTGAGTCCATAATCGCAGTTCCCACCGGTTCGCTGATAGAAATGCCGTCATTTCTTTTGCTTGAATATAAATACCAGGTATTAGCTACTTTGCCAGTGCCTGTATCAGTGATTGTGACGCTATTTAAATCCATATCTTCTGCCTGGCCTGCCTGGACTTTAAACGAAGCTACGCCCTGTTTACTTCTGCCAGCAATTAAAATTCCTTCCGGCGGGGTTAAACCTGAAATATTGGCAGAAGAGCTGCTGCCCAGATAATTTCCTAGCATTGGAAAGATGCCATTAATTGTGCCTGGAGCCAATTTAATGTCACTGGCTGAATTAATACCCAAACCTATAGTATTACCACTTGAGATTGTTTGGCTAATGTTTGCCCTGATATATACGCTCACAGGACTATTTGGATTAACAATTAAAGCAGGGCTAAATGTAACTAAGGCTTTGCTATCAGAACCTAAACTCGCAATACTGCTAATCGCCACATTACTGGTATTAACAAACTGAATATTAGTTACATCATTATTTGTACTCAAGCCAAAACGCGTTACATAGATTGAATTAATGCTGACTGCTGAATTACTCGCGCTAAAAATAATCTTAGTAAAATTAACAGTCGTACCAGCAGGCACAGTACCAGCAGCCGGTGTATCAGGTGCCAGAGAAACTGTCAAAACTGAACCAACAGTCGGCATAATCAAGCTTTTATCAGCATTAATTGAAGGGGAAGCTGCGGTTGTGGCTGCAGGATTATAATCAGTCAGATTATTAATTGGCGAACCAACATTATAATTCACATAAAATGAATCAGGCACATCATCAACCATTGTCGCCCAATTTGCGCCATATAATTGCGTGGCCAAAGAGGCTGTTGTTATCCAGCGCAATGTCCCATTGCTAGCCACAGCATAGACTTTGGGATCGGTCGTGATTTTTACCATTTTAACTCCGGGTCTGTAAGTAACGTTGCCGCCAATAGAAATAGCAGACAATTCTGCATCTGTAATTATTTTCACACTGGAAAAATCAGCATACCAGGTTTTAAATGTTTTTTCATTGGGAAAAACATAGCGTTTGCCGTCATTGGCATAATAATAAACCGCAGGCGTGGAAGCCTTAATTAAATCGCCTGAATTAATTGTGGCTGCCTGCGCGCTTGGTGTAAAAGCAGACAAGCCAATAGACCACAATATGGTCATAGCCACAATTCCGATTGTGAAAATTCGTTTTGACATAATTTTAAAATTTATAATTAATATTTTAGGATCTATTTTTTGGATTATTTCTGTCAAGTTCCCATCTGATCGGATTTAAGGCAATATATTCTTTAATTCTGGCATAATCATCTTCGTCCCGGACAATGTGTTCGTAATAGCCAGATTGCCAGGCAAAATAATTTTCTCCAAATTTTTGATTTATTCTTTTCTTGGCAACCCCTTTAAAACCACGAATTATTGAGGCCAAATTATTGCGTTGCGGGCCGAATGTGGGTTTCTGTAGAGACGCATTGCAATGCGTCTCTACAACATCCCCAATTTCTTTAATTTCTATAATTCCATGAATATGATTCGGCATTATAATAAAATCATCCAACGCCACATTCGGTCTGATCTTTGGCGTATTTAACCATTCTTCAAACACGATTTTCCCAATTTCCGATAAATAAACCAAACCATTTTTTACATCCCCTAAACAACAAAAACGATCCTTGGTACAAATTGTTACATAATATAAACCCGGCCAAGAATAATCCCATTCTTTTAAACGAACGGAATCTGTACGATATTTATTTTTAAATAATTCATTCATATTTTTATTTTTCCCCACCTTAATTTTACCATTCAATTTCCAAAATATAAAGCCCTGCACCGGAGAGAAGCGACTGGTGCAGGGCAAAAAACAAAACCACCCGGAAAGGCCAGGCGGTCTGTAAATATATATATTCAAATATTAATTCATCAACTTCATAAAATCATCTGCGGATAATTCTGCATCGCGCAATATCTTTAATAATAATGATCGGTCAATAACTTTATAATCAGTAACAGCAACCATCCACGCCTTTGATGCCTGATAGATTCATAACCAACCTTATTAAGAACTTTAATCAATTTCCTGCCGGAAATAATGGGTAAGCGGGTCATAAATTAAACGGTAATGGTATGCAAACTAAATTCTGTTGATTTATATTCCTTCAAAGTATTTCTGGCGTCTTTTTCTGCCAAAATCAAAGATATGACTTCTTTAATATTTCTAAGCGCCTCATCAATTGTTTTACCCTGTGTAAAACAACCGTCAAAAAGCGGGCATTCTACAATATAAAAACCATCTTCCCCTTTTTCAATAACAATAGGCAATTGCCTGCCAAATTTTGAAATTTTTAACCTGCCTGCCGGCAGGCAGGATTGTTCTTTCATATTTTTTAAATAAAATATTAAATAATTGCTCCTTTCATAATACCATAAATCCCTAAACAAAACAAATAAAAAACTCCTGTAAACACCCCCTCCTTAAACCAAATTTATGGGGTTTTCCACCTTAATTTTATCATAAAAATAAAGAGAAATCATTACAGAGGACCTTAACAAAGAAAAATCATTACAGGGGACTTTCTTGTCCGCCATAACTCACAGAGCGACGGTGGAAGTCCCCGTAAGGTAATGGGGTCATTCGCGGACTGAAGTCCGCTATAAAGTACCATTTTTTATAATATCCTTTGCCGCTTTTAAAAAATTCTTGGCATGTTCCAATAATTTTTCCGCGTTAATTTGGCTATAATCTCCGTAATAATCCGCGGCTTCCCTCAGATTTTTCGCTTCGGCCATTGCTTCAACCAGTGACAAATCCAATAATTTGTTTCCAACATACAATGCTCTGATTGCCTGAATAAGGCAATAATGGCTATGCTCCCGATAATTTTGATAATACAATAAGGCTCTCGCTGAATGAAACATAGAATAATACGTCTGAATCACGCACCAGCGAAAATTGCCGTCACTAAAGCTTGCCGAGGCAATCTTCAAGTCTTCCTCAGCCAATCTGATTTCCTTAGGGGCAACAAACTTCCCCCTGGAAAATATTTTTATCTTGCCCTTGTCCAGGCAATCATTAAAATCTTGATTCATATAATTTAATCCCGTTTTTTATTTCCCTAAAAAACTCCGGTTCCTTAATTTCCATTTCGCTCCACTCATTCGGTTTTTTAATTATGGCCTTAAGAAGCAGTCGGTTAATTTTGGCTGGCAGTAATTTTCTTATTTCCAACGGATTATTGGTTAATATAAAAATATCAATATCGCTTTTGGCAGTCTGTTCGCCCCTGGCCGCGGAGCCGAATAAAATCACATTGAGGCAGTGATTTTTTATTTTCTTAACCAAAGGCAAAAGGCTCTCCACAATGCCTGCCGAGCGCAATTGTTTAAACAAAGGGCTGCTAAAGTTAATTTTAAAAAACTTCATATTCCCTTTTTGCTCAAAAACAACCACGCCTGCCTTTAGCAGAGCCTTGAGGCTGTTATGGGCGCCACCCAAAGATATCCCCAATCTGTCGGAGATTTCCTTAGAAAAAAACTGTTTTTCAGGCCAATCAGCCAAGAAATTAAATACTTTCTTATTGAGAATGGTCAATTTAATATTCATAAAATTGAAACTACTTTCATTTTTATTGAAACTACTTTCATTTTACTTCTTTTTCTGCCAAAAGTCAATACGGCATAAAACCCAAATTTATGGGGTTTCCGACCTTAATTTTATCGTAAAAACCAAAGCCCTGCACCAAATGTGTTACAGAGCAAAACAAAAAACGCCCTTTAAAAAATGGCGAGATTTGTGTTTTTCATCCGACTTCGGCGAAGGCACTCAAGGGACAAAAACGATATCTATGTCCAGCGAAGCCCGCTTCGCGAGGCGAGCCGAGACGAGTTATTTTAATTTTTTCAAATCTGTTATTTCAATTCCGGCTGCCTTTAAAATAGAGTGGAGGGTACCTTTTGGCAAATCTTTACAATGGAATGGCAATGTAATTCTTTTATTTGAAGCGGATTGAAAAAGGATATAGTGGCTGCCGGCTATATGGTCTGTTACAAACCCGCATTTTTCCAATACTCGTAAAAGTTTCTTTGGAGTTAATGATGGCAATTTAGGCATAAAGTCTAGAGTGCTTTTGAGGAAGCCTAATTAAACTAATAAAACTTTCCTCATCTGACTGTATTTCTTCTTTATGTTTTTTTACTGATTCAATATAGCCATAAATTGCATCAATCGCCATTTTTTTAGCTTCTTTTAAATCTTTGCCGTAAGTAATACAACCTGGCAAAGACGGAACTATTGCAGTAAATCCACCTTCTTCTTCAGGCCTAAAAATAATATTAAATTGTAATTTATTTTTTTCTTTCATATTTTTTAAATTGAATATTAAATAATTGCTCCCTTTATAATACCATAAATCCCTAAACAAAACAAATCAACCGTCCCACTCCCTCCACGATCTTCCCCAAAAAACAAAACCCAAAGCCCTGCACCTTAGGTCATGATAACCTCCATACCCCCTCCTTAGAAAAGGAGGGGGATTGGGGGAGGTTGATAAATTCCTCCCAAACCACCATTCTTCCACCAAAACAAAACCCCCCTGACTTGCGCCAGAGGGGTTCGCTATTCTATTCCGCGAGCGCGGAAAGAATATATCTCAGTGAATCAACAATTATCTAGAAAGTGCATTGGCATAAATTGAACCACGAGCAGTAATGGCAGCAGTTGCAAAAGCACCTGCACCATTAATACCCCAAGTAACATTGCCAGCAGCAGCATCTGTAATAGAAGCCTGTAAATTATCACCAGCAGTTGTTGCACTAGTAGTAACACCATAGACATATACTTTCTTGGTGGTACCTTTAGCAATAACTAATGGGTTAGTCCAGACTTCAAATGTCTTATTGCCAACAGTACATGCATCAGCAGCTTCTGTTGCGGTAGATAAAACTGTGCCACCTTCGTCTTTCAAAATCATATTTGTAGCGCCACCAGCACCAGTACAAGCTTCAGCCATAGTAACTACTAATTTTGTGCCTGCGCTTCCAGCGTCATCAAAGGAAATATCATCAGCTGAATCAGCAGCAATATTAAAGATGGCTACTAAAGTATTAGCGCTTGGCACTAAGGCACCGCTTGGAGAAGAAGCATTTAGGCTGATAGTTGGTTTTGAAGCAAATGCCAAATCTGTAGCAGCAGTTTTTGGGAACCAGCCAAGACCATTAAAGATGGTGGCTGGGACACCAGAAGACACGCCTGTAGCATTTATGCTTGCAGCTGCAGTAATTTCTGGGATTAAATCATCACCATTAATTACAGTAGCGCCATCAACAGGGGCGATGTCTGCTTTAAGAGTCAAGACAACACTGCTATTAGATGGAACAACAATTGTATTATCAGCTAAAATGAATTGTGGCGCAAAACCGCCAGCAGCTACAGCAACCGGATCAGCAATTGAACCGCCATCAGCGCGACTATTTGCATACAAGTACCAATTTGATGCAACTGGATTTGTAGCAATTGCCGCAACATCATTAACCAAAAGATCATCAAGTTCAATAGCTTCAATATTATCAGCTGTTAATTTGAAAGCAGCAACAGTAACCTTTTGTGCACCACTAACTACAATATTAGCTAATGGAGTAGAAGCATCTAATGACGCAGTTAAAGTACCAGAAGCAGATACAAGCATTACCTGTCCCAAAGTAATAATAGCTGGGATAACAGGAGCATTGCCTGTTGATTTACCAGTTGCTGTTATAGGCGCAGCAATACTAATCTGGTGAGTATCTGTAACAAATGCTAAGGTTGATAAATTACCAACAACAGCAATCTTAACATAAGTTCCTTTTGGAACAGTGATAACTTGTGTTAAGTTAATTGCTTTAGTAGTAGCAAGTGTTGGCTGCTCATTATTAGAAACCTTTGTTTCATAAGCATCACCACGAGTAGAACTAGCTGATGTTAAATCTGCCCAGATTGAAAGATTCTGCAAAGCAGTCATATCATCAGTATTACCAACACCTAAAGTATCCAAAACTGTAACAGATGAAACACGAACATCTTCACCAGAAGCAGTTGCATCTAATGAAGTAGTTGCCCAGACAAAATTCTGAGTACCAACAGCAATTGATCTAGCAGCTGGTTGAGTTAAATTGGTAACAGTTAATGCTACACCCAAGATAGTCTCACCATTGCCAGCGACAGCAACAGCAGGCGTTGGAACTACACTTTCACGAGTTGTAACCCCAGTTGCTGTAATATCAGCGCTTGGAGTTAAACTAGCTACCAAAGTAGCTGTTGCGCCAGCTGGAGCATTGCTCAAAACATCAACTTTAACAGTGTATTTATGAGTACCAGTTGGTACAACATAAGTTTCATTGAAAGTAACAGTTGTAACACCACCGGCAGCGCCGACAGATACATTTGTTAAATTCTTTGGGCCCGCAACAACTAAACCGTTTTCATCAACTAATTTCACATTAGCAACTCTATTCCAGTTTGGAACAACATTATTAAATGCAGCACCTTCTGTAATTGTAACCATAGTTGAAGTAATCTTAATAGATTCACCTCGTACTTCATAATCATAAGTTGCAATTGCCTGATCAGAAGCGCGAGCAATATTACCAGTAGCTGGAGAAGAAGTTGATTTAGTAACATTTAATAAACCAGCGCCTACGGTTTGACCACCTACTCCTGGAATACCTTGACCATCCCAGTTTAATGGAGGAGTCACAGCAACTATTGGAGAAAGATAAAAACCATAGGTATTACCCTTAACAGTTACTAAAACATCAGTACCATCAGTTAAATCAACATCAATAACGTTGCCTGAACCGCTTACGATATCAGCATAAACCTGGAAAATGTGTTTACCACCTCTTGGAATAACAACATTCATGCTACCAACAGTAACACGAGAATTTGCATCCCATGAAGCAGCAGTGCCCAATGTTCTACCTTCTGTCAAACTGTATAATTCAATATTAGCTGAATCAGCAGTATTTGCTGAACCAGCTTCAATTAAACTCATAGCTTCAATAGTCAAATCTTCATTTGCACCAGCCATGACGTAAAATTCAGAGACCTGAACTCTTTTTGCGCCAGCATCTGGCATAGTATCGACAACTGCTGCATCTTGGCCAACAGTAGCACTGCCAATGTTAGCTAAAGCTACAATTGACATGTAGTTGCCAACGACTGGGAATGCACCGCTAACAGTACCTGCTTCCAATACTACATCAGTATTTAATGCAACGCCCAAAGCAACCGTGTTGCCAGCAGGAGCGCCTAATCTGATACTAGCACGGACATAATATGAGACTGAAGTATTAGCAGCAATTTCTAATGATGGAACAAAAGAAATTAATGCTTTGCTGTTTGAACCAAATGAACCAACATCGCCAACAGTAGCGCCAGCAACATTGATTAATTTAACATTTTCAACATCATCGTTTGCGCTTAAGCCTGAACGAGTGATGTATAAAGATTTAACTTTAACAGCTGCGGAACCAGTAGCTAAAATGATCTTTGACATATTAGCAGCAGCACCGCCAGCAACTGTAGAAGCAGCTGGTGTATCAGATGCTAAAGAAACATTTAAATTACCGCCAGTTGTTGTTGCGCCTGCTAAGCCCTTATCAACATTGATTGATTGAGCAGCAGCAGTTGCAGCAGATGGAGAATAATCAGAAACATTGCTGATTTGAGCGCCAATAGAGTAATTAACAAAGAAAGCATCAGACACATCAAGAATCATTGCTCCCCAGTTAGAACCGTATAAAGAAGCAGCAAGTGATTCAGTGGTTACCCACCTCAATGTGCCATTTGCAGCCACAGCGTATACTTTTGGATCAGTGGTGATTTTCACCATTTTAACGCCTGGTTTGTTAGTGACATTGCCGCCGATTTGAATGGTGGCTAATTCTCCGTCAGTGATAGTTTTCACGCTGGAGAAGTCAGCATACCAGGTTTTGTATGTTGGTTCGTTTGGGAACACATACCTTTTGCCGTCAGCACCGTAGTAATAAACTGCTGGTAAAGAAGCTTTGATCAAATCGCCAGAGCTAAAAGTTGTAGCCTGAGCGGTTGGAACAAATGCTGCTAGACCGACAGCCCAAAAAATGGTCAATACTACCACGCCAACAGTAAAAATTTTCTTAATCATATTAAACTTGTCCTTTCTTAAACTCCTTGCCCGATCGCCAGAGTAGGAAGTTAAGTTTCTTTCTTGCCTCTTAGAGGCTTGAAAGTAATCCTGTTCCCAAAAAGGTCTTCTGGTTAAACCAGAAATCGACCTTTACCCTTTGAAATCCAGGCCTTAATCTTCATACTTTAACCTAGCTTTCAAACAAAGAGCATTAATTAGCTTGCTTCGGATCTTTAAAATCCAAAGCTGTGTCCTCTGCAATTAAGCAGAGAACGAGCGGATAAACCGCCAAGGAAACCCTGCATAATCCCCTTGGCGATTTACCAGCTATTATTAATTAAATTGTAAATTTTATCAAATACCAAATGACCAATATAAAATACCAAAAGAATACCAAATACCTAATACTTAATAACCAAAATAAACTCAAAATTTAAATAACTAATACTTAATATCAAATAACTAAACTACTTCTTTTTCGCGCCGATGCTGGCAAAGATGCGGGCTAGTTGGTGGGATTCGTCAATCAGAGGTTCAATTTGCAGTTTAAAATTGGGGTTAGTGTGCAGCAACAATTCCAACCAATACTTACTTTCTTTAGACTCCCTACGACAAATCGCAATTTTATGTAAAAAATCCTTTTTAGTTATTGTGTCATTTGCTTCTCTATAATTTGCCCCGACTGAACAGCACGCTCTCACAAATTGCTTAACCAACTCCAAACTTATAACATCCTTCTGCAATTGCTTGCACAAATCAAGGCAATTTTTCGCAAATTTTAATGTCCTATCCTCCAAATCAAAATCCATATTTTTACTTTAATTTTTATTTTTGTTTTATTATTTTCCGCCAGAGGCGGAAATTTTTATTTATTTCTTATTTTTTGGTTATCTAGATTTTGTCATTGATTATTTTTTTGTTATTCAAGTTTTGTTATTTAAATTTAATTATTTGAATTTATTTTGTTATTGATGCTTTGTCATTTGCCTTCGCAAACCGTAGTTTGCTACTGCAAACGAAGGTTCGTCATTACATCAACCGGTTCACCTACCTTCACTTCTTCCGGTGCTTCTAAATAAACACTATTTGCCTTAATCACTTTATTGACCAAAGTCATAATGTCATCAGCCTGTTTTACCAGATCAAAAGCCTGGCTCACAGAACCGCTTTTTACATAATCACGCGCTCTGACCAATAAGGCTGCGGCTTCTGCAGGCTTATTTTTAATCTCATCAATCGTTGGCAAAACCTCTTCAGGCTGGCTAACTATTTGCTCATCTTGCTTGATTTCAGCTGAACTATTAGTGTTCTGTAATTCTGGCTGGGCTTCTTTAACCGGTTCTGGTGATGTATTAGTATTGGTATTAGCAACTTCCTGAACGGAGCTAAGCTCCGAAGCGTCGGAGCTTAGCTCCGTTTTCGCCAAGGCTTCTTTATCCGCCAAAACCTTAGCGGCGGCTTCTTCCTCGGCTTTTTTGGCAGCTTCTTTATCCGCCAGAGCTTTGGCAGCGGCCGCTTCATCAGCTATTTTCTTATTCTCAATAATCAGGGGGATATCACTTTTGGCTGATTCTATGTTTTTATCCAAATCATCAATTCTGGTATTAATTTTTTGCCTTAAATCATCAACTTTCAAGCCGCTATTGCCGGCTTCAAACTCTTCCAAAATCACGCTTAAAGCTTTATTGCCTGTTGCTTTGGAATCTGAAATAGCCTGTTCAGCGTTTTCACTCGCCACAAATTGCGGATTTTGATCTTGTTGATCTTTTAATATCCCGACATAAGACTTGGTCTTTTCATCAATTAAATCAGCAACTTTCAAAGCAGCCTGCTTATCAGTCGCTTCTAATTTGGCCAGATTGCTTTTGACATTATTTATGCTTTCCTGAAAATTTTTCAGGGTTACTTCCAGATTCTTCTTGTTTTTGTTTGAACCGTCTTTGGCAGTAGTCTGCTTGATTTCATCTAACCTTCTTTCAGCAAAAGCGATTTCTAAATTAGTACGTTTTTCATCATTCATAGTCAAATTAACCTGCATTCTTTCTGCGGTTAATTTCAAGCCGTATAATAAATCGCCCGGCTGGCTGTTTTTAGTCGCCCCCACGCTGGCAATCCAGGCGCCGAATAAAACGCTGCAAATTAAAATCATGCTGCCAACCGGCTTATAAACAGCCAGAAATAAATTCTGCAGCATTATTTTGTGGCTATAAGAAAATTCTGCGCTGGTCTGGGATTTGATTTGAGACAGCAAAATCTCCCGATTTGCCTTTTGCCAGGCTGAATCAGGCTTAATTGTTTTTTTCAAATTATTAATTTGTTTGAGAAGGTCGCGTTTCTTCATTGTTTTATTTGAGTTGTAAATTTTATTTTTTATCAGCTTCACCCATTAGGTCTTTCAAAGCATTCAGCGCCCTATATAAAATAACCCGCACCGCGCCTTTTTTCTTTTCCACTATTTCCGCGATCTGGCCGATTGATAAGTCTTCAATATATCTTAAAATTATTATTTCGCGATAATCATCTTTTAACCCTCTTAATTTTTCTTCTATTTTTTCAACCTGTATCTTTTTATCAATTTTATTTATTTGCTCATCAGCAAGTTCTTTTATTTCCTCCGCATCTGCTTTTATATTCTCCAGCGACACATCCTGAGCGCTGGCCTTGCGATAATGGTCAATTACTAAATTCCTGGCGATTTTGTAAAATAGCGCATTTAAATTATTGATCTTTTTGCCATCAATAATATATTGCCAGGTTTTTAAAAAAACTTCAGAAGTAATATCCTGAGCTTCATCTGGCCGATTTATTTTAAAAAAAACAAAGCGGTAGATCCTATCCACATAAAAATCGTACACGCGGGCAAATGCTTCTGAATCCTTGTTTTTCGCCCGGAATAATAGATATTTTTCTTTAAAGATATTGGTAGGCATTTTATAAGACGTTTGAATTAAAAAAATGTTACACAGCAATATAACATCTTGGAGATATTAGCATTTTAGCATGAATCAAATTTTTGTTCAAATGGAGCTGAACCACGAAAAATTGACACGAAATAACACTAAATTGTACATCCGCGACCTTTCGTAAACGCAAAGAGGTTCGGCCTCCAAATTGGAGGCCGAACCTCTAATTACTCTACACTTGCTAAAATCAAGAGTTCCTGATATACTAACTTTGTCCACATTATCGTGGACAAATAAGTTATAACCATATGGAACCAAATATAATCCGCCTTTCAATATCTGAGGCTGCCAAACTCTTTGGCATTGATCCAAAAACAATCAGGCGCGCGCTTAAAAGCCAGGAATTGCGCTATATTGTCGTACGTGGACGTTATAAGCTTAACTTTGAGAGCTTGCTCAAATGGTCGCAAAAAAAGCCCACTGTCAGGAATAAAACCAATCAAAAAGGCATTGGCCAATATGTGGATAAATGGAAGATCAATAACAAACATTACAGCCCAAACCCCCAAATCATTAAATCAGATAGACCCTGAAATCCTTGTGACCTAATATACCCAGTTTTATTAAAAATTTTATTTTATCATTTCATCTCATTTCATCATTGATTTAAAATTAAAAATTAGTAATTAAAAATTAAAAAACGCTCTTCCGAAGAAGAACGTTTTTTATTATATAAGTATTATTATTAAGCTTCAACAATTTGGACTGCTTTGCTTGCCATTTCTTCAGAACGCGCTGCTTCATAAAGCGCAATGGTTCTTTTGGCAATATTATCCCAATTATATTCAACCAGGGCTCGTTCCTGCAATTTAACGCCCATGGTATTCACTATTTCAGGATGATTCAATAAGTATCTTAATTTCTGGCTTAAATCGCTAATGCTTTTATTTCTAAAAGTTAAGGCCAGATCAGATACTGCTTCTTTATTAGGTTCAATATCACTGCAGATCACAGCCTTGCCATAAGACATTGCTTCAAGTAAAGCAATGGATAAGCCTTCAGCTTCAGATGGCTGCACAAATAAATAGGCATTAGAATATAATTCAGCCAAAGTCTGGCTGGTCTGATTGCCGGTAAAAATTATATTCTTATTATCCCCAGCTAAATTCTTTAAATATTGCACATAATTATCAGTATAATTTGCCTCACCAACAATCACGAGCTTTTTATCAACATTTTTCAAAATAGAATAAGCTCTGATCAAATAATGCAAGCCTTTGTGCTTAATCAAGCGAGACACAGCCAAAATATAGTCATTGCCTTGCAATCCCCATTTTTCAGTAATTAATTGGGGATTGACTTGAGTAAAGGTTGGCACGCCATTAGGAATATATTCTAATTCGCCATTAAATTCAAAGCCATGAGTTTTACTCTGATATTTAGAAACAGCAATTGTTTTATCAGGCCATCTGACAGAAATATATGCGCCTAAGGCTAAAAATTTGCGGGCAATTAAACCCCACTTTTTATGCTTGCGATCATCAGAATGAAAAGTGGAAATGACTTTAGCCTGCTTTTTGAATAATTTGGGAATCCACAGCAAACTTGAAGGGCCAATGGCATGATAATGAATAATATCAGCATCCCTTCTTAAAACATCCAAACTAGCCAATAAAGTATGAGAAATAGCATCTAAATGCTTAGTCTTGATGCTAGGCAAATGAATCAATTTCACGCCTTTAAATTCGTTTAAATCTTTAGGAGTATAATAATTTCGGACATAGACAAAAACCTCGTGGCCTTCTTTGGCTAAACGAGTTGCTAATTCTTGCACATGGCTTTCCACGCCGCCATAGATGGCTGGGATGCCTTTTTGTCCGATAAAGTAAATTTTCATAATATATACACTGTTATTTAAATTTATTACCATTTTTGCTTAATTGTTTGCCTACTTGGTTCATACAATTTAACAAAATCATTGATAATCATGTTAATAATAAATAATAGCATAATTAATCTTCTTTGTCAAGGATAAAACCGATATAATTCAATTTCAGAGCTAACTTTAGATAAAAAATAACATAATAAAAAAGGGAGCTTTCTCCCCTGCTAAAGTATTTAGTAAATATTTTTTCTAGTATTCTGCCTTGAAATTAACAGCAAGCTACTAAAATGTCAATCCTAGCAAAGTAGCAATTTCTTCTTTTAAACTTTGGCCTGATTTAGTCCAGCTATAGTTCTTTATTACAAATTGCCGCAATTGCTGGCTTAAATTATAATTTTCAGGTTTGTCTTTTTGTTTGATAAAATTATTAATTCCCTGAAAAATAGCCTCGGGTTCATTGCCAGCTAAAATATAGGATTTGTTTATTTTACTTAGAATTTCAGGCGTAGCGCCAACAGGTGTGCCCAAAACAGGTGTTCCGCAGGCCAGCGCTTCCAATGTTGCCAGGCCAAAACCTTCATAAGCTAAAGTAGGCAAAACAAATAAATCAGCGGCTTGATAATATTTAACTAGATCATTTTCTTTAATAAAGCCTAAGAACTTAACATTAGCCTGTAAATTTAATTCTGCAACCATGGTTTTAAGCTTGGCAGCCAAAAATCCGCTGCCAATAATCAAAAGCACAAAATCTGGATATACTTTCTTTAATTGCGAAACTGCGGCAATTAAATTATCCACTCCTGTCCTGCCAACCAGGCGTCTGACTGTTAAAATCACCAGTTTATTTAAAGGTAAATTTAATTCTGTTTTTAAAAAATTTTTATCTTTAGGCGCGGTAAACAAGCCCAGGTCAACTCCTCCTGGGATAATCTTTATTTTTTGCTTATCAATTTGAGGCAATATCTCTAGTATTATTTTTTTAGAAAACTCGCTTAAGACTACGATCTTATTCGCAATTTTTAAATTATTTATTTCAATCTTATTTAAAATTTTTACCCAAATATTTTTAATTAAGCCATCAATAAACTTAATGCCTGTTTTACGTTCCAAACCTTCCAGCGCAAGCTCCTGGGCATAACTGGCCAAAAAAACGTAAATTGCCGGTAAATTAACTTTTGCTTTTACAAAAGCATTGACCTGGAATTCATCATAGAACATAGCCAGATCAAAATTAGTATTTTGACAGAATTTTTTAATAATTTTTGGCAAAACAAAAATATCAGTCAGGCTTTTTCCCCAGATTTTATTTAATTTGGATTCATAGCGATAAATCTCAATACCCTCTAAATTTTCATGGCTAGGAAATTCTTCTTTATATTTCCTGGTTAAAACCGTAACAGCAAAACCTTGCCTAACTAATTCTTTGGCATGATAATAAACGAGTTTGCCGCTGCCGCCAAAAACATCAGGATAAAAAATCCCGGTTAATAATAAAATTTTTTTTGCTTGAGCCTTAGCCATATTATTTTTTTATTAGCTTTTGATATAAATCCAGCAAAGACTGCAAATGATCTGCGGGATTAGAAATAGAGGCAACAAGCTGGCGCGCATTAGCGCCCCATATTTTTAATTCTTCAGCCTTATTATAATTTTGGGCAATTTTATTTTTTAATTCACGGCTATTTCCGGCAGTAAATAAAAAGCCGGTTTTATTTTCTCTGACTAATTCCGGGATTCCGCCTAAATTTGAGCCAATCACCGGCTTGCCAAAAGCAAAGGCTTCTAAAATAGAAATTGGATTATTCTCATACCAGATTGAAGGTACCACCACTAATCTGGCATTTTTAATTAAATCATAAAGCTCAGATCCTGTTTTGTGGCTGACTATTTCTACATTATTTAAATTATTGCCCGCAATATAGTTTTGTAATTCTTGTTTTTGCGGCCCCGCGCCAACTATTTTTAATTTTATGTTTGGCAAGTCCTTCATTGCCTCCAGCAAAATCTTTAAGCCTTTTTCTTCAGCTAAACGGCCAAAATAGAGCAAGCCCTCGCCTATTTCAGGATTAACGTTCAATTTCTCAAGATCAAGCAAGTGGTATAACTGTTTAACTTTGGCTTCATTAATCCCCCAATCTAAAACTTTAGCCTCTAAAAATTTGCTGGGCGCAATAAAACAATCAATTTTTTCATAACTTCTTAAAATCAGCTTATGCAAATACATTTCCAGCATTGCTAAAAAGCTCATGCCTGAATTGTTTTTAATGCATTTATACTTCCAGCAATTGTAATATTTATGGACTTTGCAGCGTTCGCAGACTGACCCTTGGGTAAATAAGCGGTAATTAGGGCAAATTAATTTATAATCGTGCATTGTCCAAACAATTGGAATGTTATATTTTTTCAAAGTCTGCAAAATAGAAGGTGTGAGCTGAAAGCTAAAATTATGCAGATGCGCAATATCTGGCTTGGCTTTTTTTATTAAAGCCTCTAATTTTCTCTTCGCTTCAAACGAATAAATTAAATGGCCTGCTTTTTTCAAATCCTCTAAAAAACCCTGCCTTTTGTTAAAATCAATTTTATCAATAAAAAAATCAGAGTATTTTGAAGCCTGGTTTTTCTCATCTTTCATGGAAAATTCAACAACTTCGTGGCCGGCTTTTTTTAAAAGTTCAAGCAAATCAAACATATAGGCTTCTGAACCGCCTTTTCTGTAAAAAAATTTATTAATCATAAGTATCTTCATATTTAAAATTTATTTTTTGGCTACGGCAAAGATTAATTCATCAACAATCTTTGGCACAAGGGTAAATTCCCAAAAGAACATTGAACGCCACAGCTGGTGTAAAATCGTCTGGACAATAAATCTAATCCAGCGCAAGATGCTTGTTCTGGGCATGGCAAAAGCTCGAATCTCCACCTGTTTGTAGCCAGCAAGCAGTAAAACTTGCATTAAACTATGTTCAGTCAGGCCGACTTCGTGGGTAAAATCTTCATAGCGCAATCTGGGGCCGGTGATGGCAGCCAAATTATTTGTTTTCACAATTAACATGCCGCCTTGTTTTAAAGCTGATTTAATTAGTGCCAAATCATTAATAATTTCAGTTTTGGGCAGATGTTCAATCACGTCATTTAAAACAATAAGATCATATTGATCTTTTTTGTCAGCCAAAAATTCAGTCATGGAACTTATCTTTAAAACCTGGCCGGTTACATTGGCCTTGCAAAAATCCAGCATTTCCTGGCTTAAGTCTACTCCCAAATAATTATTATAGCCATTATTTTTTAACCAATATAAAAATTGACCTAAGCCGCAGCCAATGTCTAAAATTTTGCTATTTTTATCAGCCGGAATTATCTTTTTATAATTCCAATCATAAGTTGAGGCAATATGCTTAATATTATCCAAGCTTGCCTCTAGTTGATTGGTTTCAAAAAAACTAGTGGACAAATATTTATCAAATAATTTATTTGTTTGCTCTGACATAAATTTATTTAAGGATTTAAGACTAGATTTGTTTTAATAAATTTTGCAGGCACTCCGCCAACCACGCTATTTGCCTCCACATCTTTAGTCACGACAGCATTAGCGCCAATGATTGAATTATCTCCGATCGTAATGGGACCTAAAATTTTAGCGCCCGGCCCGATTCTGACTCTATCTCCGATTTTTGGCGCGCCAGCATGAGTATCCCAGCCTTTGACGCCAATTGTCACTTCCTGGCTAATAACGCAGTCCTGGCCTAGTTGCGCGTCAAAATGGATAAAAATACAGCCAAAATGATTTATAAAAAATCCAGGACCAATTTTTGCTTTCCGTGAAATTGAAACGCCCCAAAAAATTTCCACTAAAATTTTAAAAGGAAAATAGGCAATCAAACCAAGTTGTTTAATGACCGGAATATTTAAGCGAGTAAAAAAATTACCATAACGGTAAACTAAAATAGCCCAAAAACCAGGCATAAAAATAATTTTAATCTTTTTTAGACCCGACCATTGGTTTAATCCGCAAATTCGTTTAATGTCTTTTAAAATCATATAATTATGTAAATAATTTTACTTTATATAAATTAAAAATTTGTAAACTTGCCAACGCCAATCCTACTGGCAGCCACATCTTGGCTAAATAGTAGCTTGTGCCAAAAAATTGGAATATGAAAGCGCCGATTACTGCCAAAAAACAGCCCAAAATAACTAACGACGCCTGGCTATCTTTAGCTTTAATATAACCTCTGAATATAATATAACAAACATAAGCTAAAAGCGCGATAAAACTTAAAGTTCCGACTACGCCTGTTTCAGCCAATGTTTTAAATAAATAGCTATGGGCATCAAGTACCCCTCCATATTCAATCAGATACCACCTGATTTGCCCTAAAATTAAAGTAAAAGTTCCCGCCCCATTGCCCAAAAAAGGATGGCTGCTGAATAAGGTCAGAGCAATATCAATTAATTTTAAACGGTTTGAATCTGATGCAGAAACTATACCTGAAGCAAACAATTGATACATTAAATAAATAACAGGGACAAGCAGTAAGCCAATTATATAAGACAAAGAGTTGGTAAAAAATTTTTTGACTTCATGGCGATATTTTAAAATCACTAACAATAATAATTCCATAGCAAAAGCAATCCAACCTGCTCTGGACAAAGTCAGCATATTCACGCCTGCCATTAATAATACGCAGATTAAATAGACTGCTTTCATAAAAATATCTTTTTCTTTCCAAAATAAAATCAAAGCCAGCGGTATGGTCACGACAAAAATTTCAGCCAAAGCATTTTGATTGCTGCCTAAAGGCCAGATGCCAAAAATAGAAATTGGCATTGCCCTATTAATATTTTCAAACGGAGGAATAATTAAAGAGACGATACCGATAAAAGCTAAGATCATGCCCGTAAAACATATGATTTTAAAGGTATTGTCCAGCTTTTTATAATTATCAATGATATTAAACGGCAAAATCACAAACATGAGATAAAAGAAAATTATCGGCCTAAAAATGTATTTTATGCCCATCAACAACCATTGCCCCTCTATATTTAATAAGGATAAAAATGAAGCGATTATAAAAACAAGCATCAAGCCTAAAAGAGGAAAATTTTTCAGGCTTAATTTTTCACGTTTTTCCAGATATAAATATATTACTCTAGCCAACCAGGCTATAAAAAGAAGCAAAGCAATTAAATCAACATAAGGAATATTATATTCATAATAAATAAACAGCCAGTCATTATAAGGGAATAATAAAGCGATCAGGTAAATGCCCAGTTCTGGACGGCTTAAAAAAATTAAAAACAGCAAAATAAAAATTAAAAAAATTAAAGGATACCATGACCCTTCATTGGTCAGGCTAAGACTGGCGGTTATAAGAGCTGCCAGAATTATGATTAGCCAAAATATTTTATTTTTAATTAAAGCCATATTATAATTTTGCTCCCCAAAGCTTATTTTTTAAGATCCAGGCTATAATCGCCACAGGATGTCTTTTTATAGCGCTTCTGGCTGTGCAAATCATCCAGTTTTGATCTAATTTTTCTAAAGCAATTGCTTCCTGAGCTCGCTTTGAATCATACAGCTCCTTAAAATTAGGGAAATCTTTCAAATTACCCATTAAATGACCGGATACATCAGCCGGGTAAACATCGCCGAGCGGATCAATAAATACATTATCTCGGCCGGAATAATTTGGCAGTAATCTTTTTTTTGTTTCAATAAATCTTAATAGCGCATAGGCAAAATACGCGCGCAGCCATTTTTTATAATTCCATGATTTTAATTCAGCCTGAATCAAGCGCCTAAATTCTTTTTTAAAATCTTCAATCCGGTTAATCTGATTGTCTACGGTATTAAAATAATTATCAGCATTGTGAATCGCAGCCAAGCTAAATTCCACGCCTAATTCCTGGGCTAATTTATAAACCTTATTTAATTCTAAGATATTATAATCCCCGGCCGTAAAGGCCAAGCGTAAATCCTTTACCTCCATGGCTTGAAGTGCCTTAATCGTAGCCATAACCTTGTCAAAACCGTCGGAAATACCTCTTATCTGATCATGAGCTGCGCCTATGCCATCTACTGAAACCCCCAGGCCAATATCAGGCTTAATTTTTAAAATTTCCTGCATCTTGGTCTTGATTAATTCCGTAGCAAAGCCATTAGTTGAAATAATAATCCTAACCAGAGGATTTAGGTTTACTAATATTTTGATTATTTCAATTAAATTAGGGCTAAGAAATGGCTCACCGCCAGTTATATTTACTTCTTTTAAGTTCTGGGGCAATTTTTTATATTCTGCCAAATCTAAAACTGGCATTTGCTCTGTTTTCCAGATATTGCACATGCGGCATTTTGAATTGCAATTATAGGTAATTGCCAAAACCAAATCATTTGGCAGTCTAAGATTAGCCATATTTGAGAAAATAGATATATATAATAATATCTTAATTCTAACACAATTTTTAATTTTTGTCAAATTTTAGGCCCAAAAAACAAAACACCCCTGCCATACGGCTAAGGGTGATTTGTTGAAATTATTTAAGTTTATTAAATTTATTGCAAATGGTCATACATTGTTCTGATTTCTATCTTCCTTTCAGCTACAGGAGCTGGGGTTTCTGCTTCAGACACAAACCCAAAATCTTTCTCAAGATTAGCCCGAATTACTTCATAGTTATTTACTAATTTTTCATTAGCCTCAATTTCTTTAGGTTTATCTAGCTCTGAGATTAGATTTGTATTTGTATTTTTATTTAATTTGCTGGCTTCATTCAAAATCACAAAAATACTGCCTAAGATAAAGCCGATTATTAAAGCCAATAAACTATTTAAGATGACATTTGGCTTGACTGGATATTTGCTGATAAAAACATCATCAACCACTTTAATTTCCACATTTGTACCGCCGCCATGGTATTCAGAGCCTTTATTAACTAAGACATAAGAAATATTTCTGGCTAGTTGAGAAGCAAAATTCCGGTCAGCATCATAAACATCAATTTCCAACATGCCGGTTTCTGGCAACACAATCGCCTTCACATTCTTTTTCCATTCCTTTCTTCGTTCAATGCTATCCTGGGGAAATTTACCGGCCAAGGCGCTGTTTGATTCAATAACTTCGTTATAAAAAGACGAGGTATAAATAATGCCAGCTAAATTTTTACCGATTGTTTCGGCTGATTTAGTAGCTGTATAGGCATCAGTATTTAATTCTTGTTTTTGAATAATTAAAATCTGGGTGCCGGCTGAATATTGGAATGGCTGAACTAAGCTGATTATCAATGATAAAACCATTGTAATGCCTATGATTAAAGCCACAATGTCCCAATTTGTTCTTAAAATTTTTGAATATTGTAAGTTTTCCATAAAATTTAAATTTATCCCAGGAAATAGCTTCCTGAATAAGTTATTATTTGATTTAAAATCATATCACATAATCTAAAGTTTGTCAAGACCAACGCAAACAAAAAAACTCTTTCAATAAGAGTCTTTTGTTCTAAAATAACCTTTTAGGGCTAAAGTTAGAGGTATATATCCAATGTTTATTTCAAGACAATGCTGATTTCAGCTGCTTTTTGTTCGTGCAAATATTTAATGCTTACTTGCTGGCCGCTTTTATATTCTAAAAGCAAGTCATTTAAGTTATTATTGGCATCCAGTGCTTGATTTTCAAAACTGGTAATTATATCGCCTTTTACTAATTTACCGGTTAAAGGACTGTCAGCGGCGATAGCAATCCCCTTTTGATTGGGCCAGATCAAGGCTCCATTTATCGCGCCTTGCCTGACAGTTTCATCTAAACCGTCTACCTGGGCTAAATCAATATAATTAATTCCCAAATATGGCCTGGTAATTTTTTCGCCTTTCAATACCTGGTTTATGATTGGATCAATATAATTGATGGGAATAACTTTATTGGCTGTATTAGCGGAATTGTATATAAATCCAATTAATTCTGACTGGAAATTAAAAATTGGCGCGCTTACAAAGTCAGAACCTAAATTTTTATTTAATAAGATAGCTTTATCTAAAATCTGGGTTGAGTTGATATAATCATAACGGCTGCTAATCTCTTTATATTTCCCATTGGAGATATTGGCTAAATTAAATATATTAGAAAAACTATTATAAGCGACTAATTGTTCCCCATCGGTAATTTTACTAATGTCCGCCAGTTTGGCGACAGACAAATTTTGCGCATTAATTTTTATAAAATTAATGCTGCTGGCTGGATCTTGTATGATTTTTTCAATCTTGTATATTTTTTTATTTTCGCCAATGACTACGCCTGTTTGCGAGCCAAGACTGACATTTGCATTGCTAATCAGCCAGCCGTCGCTGGTCAGCACTATTGCCTGGCCTAAAAAATCTTCAGGCAAAAATATATTATCAAGCAAATTTTTATTATCTTTTTGACGGCTATAAATATTTAAGACCGAGGGGCGAATTTCATTTTTAATCTGGCTCAATCTTAAATCCTGCTCTACGACCACTTTCCTTGGATCATTGATCACTATTTCACCCTGGGTTTGATTTGTACTTCCTGTAAAATACAAATCCCTGAAAAAAGCCACATTAGACAAATAATAACGCGCTATAAATTCTCCGCTCAAGCCGGCAACAAAACCCGCTACAATGATCAGCACGATTACGCCAAATAATTTAAAACCTTTTTTTGCTTTCTTTGCTTCTTGTTCCATATGATGATTAGGTTAATTTTTTATATCCAAGACGAAGTTATAATTATTAAAAATATCAAAATTGAGCTTATCGCCAGGTAACGCCAGATGTTTTTCCTGTCTAATTCATCATGTAATTTTGCCTTTATTATTCCCCATGAAAAATAGAAAAAAATCGTTAAAATAATGCTGCTGACATAAAAGTTTGTGGGCAAAAAAGACAAACCCCAGAATACTTCTAATATTATTATATTTATAATCAGAAGATAAACGGTTTTTAGCTCATGTTTTAATTTGCCGAACCAAAAGCCGGCCAGGAGTAAAAGCGTCAGACAAATTAGCAAAATTATTGAAAGCAGCCAGAGCGGCAAATTAATAAAAACACTTAGTGAGTTCAGATTAACCGCCAGCAGAAAAAAAATGATAAGAATTAAAAAACTGGAAAAATTTTCCAGGGTTTCAAGCTGATAGACGTCAGGCTGATTAAAATAAAGGAAAATATTTTCCAAATAAAAGCCTGAAATAATGACGAAACTGGCAATAATAGCATGCCTGATCCAATTATCATTTAAAATAAAAAGGAAAAACACAGTCGTAATCAGGAATAAAAAAGGCAAAAGGCTTAAATATAGAAATTCAAAGCTCAGCAATTTGCCTTTAATTAAATATTTCAAGGCTATAAATAATATCAAGGCGCTAAATGCCAGGCAATATGGCAGCAGACTAATATTAAAAAACATTAATTCCAAAGCCGAAAATAACAATAACGGACAAAAAAATACTATTATTTTTCGAAAAAGCATTCTAATTAAAATTTAAATTTTTAACAAGTATCTCCAGCGAGACCATTTTGGCCTCTAATTTTATGGCCGTAATTTCAAATATACTTGAGAATGAGGCTAATAATTGATTTATGCTTTTGGCCGCAAAATTAGTAATAATCATATTACCAATAAATTTTGGCATTGGCAAGTTCCCGATTTTGAAATTATCAGTTTTTAATTTTAATGCCTTATCTTCAATTGTTGGCTTTATATTGAAGGTAATAAACAATTTGGGCTCTTTTAGCTTGGCAAATACTTCCAATTCATCGGGTAAAACCGCAGACTGGATATATTCAATCCTTTGGTTCAAGGCTTCGTTTTTCTGCGCTTGTTCCCTGAGCATAGCTGACAATTGCCCCTCGCTAATTCCCAAATTCAGCTTCAAATTAGTGGTCTTTTTCTGCAGCAAAACCTGTTTTTTAGCTTCAGCTTCCAGAACCTGAATAAAATCTTTCTGAGCCACTCCTAAATTTACAGCATTGACTAAATAACTTGGCCTGGGCTCATGATAGAACTTTTTGGTAAAATAAGGTACTTCTATCAATCCGCTAAGAGATACATAATAAGCCCCGACCAAGCCGCTTATCAGCAAAAATAAAATAAAAAACAGCAAACAAGAGCCGCAATTGAAAAATTTCTTATTTTTCTTGCGTTTTAAAGTCTTTTTTAATTTTTCCACCTCAGCTTCCAAATCGCTGATATTGCTGTGGTTATTATTTTCATCTATTCTTGTCATTTTAAAAAAATTATTCTTCAAGCGTTAATTCACGCGCCCTCTTCTTTTCCAAAAAATCCTGAGCAAAGACACTCAAGGCAGTGGCTAATGGGATAGCTAATATTGCCCCAATTACTCCGCCTAAATTACCGCCAATGAGTAATGCCACAATGCTCACAACCGGATTCAAGCCCACTGCCCTTTGCATAATTTTAGGAGTGAGGATATTATTTTGCACTAATTGGATGGCAACATATAAAATTAAAACTAAGAGCGCGCTGATTGGCGACTGAAAAAACGTCAGGGTCACAGCCAAAATGCCAGACATAATCGGACCGATATAGGGTACAAATTCTACCAGGCCGGCAATAATGCCTAAAATTAACGCATATCTGACGCCTAAAAATAAAAGCCCGATATAAACCAAAAGAAACACAATTAAGCTTAATATTAATTGGCCCCGCAACCAAAGACCCAATTTGTTTTGGATACGGCTGAAAACTTGATAAGTATAAGGCAGATATTGGCTGGGCAAGATGGAACGAAAAATCCTTTTGGTCGCATTTTCTTCTGCCAAACTATAAAAAATAATGACTAAAATGATAAAGACTGAAAATACCCCAGAGAAAAATTGGCCAACCTGAGAAAATAAGCCGCTCGTTGTCTGCGGAATATTATATTTTAAATTAACAATTGCATTTTCAATTTCCTGGCCGATTCCGTATTGGTTTAAAAACTGGCTGATATTGCCGAATTCCAAATTAAATTTTTGCCAATAGGCCGGGAAAGAATTTGAGATTTGATCAATTTGATCGTTAATCGGCGGAATTATCAGAGCGATAATCAGACCTAAAACCGCTAATAAAACTAAATATATCAAGATTACTGATAAAGTCCTGGGGATCTTTCTGGCTCGCAACCAGTTGACCGCAGGTTCAAGAATTGACACGAAAATAAAGGCAAAAAGCAAAATCGCCACTACGTCTCTGATTAAATACAAAATCCAGACTAAAAAAATTACGACTAATACTTTAATTATTGATGAGGTTGATATATCCAGATTAATCTTCTTAGAATTGGCTGAATCCATATAACTTGATTAATAATTAACTAATTTTATTATACGAAAAAAATGCCAATTGGTCAAACCTTGACAAAAATAAAAAAATATGCTAATTTTAGCAATTACCATTGACTGAACAACAGGTTGCTGTTTACAGGCCTTAAGAAAAAACTATTACCCAAGTCAGCGAGGCTAAAACCAAAGCTGACTTCCTTATTTGGCTCTGTGACCAGCAATTTGCTGTTCAGACTTAAAAAGAAGGTTTTTGCCTTCTTTATTTGTTAAAAATAGGATATTATAAAATATAAGCATTAAGCAAAAAGTATGACAGTCTTAACCCTTAACAAACGAGCTAAATTTGATTTCCAAATCCTGGATACTTTCGAGGCTGGCTTAGTTTTAACAGGGCAAGAAGTAAAATCAATCAGAGCTGGCCATGCCAGCTTACAAGGCGCTTATGTGACTCTGCATCAAAACGAACTATATTTAATCAATGCCAATGTGCCAGCCTATAAAATGGCAGGACCATTACCAAACTATGATCCTACGCGCTCAAGGAAATTATTACTAAATAAAAAAGAAATTCACTTTTTAACTGTAAGATTACAGCAAATAGGCTTGACCTTAATCCCGCTTTCATTGTATACTAAGCATAAGAAAATCAAATTAGAGCTAGCCTTAGCCAAAGGAAAAAAACTCTTTGATAAACGCAGATCAATTAAAGAAAGAGAAGAAAAACGAAGCGTTCAAAGAGCCCTAAAAACTAGATTCAGATAATGAATGTTAGTAATACAATTGTAAGACCTGGTAAAACAATAGTCTTACAATTTTCTTACAATTGTTTTACAATAGTCACTCGGGGATGACAGGCCTCGATAGGAAGATCTTTTAAAAATATCGCAAGCCGAGCATGCTATTTAATCTCGTAAAACTAAAAATAGAAATCTAATAAGTGCAAAAAACTTATTAAGCAATGTTAAAGCAGCTTTTGCTTTTAACCTTGCGTCAGTTGCAGTTTAACTAAAACAGCAACCATCCACGCCTTTGATGCCTGATAAAAGGTATTGGGTGCCATAAATTCAGGCTCGCTCAATAATTTAGCCTTAAGTTATTAAGCTAAAAATTTAAGGCAGGCCCTAAGATTTTTGTTTAGATTATTATCTTAAGGCGTAATTTTAATCTAAAATAAGCTTGTAGAAGTATTTTAAAAGGCTTTCTAGACGCGGGTTCAATTCCCGCCATCTCCATTCTTCGCGCAGCGAAGAATGCCCTTCGTAGCTTTATTAACTTTAAGATTTTAGCTAAGAGAATAACAAAGAATAAGCGAAGAAGGGCAAGTTAAAATCTTTTTACTGCGCTTCGAATGGCACGCCACTAAAATGACGAGCTATTTAATAAAATTTTTAAAATAAAAACGAAACAATGTTTTTTGTTTATATTCTCCAAAGCATCAAATTCCCTAAAAAATTATATACAGGATTTTCCGAGAATATCGATAATAGACTAATTGATCATAATAAAGGTAATTCGGAATATACTGACACATTTAAACCATGGAAAATAATTTTTTACTGCGCATTTGAAAATAAAGAAAAAGCATTAAACTTTGAAAGATATCTTAAAACATCTTCAGGCATTGCTTTTAGAAATAAACGATTAATTTAATTATTAACCTACACCACATTGAAACGCATTCATTTCCGCCATAGACAAGCGCAAAGACAACAAATCCCAGACACATATCCGGTTAATGAACGAATCCGCTCTCTTTCTGTCCGCGTTATTGATGAAAAAGGCCAGATGCTTGGCGTCATGCCGACTGCGCAAGCGATTGCCATGGCTAAGGAGCGAGAATTAGATTTAGTGGCTGTTTCTCCCAAAGCTGAACCGCCAGTGACTAAATTTATCAATTACAGCAGTTTTAAGTACCAGCAGGAAAAAGCCAGCCGCAAGCAAAAAGCCCAGCAAAAAGAAGTTGAGCTCAAAGAAATTCGCCTTTCACCGCGCATTGGCAAGCATGACCTTGATGTCAGAATTAATCAGGCTGAAAAATTTTTAAACCGCGGCGATAAAATTAGCATTTTGGTCATCTTAAAAGGCAGGGAGAAAGCTCATCCGGAATTAGCCAAAGAATTAATTGAAAATTTTGTGAGTTCAATTAACCAAATAGTAGAAATAAGAACAGAACAGGAAATTAAAAGACAAGGTGCCAATTTTTCAGCTATTATTGCCAAAAAGAGTTAAACGGCTTGACGAAAATTTAAAATTAAGCTAAACTAATTTCAAATTAGCCAAGAAGAGCTATTTTTATTTTTTTAAAGATTTCCTTATATTCAGCTCATATCTTCCGCCAAAGGCGGATCCGCCGCTGGCGGACATAATTCATAATTAGGAATTCACCTATGCCAAAAATTAAAACTCATCAATCAATCGCTAAACGATACAGAGTAACGAACAAAGGCAAGCTCATGAAAAAGAAAGCTGGCCAGGATCATTTTAATGCCCGCGAATCCAGCAATATCACCAGAGCCAAAAGAAGAACGCAACAAGCTGACAAAACCATTTCCAGACAGCTTAAATCCTTAATGCCATACAATTAAAATTTTCTACTGATTACGGATTTATACAGATTTACGAATTGTCATAAAATATCATCTGTATATCTGTAATTATCAGTAATCTGTAGATGTAAGCATTAACAAATAATTAGAAAAAACATGTCCAGAGTTAAACGAGCTAAAATCCACTTAAAGAAAAGACATACCATCCGCCGAGCCACCAAAGGTTATAAATGGGGCCGCAAAAAGACTATTCGCTTAGGCAAAACAGCTATGCTTAAGGCTGGAGTGCATGCTTATGTCGGACGCAAAGATAAAAAAAGAGATTTCCGCCAGCTTTGGCAAATCAGGATTAATGCAGCTGTGCGCGAACATGGCTTAAACTATTCTAAATTTATAGATCTCTTAAATAAGAAAAAAATTGAACTGGACCGTAAAGTCCTGGCTGACCTGGCAGTCAATAATCCTCAAGTTTTTGCTAAAATAGTAGAAGCGGTAAAATAAAAAATTACATTGATCTCTGCGCGCTCCAACATACGTCGGAGCGCGCAGTTTTTATTCGCTACCTTGACAAAAATTAAATAAAATACTAACATTCTGTAATCAAAACAGTTCAGTAAAAAAGGAGGCTAATCTAATGAGATTGTACATTATCATTGATAAAAAATTTCACGAAGATCCTAATAATTTGTTAACTGTTCACGGAGCAATCTTTGCTGAAAGCCCTGAAGCAGTAGCAGATATGCTGAAAGGCAACCTTATCCAAGAGCCTGAGAATCATCAATATTGGCTCTCAATCCCGCGGTCAGTATTTTCGCTGCCAATGCTAAAAGATAAACATGATTATGCTGATTATAGGGTCTATGAAATTTGCGGCATGAAATTCAAAATATATCGCGAGGAAGAAGAACTATTGCTTGAGCTTATTCAGATACCTTTTGCCGTGGCTAAGGAAAAAGTAAAAGCATAATTTTGAAAAAGGAGGAATCCAATGCACGAAATTATAATCGTAACTTTGGCAGCTATTATTGGCGCTATCTCGCCAGGTCCTGATTTTGCCATTGTGTCCAGAAACAGCATTGTCTATACCAGAAAAATCGGGATATTTACGGCACTAGGTATTGGTTTAGGCACTTTGCTCCACGCTTCTTATTCTATTATCGGCCTGGGGCTTATCATTGCCCAATCAATTCTGGTGTTTAATCTACTTAAACTGGGCGGGGCAGCCTATCTAATGTACTTGGGCATTAAAATGCTAAGGGCAAAAAGACTAAAGGCAGGAAACAAAAATGGAGCCGCTACACTAAAAATAATCACCAACTGGCAGGCTCTCAAGATCGGCTTTTTAACCAGCATAACCAACCCCAAAGTAACCTTGTTCTTTTTAAGTATTTTTTCTCAAATCATCTCCCCGACTTCAACCTTGAACCTGAAAATATTTTACGGACTGGAAATTTCTTTCATTGTATTTGCCTGGTTTGCTCTTGTTGCGACAGTATTCACGATCAAGCAGGTCAAAGCAAGATACCAAAGGTACGTAATTTACTTGGAAAAAATTTTCGGTGCCCTTCTAATTTCCCTGGGACTTAAAATAGTATTTGCCCGGGAATAACAAGTTATTTAGCCCCCTCGCCAAAAATGAGGGGGTTTTATTTTTTTTGGTGTATAATTAAAGTATGAAAAATTAACCTACCTCGCTCCCGCCTTGTCATCCTGACGCAGGAAGGATCTGCAACTTCGGTGATTTGATAAACCCAGTAATTACTTTCGGACAAGGCGGGCTTAAATCACAATCAAGCAGTTCTGTTATGACAGGGCTCTGTGTCTGAGAGGGGTTTGAGTGTGACCCTAGATTAACAGATCCTTCGCTCGGCTCAGGATGACAATGAGAGGACACAGAGCTGGAGAGCCCTTTAATAACAAATCGCAAAAAAAATACTATGGACAACTTAAAAGACAAACAAATAAAGCTTGACCTAATCAAAGAGCTAACTTGGCCTGATGTTTTTGAAATTTGGCGTCAGAATGAAGATTATCCCAATTCCCACTGGATTACTCACTGGCAAAGCCGCGGCTTCAAATCATGGGAAGAATGGCGCCAAACTTATGTTCAACCACTAGGTTTAGCTGATTTAAAATGGCAATTATACAATATACCCGAGCCACTGATTATATTACCCTTTTGCCATGGCGGACCATTTCGTTCCTGGGTAGAATTATATTATCACGGACAGACAGCTCCGTCATTTTCCAGCCTAGCTCAAGATCAGAAAGTAGAAAAAAACTCCGGGGTGCAAACTATGTTAAAAAATTTTCCAGTTCAAACCATTATTAGCGGCGTAATAGTCAATGGTGAAATCAGAATCGTTGAAGGCATGCATCGCGCCACTGCCCTAGCCGTAGCAGCTAAAAATGGAATTAAACTCAACTCTTTAGTCAAAATGGCATTAGCCAAACACCCCGAAAAAAACTTGCCAATTGTCGGTCGCTTCCAAAAAGATTAGCGCAAAACCCCTCCGAACGCGGAGGAGTTTTTTTAATGAATTACTTGAGATGCCCAAATTGTCAAGATGTTTTATTTCCACAGAGATTTACACTGACAAGGAGCCAGAGAAAAAGAAACATCGTCCTGCGAAGAACATTGACCTACACGCTCGCAAATTAATGATGGGCATTCAGCATACGAATATCTCTCGCAAAAAAAGCCGTGGTATTTCCCCACAAAAAAATACCATAACAATAAAATACTAATAATAATTACCAACGCAAGAATAAAAAAACGATAAGGATAAAAAATTTTAATAATTTTTTTCATAGCTAATTATTTAATTAATCTATTTTAATTAATTCAATACTTTTAATAATAATATCATCTAAAGGATGATCATTTTCATTTGTTTTAACTGCTTCTATTTTATCAACCGCTTCCATTCCGGATATTACTTCACCAAAATTATTGTATGAACCGTCTAACCAGGGCGTAGATTCTTTGGTTACTATAAAAAACTGTGAGCCATTGGTATTTGATCCGGAATTAGCCATGGCCAAACTTCCGCGCACCAGTTTATGAGTATTAATTTCATCTTTAAATTTATAGCCAGGCCCGCCCATGCCATCATCAGCCCAATTATCATCCTTGCTATTAGGATCACCGCCCTGAATCATAAAATCTTTAATCACGCGATGAAATTTAGTGCCATCATAAAAACCTTTTTTAGCTAAATTTAAAAAATTATTAACTGTTAGAGGCGAATCCAGGTTATAAAATTTTACCTTAATATCGCCCAAATTTGTTTTTATAATCGCGCCATTATATTGGCTTAATAAATCCTCCATTCCCAGTTGGCTATAAATCGCGGGGAGGTCAGATTGGTTGTTTGCATTCGCGTTCTCATTGACATTTAAATTAGTATTCTCGTTTTTAGTCGCCTGACAGCCTGCCATAATAATTAAGGCGCCTAGAATAAAAAAAGTTTTTCTCATAAAATATAATTAATTATTTATTTTAAAATCAGCAGCGGCAATAAAAGTATCCAGCCAATTTTGTTCAACAATATTTATCATATTCACCATCCAACCCTTAACCTTTAAAGTATTTTTATCCAAACCTACTGTTTTATATTACCATGTAAATAATAAAGGCGGGAACTAGTTGAAGTCTCAACTATTTTTTGGATAAGTAAAAATCGCTTTGGCAGGGCCATCAGCCTGTTTGGTAACATAACTCCAATCATGAATGGCATTCATCAGCAAATCATAACCATAATGGTGGCTAGCTCCTTGTTTATTATCGCCATCATCATTAGTGATAAATTCTTTTGTCGTATCATCATAACCAATAATCACAATCATATGATAAGAAGTGCCTCTGGGCGCCGGCACAAAGGGAATATTTTTATTATGCAAATCAAAACCATACAAAGGCACAATTACCGGCCGATTTTGCTGTAATTCACTTTTTATATCTTCAACCGTGGGCGCCTCTTTAATCACCGCTTTATAAGAAGAATAATCATTAATAAGCTGGACTGTTTGCTTGGCGTCTGTATTGGTATTGGAACCAAAAATCTTATTTTCTATGGTAAATAAATTGTTCATAAAATCCATGGCATCTTTTGTGCTCACGGTTTGTTTGCCAAGATAAAAATTTTCAACCATGGCAATGCTGGCTTCTTCACAAGCGTTTTTCCAATATCCTGTCCAGTTGCCATCAGGCGATTCATTTATATAGGGCACGGCCAATATTACCGAATTAACGGTTTTAACAGCCGGGTTGGAAGTTTGCGTATTATTTGGAATTTTAATTTGGTTGGTATTGTTTAGGTTGACTACTTGGCCTGATGAATTAATATTCGGTGTCTCAATCTTTTTGACTAAATTCTGATTATTTTTTAATGTTTGATTTAACAGCAAAAAAAGCAAGGCACTAGCGCCCAAAATAAAAAAAATTACAAGTAAAATAAAGAAAAATGTTTTTTTCATATTGTTAATATAATATCAAAAAAAATCAAAATAATCAAGATCAAAAAGCCGAGAATAAATCACGGTTTTTGGGGCGGGACAAGTTGACTATGCTGGAACTATTTGTTAAAGTAATAAAAAATCTGAAAGGAGGCAGACTTACGTGACAAATAACGAGTCTTTAAAGGCCTTGGAATGTTCTTGTTCAAAGTGTAATACAAAAGGCACTATCGGACAAAAATTTAAGGATTCAAGCAATAAAGAATGGCCATTTTTCTATTGCGCGCCGAAAACCGCTGTTGGTTCTGACATTAGCAATTATACCGTGATTTGCCTAAATTGCGCCATGAAAAATGATGCCAAACTAAGGGCAGAAAATCCTAACTGGTATCAAAATGGCAACTTCTTGCCCACTTTACTTGAGGAAATCGAAAAGTATAACAATGATATTTTCAAAGCGCCGGAAAATATCAAAAACGAGAATCACTTGGCTATATATCGTGAAAAATTCTCCTCAATGACAGTTGACCAAAGAATAAATGAAGCCACTCTCCAGACAGGGGCATTGCTTTTTGCCCTGTGCCATGATCCTGATACTCGGGTAATTAAAAAGATTCTGGAAAATCATTCTTCGGGATTAGAACATGCCCGTTTAATAGCAAAATTCCATAAAAATTCCCAGGGACTTGAGTTTATTTGCCGCAACGCACAATTGTTGCACGACTTAAATGTCCAGGCAAATTTATTAAAAAATTCATTTATAACTGAATACCAGTTAAGAATGATTTTAAACTCAAAAACCTTAATGCAATCGTGGAATATTGCTAATAGCAGGGATTATCCTGATACAAACAGGCAAAATGCCAGGAAAATCCTAAAAGAAAAATTCTTAAGGGCGCAACCTGAAGAAAAAACGGCGTTTATCTATGACACTGAAGGCAGAGTTCTAATCTTATTGCATGACATCCCATTTTGCCAAAAAACAACAGAATTGTTATGCAAAAGAACTTATTTCTCGTATCTGCTAATAAGCAACCTGGCTAAATGCAGTAAGACGCCCAGCGACTTATTGCGTCACTTAATCGTGCAAAATATTGTAAAGCGGAATGAACCGCTCAAGCAATTAATTAGAAGGCACGCCAACTATCCAAAATCATTCTCACGAAACAGAAAAAAATAAGGCCAAAGATATATTTCACAAGGAAAAATCTTTGGCTTTTTTATCTCAAAAGACCGAACAAAATCTTCAATAATAAAAACAACACCCTTTATATTAGGTGTTGTTTTGTTCTGGTTCGGTGCGGAGCGGGCGGGACTCGAACCCGTGACCTCTACCGTGACAGGGTAGCGTTCTAACCAACTGAACTACCGCTCCAGGATAACTTAAAAAAAATTTATGAAGCTGGTTAGCACCCACTACAGCTCATGCTTCCAAGCTGCCTGCCCGCCGACCTTCGTCCCGCCACGGCGGGACTTCGGTCGGTGAAGACCGAAGCTTCAGCGAAGGCGGGAACTACCGCTCCAAATAAATTTTCCAAAATAAAAAAAGGATTAAATCCTTAGGTCTATTTTAGCATTAAATTTCAATTTTGGCAAGGGCTGATTAGATGCTTAAAATTTCCCTTTTCTCTTTCTCAAACCCTTTCTTGCCCAAAAGCCCGTACATATATCTTTTACTCTGTTCAACGCCTGGCTGGTTAAAAACATTAATCTGCAATAATTCTCCTAAATATACCGTGGTCATTTCAAAAAACATAAATATCTGCCCCAGATAATATTCATTAAGTTCTGGCAAAATAATCGTGCAATTAGGCCTTTTATTTTTCATTAAAGAAACTGCCGTAGCTTTATGTTCAATATTTAAAATCTCACTAAACTCATGCCCGCCCAAATAAGAAATTTCTGAATTCCTGTAATTTGGGACTTTCAAACTTTCTAATTTTTTAACTTTAATAAAAGTAATAATTTTATCAAACGGCCCTTCTATATAAAGTTGAACCTGAGAATGCTGGTCTGTCGGACCCAAAGCAGCTACAGGAGTAATACCCACATTAACTTTTTTCTTCTGCCAATTATATTGCTTGCCCAAATTTTCCGCCCATAACTGCCGAAACCATAAAGCAAAATTGCGCAAATAATAATTGTAGGGCATTAAAACTGAAATGTTTTGTCCCTTTTTGTAAGCCAAGTATTGCATAGCCGCAAAAAGCCAAGGCAAGTTTTTTAAATAGCTATTATTTTTACTAAGTTGATCCATTGCTTTTGCGCCTGCTAAAAGCTTTTTAAGGTCAAACCCGGCGCAAGCAGCTGGCAATAATCCATGAACAGATAAAACCGAGAAGCGGCCGCCGCCTGGATAATGACCCAGGACCAGATAACCTTCTTTTTGCGCAATTTCTAAAAGAGCGCCCGTCTTGGCCGAGGCCAGGCCTTTTGCTAAATTAGTTGTGACAATAAAGTGTTTCTTATGATTTTTGTAACCAACAAGTTTAATTACCTGTTCCCGCAGAAGCAAAAAATTACTTAAAGGTTCAATCGTGTCGCCTGATTTAGAAACAATATAAAAAACAGTCTTTTTTAAGTCCAATATTTTTAATAAATCAAGCACTGGCTGGGGATCTGTCGTATCCCCTAAAAAATTGATGGCCATTGCTTGCGGTCTCTTGATGCAGCTGCCATAATTGCCGGCTAAAGCGCTATAAATAGCCCTGGAGCCTAAATCAGAACCGCCAATGCCGACTATGACTAAATTTGTAAATTGGCGCTTTAATCTGCCGGCTAACTTCATAGCTAATTCAACTGCTTCTTGATCATAAGGCAATTGCCGAAAACTTAAATCCGGCTCCTCTGCCATTATTTCCAATTTCCTGTTAAAACCGGCCAATTTGCGGCTCAGACTGGCTAAATCTGTTTCTTTAAACCCAAAATTGCCCACTTTTTGGGCAGACATAAAACTGTAATCTAATTTGAATATTTTTTCAGACATATAAATTATTATAGCATAGTTTTAGCTGTTATTTAAACTAATTTGTAAAAAATGCTATAATTAAGACGGTAATTTAACTTCAAAATTATGAGAAATTTTACTATTATCCTGTTTATTTTCTTTGTTTTCTTTCTGATTATTTCACTCTTTGTCACAGACCCTTTGCCTTTGTTCTTCACGCTGTTTTTAGCTTTTGTAATATCATTTATTTGCCTGGCCGAGTATACTGGCAAGCTCAGAGGCATATTGGCCGGAATTTTTTTTGTTGCCGCCCCATTTTTAATTGAATATCTTTTTTTAAAATTCAACGTCCCTTTCAGCCAATCATCTATCTTGCAAAATTTTACCATTGATCAATTTAATTTATTCCTGACCCTGACCAATCTTTTCACTCTTGTAACAATTCCCCTCATCTTTATTACCTCTTTATTTTTTGCTTACAAAATAAAAATTTTTGTTAAAATAAAGTCTTATCACAAAACTTTTTTAATAATTGCCAGCTCCCTGCTAGTCGCCCTAAATTTTCTAATCATCACAAGTAAAAGCATTGACAGCCAAAATTTCATAAAATGGATGGCTATCAGCCTGATTATTTTTTTAATTATTATTAAGTTAATTAAATTCAAAGCTGAGGCGCTGGAAATTTTTAAAGATTTGCCAATCCTGATTTACCTCTCAATTTATGGAGTAAATGCTTTGAGACGATTAGAATCTTTCAATCTCGTCATTGCCGCATTTTTGGTCATTTTATATCTGATCCTTTTATTTAATGAGTACAAAATTAGAAAAATTGCCCTAAGTTTCAAGCTCTGATTTTTTGGAGTGAATTTTTTTTAAAATAATGACGGCCAGGCAGCTGAGGATTATTAATAAACTAAAGACCTGCGCCCAGCGCACTCCCAAAAAATAAGGGCTGTAATCAAGCCGCAGATATTCATTTAAAAATCGTCCGACTGAATATAAAATAAAATATACTAAAGCTATGTTTCCCAAACCTTGAATTTGTTCAAGGTTATTTTTGTATTTAACCTGGCTTCGGCTTGCATCGTGCGAAGCCGTGCCAAGACGAGCCAAGCGCAATTTATGCCAGGCGTATAAAAAAGCAAAGATGAGCATATTCCATAAGCTCTCATATAAAAATGTAGGGTGAAAATAATTAAAATTCACAAACTCGGGCGGCCGTTTTTCAGGACTAATTGGGATACCCCAAGGCAAGGACGTCGGCCGCCCGAAAAGTTCTTGGTTAAAATAATTGCCCCAGCGGCCAAAAGCCATAGCTAACGGCAAGGCAATAATAAATATATCAAGTAAAAGCCAAAAATTAATTTTGTGCCTCTGTCCATAAATATATATCACTAAAACGCCAGCAATCATGGCGCCATGAATGGCCAAACCTCCTTCCCAAATTTTAAAAATATCCAATAAATGCTGGGAATAATAAGGCCAGGCGTAAAAAACATAGTACAAACGGTCGCCAATTAAGCCAAAGATGACTAAATAAAAAGTTAAATTATAAATATCATCTTTTTTTATCCCATATTGCCTGGCCAACGAATAAACTGCGCCAAAACCAGCCAAGGCGCCCAAGGCGATTAAAAAACCATACCAATGGATTTGTAAAAAGGCAAGGTGAAGTAAAATCGGCTGAGGTAAAAAATTATGCAAAAATTGGATCATATGATAAATTTAATTTTTAACCGCGTAAATCTCTACCTGTCCGGCTGAATAAACCAACTGCAAATAATCTTTGCCAGCCGGCTTAATTTGACCGTAAGTTCTTTCTAAATCAGTAAAAAACACATAGCCAATTTGATTGGTTTTTAAAAATTCTCTGGCCTGATCTTCGCTAAATTGATCAGCAAAAAATTTATAAACCTCGTTTCTTTTGTCTTGATAATTTATAGTTTCAATTCCATGAGCCAGATAAGCAGGCTGATTGATATAACCAGGAATAAATTCCCCTGTTAATTCATAGCTTAAAATTGCTTTATTGGCTTGATTATTATCATTTAACCAATTAAGCCCGGTTTTAAATTCCTGCGGCAAGTAAAAATGGTAAAAATGGGTATGAAAATAGTAGACATCTCTGACCAGATTAAAAAACGATGAAAAACAAAAAAAGATAACAAACAATACGATAAACAAAAATTTATTGGCCAATATTTTGGAGTTTGGATGTGATTTTACCCAATCTGCCAAAAGAATAACAATCAAAAATACCATGGGAATTTGCATGCCCATTAAAAATCTCCTCTGGAAAAAAATAGGCGCATAAATCAAAAACAAGCTAGCTATTAGCCAAATGACTAAAAAAACATGCTTACTATTTTTAAATAATAACTTTTTCTGAGCTAAATAAACTATGGCGATAACAGAAAAAATCAATAAAAAGCCAAAACCCAAAAATACAAAAAGAAAAGGCGGGGTTAATAAAATGTTTTGGCTGGCTCTGGCGCCAATAACCAGGTCAGTTTTAATTTTATAGTAGTGGTAGAAAACAAAAGGTGAGCTTAAAATCATGGCTAAAACATAATGCCCAGCCAATTTTATTTTTTTAGTTTTAACAATGAGATAGATTAGATATGGCAATAAAATAAAAACCACATAAGGAAAGAAAAAAGGATGGAAATTAAACCAGACAAAGCCGACTATGCCAGCAGCCATACTATACCAATAATTATGATTATCCCAGGCCAAAAGCATTAATAAAATAAAAGCCACCATTAAAATAAAGGAGAAAATTATGTGAGGCGAATGGCTTAAAATTGAAAAAACATTAAGCTCAGGAATCCAAAAATCAAGCGGCCATTTATAGGTAGCATCATCTAAGCTAAAAGGATATTTAAGAAAATAGCTGGCAAAAAATGTGCCGATGCCTGAAGAGAATGCAATAAAAAGTACTGCTAATTTTCTTTGATTTTTTGAAGTAAAAAAATATGAAGTAAAAATGTAAAAAATTATAAAAAAAAGAGGAATCAATAAAAATCTAGCCAGATGAAAGGCAATATCAGCCGGCAAAGAAAAAAGCCTGGCCATCAGACCAATTGCCAGCCAAAAAAAATTTAAAAGCCCAAGCGGCTGGGCTTCAGAAGTGAAATAATCCCTTAATTCCCAATGGCCTGCTTTAATTTGATTAATATAGGAAAAATAAACAGGATAATCGCCTGGGGTTAAAGTATGCAAACCATTATAAAAATAGCCTACTGGCGCATTTAAATAAGCATAAATACAAGGCAGGCCGAAAATCAAAATCATTACAATACTCAAAAGAATGACAAACCGCCATTCTTTTTTTGTTATGCTTTTGACAAGCTCTTTAAGACTCATAAAAATAAATTTTATATTCATTTTTTCACTTATTTCACCTATTGCTCATCTAGCTCTTCTTGCTCTTATTATTAAATTATAGCGAATTTTGAGCATAAAAAAAAGAGGTTCCTTGATGGAACCTCGCTGCAAGATTGAGGCACTGATCGTACCTCAATACTTGTCTACGTAGGCCTTATGGCCTTTCTTCATTTTCCGAAGTGTCTGTTCGTTGCCGTGGCTGGAAAGTATTGCCAACCACAAGCCCAGAAAAAGGATGCCGAAGGCGTAGAAGCTTGGCACTTTGGCCAGCAACGACACCTGGAGTGGGTCGGCCGCAGCAGCGCAAACCCAGAAAAAGAAGAAGATGACGATGCAAAAGGAAATAGCCCCAAGGATCTCTGATTCCATTCTTTTCACGAAAACCTCCTGTATTATTTTAGTTCCTTAACTATAGCACATTTTTAATTACTTGTCAAGTAATTTACGCTTTAAACCCATCTTATCACCTCTTTTTGCTTAAATCAAGGCGTGTTTTTATTACCGTATCTGGAGTTAAAGAAATGCTATCAATTCCTTCTTCCATTAAAAAGCGGGCAAAATCAGGGAAATCAGACGGTGCTTGGCCGCAAATGCCGATTTTTATCTTAGCCCTTTTAGCTGATTTAATTGCCTGAATGACCAGTTTTTTTACTGCCTCGTTTCTTTCATCACCGATTTGTAAAATTAATTCCGAGTCCCGGTCTAAACCTAAAGTTAATTGAGTTAAGTCATTGGAACCAATTGAAAACCCATCAAAAATTTTAGCAAATTCATCTGCCAAAATTACATTGCTGGGAATCTCAACCATGACATAAACCTGTAAACCATTTTGGCCTTGCCTGAGGCCGTTTTGCCTTAATATTTGGATAACTTTTCTAGCTTCTTCTAAGGTGCGGCAAAACGGCACCATCACCTTGATATTGGTTAAACCCATTTCATTTCTGACCTTTTTTATGGCCTGGCATTCCAAATCAAAAGCGGGTTTGAATTTCGGATCATAATATCTTGAGGCGCCACGCCAGCCAATCATTGGATTTGCTTCTTTTGGCTCATATAATTCCCCGCCGATTAAATTGGCATATTCATTTGTTTTAAAATCAGAAAAGCGCACAATCACATCTTTGGGATAAAAAGCAGCTCCAATCTGGGCAATACCAAACGCTAATTGCTCTACATAAAAATCAGTTTTGTTTTTATAGGCAGAAGTTAAGTCATTAATCTGCTTTTTTAAATTAGCCGGCAATTTGTGATAATTCGTGAGCGCTAAGGGATGGATTTTAATATAGTTGGTTATTATAAACTCCAAACGCGCCAAACCAATACCCTCATTGGGCAAAAAAGAATATTTAAAAGCCTGGGTTGGGTCGCCAAGATTCATCATAATATCTACCTTAGGCTTTTTTACCTTGCGCAAATCAGTCTTTTTGATTTTAAATGGTAAAAATCCATCGTAAACACGACCATTTTCACCTTCAGCGCAGCTTAAAGTAATTTTCTGCCCGTCTTTTAAAATTTTGGTGGCAATTTTACTGCCCACAATTGCCGGCACGCCCAATTCGCGCGAAACAATGGCCGCATGGCAGGTTCTCCCGCCTGAATTAGTAATAATGCCAGCGGCTTTTTTCATAACCGGCTCCCAATCAGGATCAGTCATTTCAGTCACCAATATCTCGCCCGGGTTAAAAGCACCTAATTGTTTAACATTTTTAATAATTTTAACTTTGCCAGTGGCAATTTTCTGACCTATGGCTTCCCCACTTAAAATTGCTTTCCCTCTTTTGGGCAAAATATATTGTTCTAAAATATTGGGATTAACCAAAGACTCAACTGTCTCAGGCCGTGCTTGGACAATGTACAATTTATTTGCCTGGCCGTCTTTGGCCCACTCAATATCCATGGGACGTTTGTAATAGCGCTCAATAATCTGCGCCCATTTTGCCAGCTGCAAAATCTCAGAATTTTTTAAAGAAAACTGCTGGCGCTCATTTGGCGCAGCCAAAATATTTTTTGTTGGATTTTTTAAATTATTAGTGTAAATTAATTTTCTTTTTTTACTGCCGAGCTCTTTTTTAATAATTTTCAAATTTGATTTCCAGATAAAAAATTCATCAGGCGTGACTCTGCCTTTCACAACATTTTCTCCCAAACCATATGAAGAATTAATAATTATTAAATCTTTAAAGCCAGATTCTGTATCAATCGTAAACATCACGCCAGCTGAAGCCAAATCAGAACGGATCATTTTTTGGACGCCAACAGATAAATAAACTTTCAAATGATTAAAACCCTGGTCTTCGCGATATGAAATTGCGCGATTTGTATACAATGAGGCAAAACATCTTTTAATGGCTAAAAGTAGTTCCTTCTCGCCTTTGATATTTAAATATGATTCCTGCTGGCCGGCAAAAGAAGCGCCTGGCAAATCTTCAGCAGTGGCGCTTGAACGCACTGCCACGTCAACATTTAAAACCATGTATTTCTTGGAAAGTAATTTATAACTTGCAATAATTTCAGCAGCCAAATCTGGCGGAATACTGCCGCGCATGATTAAATTTCTGATCTTAGCGCCAGTTAATTCCAAACTTTCCAGATTATTCTTATCTAACTTTAGCAAAGATTCCTTAATAGGCTTTTTTAAAGAATTATACTCCAAAAAATACTGCCATGCCTTGGCAGTAGTACAAAAACCATCAGGAATACTAATCCCTTTTTTAATTAAATTCCTAAACATTTCACCCAAGCTGGCATTTTTGCCACCTACTTTGCCAACATCTTTTATGGATACTTGGGAGAATTTCAAAATCAATTCAGACATAAATTTAAAATTTTGGATTTTATTATTTGATATTTTTTTGCCTTCGCAAACCGTAGTTTGCTACAGCAAACAAAGGTTTGTTATTTGATTTTTGTCATTTGTTATTTAACCTTATTATACCAAAAAACCCTGCTTCTAGCGAAACAGGGTTCTTATATATTTTCTAAAAAAAATTAACGATTAATTTCCTTTTTAATCTGGTCAATCCAATCTTTGGCAGCATCTTTGCCCCCCAGGCCAAAGGCTAAAGCAGCGCCCAAGGCAATAGCCATAGCAATAGTTGTAAATAATGTCTGAATTAAAATCGGCGCCACATTTAATTGAATCAAAGCAGCTAAAACACTGAAAATTACAATTGCCCATTTGGCAACCTTTGCAACTAAGGCTGCTACTTTAGCTTTAGTGCTAACCAAGATCTTAACCAAAAGTTCTTCAATAAATGAACCTAAAACTAAACCAGCTACTAAGATCAAGACTGCAATTATTACATTTGGCAGATACAAGGCAATTGATTTCAAAAAGTCAGTGAATTGCCCAAGATTTAAAATGCTGGAAACAGCAATTAAAAGAGCAACGTACAAAAACCACTTGACCAGCCAGGCAAAAATCTGAGAAAAAATTACTTTAGTGCCTGATTCTTCAATCTTTTTGACAATGTTGATTTTTCTGATTAAATCATCAACTTTAAGAGCTTCAATAACTTTTTGAATTAATTTTTCAATCGCCTTGGCAATCAAAATGCCGACGATTAAAATAATGATTGCGGCAATCAAATTCGGCAAATAAGCTATTAATTTGTCCCAGAGAATAACCAGGGCATCGATAATAGCTTGGCCAATTGAACTTAGGAAGTCCATAAATTTTAATTAATTATTAATTAAATATATTTAAGGCGTAATCCGCTTATCATAATTAATATCAATTGCAGCTGCGCTTGTCAAACTGGGAATAAAAATAGTTGCGCTCGTAATATCGTCCCCAATTATATAATCACTAAAAAATGCATCGCTTAAATCATCTATGTTTTTATTCCATTCCGAACCATATAAGCTGGCGGCGACTGTCTCAGAAGTAATCCATCTTAAAACGCCATGGAGATCAACCGCGTAAACATTTGGCAAAGTCTGGGCTTTTAGCATTTTAACGCCGGGTTTATAAGTAATATTTGTACCTAATGGAATGCTGGGCAACTGACTGTCCGGCACTCTTTTAACCTGGCTAAAATCTGGATACCAGCTTAAGTAGGTGCCGAGAGTGGGAAAAATATAACGCTTGCCATCAGCGCCATAATAATAAACCGTGTCTCCGCTGCCTTTAAAAACATCGCCTGAATTCAAAGTCACTTCCTGCAAACAAAGGCTGGAATAATCTACAAAATTTATGGTCTTGGTTTGGCCAATGGCTAAATGGGAATCCGGCCACAGTAATATATCTTCAGATAATTGCCCGTTATTAAATAATTTTATCTTGATCTGATGGTGCCAAGAGCCATTGACTGCCGTTACTTCAATTTTTCTGCTCGAGCACTGGCTTTTATCTACAATAATAATAACATCCTTATAATTAAAATCTACATTATCTTCAAAGCTATACTGAATTTTTTCAGGAGCTAAAGCAAGAGCCTTGGCATAAAGCGTATTAATATGCCTTTCTGTCCCATTTGGATTAACAATATAAAGGTCATAAGTAATTGAAGAACAATCAATCGCACATTGTCCTGGTGGAGGAGGAACCACAGGTGGTACAACTGGCGGAACCACAGGCGGCACGACTGTACCAGTTTGCAAAATTATAGAAGCGCTTAAAGTCGGGCTTAGGTTGCCATCTGAACTTTTGTATATTACATAAACAGTTTTTGTGCCATCACCAGAGGTTAGCGTCCAGGGTAAATTCAGAGGGTTTGTAAATGATTGCCAGGTAGCGCCAATAAAACTCGGATCATTGCTGACCACTACTTCTACAGCATTTTGAGCGCTTAAATTTACAGTCACGCTAGTGGTAGATGTTGTAGCTGCTCCACTATTTATTTTTACCGAGTAATTAGTCGGGAAAACAGGCGTATGACCGCCTCCGCCTGGACCCGGAGGACAGATATTAGTCGTGTAAACTTCCAGGCGCAAAACAACTTGCGCGCCTGTACCAGTTAAAGTTGCAGTTGTTGTTGGGCAAGCCGGCGCTATAGTATAATCTGTTGAACCAGATTGATAAGAAATTCTAATATAGCGGCTGGGCGCAGTAGCATTAAAAGTTACTGACGATAAATTATCCAAAGTAATATCAATATAATTTGACTGAACATTAAACAAGGTAACCTGCCCGCCTGTATCGGCTAAAATGGTAGTTGAATCTGCTGTATCAGCGGTCAGAAGATTAAAGTTAACAATGCCGTTGATTGTCACATCGTTAATCGCGCCGACAACAAATGGAGCGAATACAAATATAAACGCAATTAAAATAATGAAAATTTTCCTATTCAAATTAAGGCTCATGACATTTTTTAATTACATATTTTCAAGAGAATTTGGCGCCTAGCTCAAGTGGGCGGAGGGATAGGCGGGCAATCAGTGACTATCAGCAAACCATCAGAGAAAAAAAGCGCGCAATTATTGCCATCTCCATCTTTAACAGTAACTCCAATTGTTATGCCAGGAGATCCACCACTGGATTTATAACCCGTTGGCATAATAGGAGTACTGAAAATAAAATCCGTACCATCATGTTGTAAAGAACCAGTGGTATCAAGCGCTCCTGTTCCGCCAAAATATAAAAAGTTATTATTCGTTATTCTGGCATTGCCATTAACATCTAAATCAAAGCTTGGCGTAGCGCTCTTTATACCAGCCATGCCACTAACAGTTAGATTCCCATCAGTATCTATATCAGTCCCTATATTTGTTGCCGCCCAGACTCCGGCTGTTACCAAAGGGACAATAACAATAATAACCAAAATAAAAAATAATTTTGATTTTAAAAATTTTTCAATCTTTTTTTTGTTCATGGTTGAAATTATATGAATAAATGATTTAAGCATTAAATGATTAAATTGACATACGTTCGCGGGTAAATTTTACCAGAGTATTAATTTCTTTAGGTAACTTGTTCAGTTCAGAAACAATGTAATTATATTGTTCTTCGGTTAAAAGCTCCCTCTTTTTAATAACCAAATAGCAAATACCAAGCTCCAACCTTCGTTGGCCGAAGCCAACTACGGTTGGCGTAGGCCAAATAAATCTTAAATAACAAGCATCAAAATTTCAAACTATTCAGACTTTATTAAAATAGAAGCGAATATTTTTCTTAACTCATTATTCTCTTGTAGAAGTTTCCTTAATTTTTCTTTAAAAGGGGGGGGGGTTAGCTTCTTCAATAAGTTCCAACCAATATCCCGTTTCTTTACACTCTCTTAAGCAAATCCTTATTTTATGTTTGAAATCTTTTTTGGTTTCTGTTTCATTCGCCTCTCTATAATTCGCTCCCATAGAAGTCCCTGAACGTATAATTTGATCAATTAACCTGAAATTTATAGTATTTGCAGGCAAAGATTTACACAAATGTATTATTTCTTTTCCAAAAATTAAAGTGCGATCTTCTAAATCGAATTTTCTCTCCATATTTTTATTTTTGTTTGTAATTTGTTATTTATTTTTTGGTGTTTATTTGATATTTGGAATTTGTTGTTTGGTGCTTTTACTGATTATTCCTTTCCAATAATCACCAAAACAGCTACTCCCTCTGGTTTTTTCTCTCCTACTGGCAGACCTGAAATTTGACCGCCCAAAGCATCAGCAATTTTTTGAATATCCGGATTATTGCCTGCAATATCAATCACTAAAGTTTTGGGATAATCAGATTTTGCAGAATTAGCCTTGACAGACACCACCGCATTACCAAAAGCTGCCTTAATTTTTGCTTCCATCGCAGTTGTCTGTAAATTATTCGGATCATCTTTTAAGCTATTATAAATCGCAAAATTTTCAGACTGGATCTGGGTAGCCTGGTTAATTTGCACCGGGCCGACTTTAATAATTTTATTAGCAGCAGCGTCAAAAATAATTGCCTGCTCAGGATAAATTATTAAACGATCATCATTTTTGGCATTGGCAAAAAATGTTGGCTGCTGTTTTTTTAAGGCGTCAATATCAGTAATAACCGCCATGGTAGGTGTAACATCGTCGGGCAGAACCATAATTTTTTTCAATTGAGCTAAAATAGCTTTGTCTTCAGCTGAAAGCTGCTGCTGGTGCTGGATTTGCCAGGCTAATTGAAAAGTTTTAATGTAGCCTAAATTGCTTAATTCAGCATAAATACCAAAACCTACAAAAGCGATCAAAAGAATTATTAAAACTGTTTTTAAAATTTTCGGCATTTTCTTTTTGCCAGCTTTGTCTTTGGGTCTCAATGATTTGATGTCCATAGTGTTTTTAATTTTTTAATTTTTAATTATCCTGCCTAAACCTGGCCTTGTCCAAGTCTGACAGCCTGCCGCTTCGCGGCATTAATTTTTAATTAATGTTTCCAGACATCTACGCGCCAAGTTTGAGAAGCAGCATTAAAGCCGCCACCTGCGGGATTTGTGTCACAGGCTCGAACAGTAACAGTATTAGCCGCTGAAACATAGGTATTCCAAACTGAATCAGTGCCAGTTTCAATCCCGCCTGCAACAGGTGTCGGAGTTGCAATCGCTGTATCTCCGGCTGCTGCGCCCGTCACTGTAATCGTTAGTGAAGTGCAAACTCCATCAATTGAACCAAAATCTAAGGCAGCTGTTGCTGAATAATGATTAGTTATTGCCGTGGCAGTACTATCGCCAATTTTAACACCACCCGTGCCTGCATCTAATATTAAAGCTGTTGTAGTAGTTGAATTACCGATAGTGATTGTCTTGGCATTAGCGCCCGTGCCGAAATTGAGAGCGCTAGTCGTGTTTGAATCAATAGTCAGTGCTCCTCCAGCTGTTAAATTTGTAGAAGTTCCTAAACTCACAGTGCCAGAACCTGCTTGCAAAGTTAAATTGCCAGCGCTAGTTGACCAGGTAGAAGCAGCTCCGCCAGTCAGTGTTAAAGCGCCGCCTGAAGTAAAGCTTGAGGCACCTGTCGGCGTTAAATTAACAGATCCGGCTCCACTTGCCGTAAAATTGCCAGAGGCCAGGGTTAAAGCCAAATCAGTTGCGCCTGCGGTAGTAATAGTTGCGCCCGCGTTATACGCTTGCTGTAAAGTCGTCGTTCCTGACGTATCGCAATCTTTCCAGACGCTGTTTTCAAAACAGCGGAATTTGTTGGAATTTGAATTATAATACATTGCGCCGTTTATTTGAGTTGTCGTAGGATCACCAGCGTCTGTTTTAACCGGCACGCCCATGAATGTTGCGGATGTGCCTGTTGCCTGTCCAGACATTAATATGCTGCCTGTTCCAGCCTTGAGAGCTAAACTTGTCGCGCCTGTATTATTGCCCATCGTGATTGTCTTGGCATTTGCGCCAGTCCCCAGATTAAGTGCGCTAGTGGTATTTGAATCAATGGTCAGCGCTCCTCCAGCTGTTAAATTTGTAGAAGTTCCTAAACTGACTGTGCCTGAACCCGCCTGCAGGGTTAAATTGCCTGCCGTTGTTGATAAAGTTGAAGCGGCTCCGCCGGTTAAAGTCAATGCGCCCGTATTTACAATTGAAGTGGTAGTAAGACCGCTCAACCCGATTGAACCAGATGTCGCTGTCAAACCTAAGGCTCCTGTTGTCATGGTAAAGCCATTTGACGCAGTCAAGGTTGACGCTGAAGTAATTATGCCAGAACCGGTTGTAGTAATATTCCCGCTGGTAGAAAGATTACCTGCTTTAGTCACAGACCAATTAGTCGCGGTAATATCATTGCCCGTGCCGGCATTAGTTATCTGTAAGGCAACAGGATTATTAGTTGAATTATTTTGATTTATAACTAAGCCTGCATTATTTGAGCCTATTGGCGTAGTAAAGGTAATAGCACTGCCGCCTGAAGTGGTAATCGTGGCACCACCATTATAGGCCGCTTGCAATGTTTGCGTCCCAGCAGTATCACAGTCTTTCCAGGCGCTATTTTCATAACATTTAAATTTGTTTGCGCTGGCATTGTAATACATGGCTCCATTAAATCCGGCCGGGTCACCTGCGGTAGATTTTACATCCAGAGCTAAAAGATCTGGGGTGGCGGAACCTGCCCCGCCCCCGCCAATTTGTACATTGGCGGTTGTGCCGGCAGTTGCGGGCATTAAATTTATATTGCCTGTTCCTGATTGGATGTTTGTAGTTGAGGTGGTATTGGTAGAACCCAGCGTTAAATTGTTTGCGCCACCTGGTGAAACAGAACCAGCGCCTGCAAAAGTTAATGCTGTAGCTGAAGTACTAATCGTATCAAGTGAAGCCACCCCTGTTAAAGCGCCGCCAGTTGAGACATTTAAACCGCCGCTGGAAGTCAGGGCAAAAGTACTGCCCGCATTGCCTATTGCTACTGCATTTGTTCCCGCACTGCCTAAATTCAAAGCAGCAGGAGTTGTTGTCCCTGAATTTATTGTTAATGCGCCGGCTGTGGTTGACCAGGTTGAAGCCGCACCGGCAGTTAAAGTCAAAGCAGCAGCATTAGTGGACATGCTTAATGCGCCGCCGCCAGTAAGATCGTTTATTGTTAAATTTTTGCCGGCTAAATTTATTGAAGTATTGGCATCAACAGTCATAGCGTCTTTCAATTCAGTAAAATCAATGGAATTAGCTGTCGGTAAATTAGCGCCCCATCTCATACCTGTTGCCTGGGTTGAATCAACCATTAACATAAAACCATTTGTTCCGCCGACTGGCAATCTAACAGGAGTATTGCTTGCCGTATAAGCTATTAAGTCTCCTTTGGCAGTGCCGATTGATCTCATATCGCAGTCAAGCCAAGCGCCATTTACATAACATCTAAATTTATTTGTATTAGCATTATAATACATGGCTCCGTTTGTGCCTGCCGGGTCGCCGGCATCTGACTTAATATCTAGCACCAAGCTGTCAGGCGTAGTTGAACCTGCTCCGCCTGCGCCGATCTGAATATTAGCAGATGTGCCAGTGCCAGCTGACTGCAAAGATAAATTTCCCGCGCTTGTACCCCAGGTTGAGGCAGCGCCACCGGTCAATGCTAAAGCGCCTCCTGAAGTAAAACTGGAAGCGCTGGTCGGAGTTAAATTTACTGCGCCTGCGCCTGTAGCAGTGAAATCACCAGAAGTCAAAGTAAAAGCAATTGGGCTGCCATTTGTTATTATAGTTCCTCCGTTATTATATGCTGTCTGCAAAGAAGCCACCACGCCTGCATCGCAATCTTTCCAGGCTCCATTTTCATAACAACGAAATCGGTTACCATTGGCATTGTAATAGATAGCCCCGTTAAATCCTGCGGGATCACCAGCGTCTGATTTTACATCAATTGCCAAAAGATCAGGGGTAGTTGAACCAGCACCGCCAGCGCCTATTTGTACGTTGGCAGTTGTCCCGGTTCCTGCGACCTGCAAAGCTAAATTGCCAGCTGAGGTGCCCCAGGTAGAAGCTGCGCCGCCAGTCAAAGTTAAGGCTCCGCCGGAAGTAAAGCTTGAGGCGCCCGTTGGGGTTAAATTAACTGAACCAGCGCCCGTGGCAGTGAAATTGCCTGATGTTAAAGTTAGAGCCAGATCAACTGCGCCTGCCGTAGTAATTGTTGACCCGGCATTATATGACTGTTGCAAAGTCGCGGCTCCTGTTCCTGTTGCGCCGCAATCTTTCCAGCCGCCTGCTTCATAACAACGGAAAACATTAGACGATTGATTATAATACATGGCGCCATTATAGCCAGCCGGATCACCTGCGCTTGATTTCACGTCCAGGGCAAATAAGTCAGGTGTTGCTGAACCAGCGCCACCAGCGCCGACTTTTATATTAGCTGTTGTACCGCTGCCAGCTACTTGTAATTGTAAATCTCCGGCTGTGGTTCCCCAAGTAGCGGCTATTGCTGAAGTCAAAGTCAAAGCTCCAGAGCTGGTTGACCAGGTTGAAGCAGCGCCGCCAGTCAAGGTTAAGGCTCCGCCAGAAGTAAAACTGGAAGCACCCGTGGGCGTTAAATTGACCGAACCAGCCCCGGCAGCAGTAAAATTGCCAGAGGTTAAGGTAAAGGCCAGATCAACTGCACCTGCAGTGGTAATTGTAGCGCCACTATTGTAAGCGGATTGTAAAGTAACCGTGCCACCGGTGGTATCACAATCAGCCCATACTCCGTTTACATGGCAACGGAATTTATTTGAATTTTCATTATAATACATTGCGCCATCTGCGCCAGAAGCAGGATCTCCTGCCGTACTTTTGACATCTAACCCCAAAAGATCCGGAGTAGTCGAACCTGGCTGACCAACACCGATTTGCACATTGGCTGTTGTGCCTATCCCAGCCGGCTGAAAGCTAAGATCGCTTGCTGTAGTGTTAATATTTGAAGCAGCTCCTCCGGTTAAAGTTAAACCTGCACCGCTGATTATTTGAATTGCTCCGGCATTGGCGCTGCCTATTGTTACTGTTCCGGTTGAAGTGCCTGTATTTATAGTGGTATTAAAATTGCTATTATCATTTAAACTAATTGCTGCGCCAGATATGGTTGAGCCTAAACTGCCGGTTAATAGACCAGCTGAAGTAATTGTTCCAACACCGGTAGTGGAAATATTTCCAGTAGTCGTAACATCATCACCGGCAGTTGCGGGCGATAAAGTAGTCCCTACTCTTTGCCAATAATTGGTTGCGCCGCTGGACCATGACAATGTCCCCAACCCATCGGTTGATAAAACCTGGCTCGGTGTGCCATCAGCGTTTGGCAATGTCCAGGCCACATTTGCGGCAATACTGTCAGGCGCTTTAAAGCCCACATAATTAGAACCATTAGCTGCCAGTTCCATTAATTCCAAATTGCCAGTATTACCGGCAACTGCGCCATACGGCTCAATTCTTAAAGCATCAGCTGTAGCAGGCGACAGATCTAATCTTGCATTTAACGAAGTCGTGCCGATACCCACATTTCCGCTATCCTCAATCCTCATCTTTTCATCAGCCGCTGTTGAACCGCCTGTATGGAATTTTATAACTGTGCCAGTTGTAGCTGTCCCAACTGACAAGTTCCCGCCAGCTCCCAACCCGCCTTGAGCTAAAAGATAAGAGTCATCTGGACCGCCAATTGAATAAGCAGGATTACTATAGCCAGATGAATTAATACCTAAATCCACATAATAATTACTTTCATCGCCATTATCTGCCGTAGCAACCAAATCAGAAGAAGCATCGTTACCAGCATTCCTATTTGTAACATTAATCTGCAAATAATTATTTAGATCACCGGCAGCGCTGATGATATTAAAAGAATCTTCAGTTCCAGAATCTACTTTTAATTTTTCAGGGGCAGTTGGATCAAAAAAATTACTGCCAATAGCCACATGGCCTGTGTGAACGATAGGTAATGCACCGGCAGGTTCAATATATAAAGTAGGAGTAGCATCACTGTCTGCATTTTCAACAATAAAACTTGGCCCTGTTCCTTGGTTAATTACGCGCAAGGGTGTAGCCGTAGAAGTGGCTAAGGTTTTTGCTTCCATCAGTGCAGGAGTACCAGTTGCGGTTGAAGCACTATTTTCACTGATTTTTAACCCAATCTTATTCAAAGAGGTCAATGACCAATTCCATACCTGGGCATTATCGCCATTATTTATGCTATTTCCTGCTGTTGCGGCAGTAATGCCGGAAAGGACTGCGCTGCCTGAAGCTGAAATACAATTAACCCAGACCCCATTTTCATAACAACGAAATTTATTTGTACCGGAGTTATAATAAATGCTGCCTGCGCTGCCAGCTGGTTCAGCGCTACCAAGATCTAAAACAAGCAAATCAGGCGTAGCTGAAGCAACTCCCGCGCCTATTTGCACATTAGCTGTCGCACCAGCACCGGCTACCTGCAGGTTTAAATTCCCAGTAGATGTTCCCCAGGTAGAGGCAGCGCCAGCTGTTAGTGTTAGAGCATCTCCAGAAGTAAAACTGGAAGCCGCTGTCGGCGTTAAGTCAACCGAGCCTGCGCCTGAAACAGTGAAATTACCTGATGATAATGTGAAGCCAATATCTACAGCCCCGGCTGTTGTAATGGTTGCGCCATTGTCATAGACAGACTGAAGCGTATGCATAGTGCTGGGATCAGCGCAATCTTTCCAAACGCTATTTTCAAAACAGCGGAATTTGTCAGTTGAGGTATTATAATACATGGCGCCGTTAATTCCAGCTGGATCAGGATTTGTTTGAGAGCCAAGTAAAACCAGAGAACCATCACCAGCTTTAATATCACCGGCTACGTCTAAAGTATAATTAGGGATATTAGTGCCAATACCCAGACGCTTGGTGGCATTATCCCAGAATAAATTATTTGGATCACCCATTATTAAGCCGTTTGCTGCGCCAAAAGCGACCGTACCTACTTCAAGCGCTCCGTGTTTATATGCACTAATTTCTGCTAAAACTATGCCATTTCCCGCGCCTGGTTTAACAATGAAGCCAAGAGGAACGCTAATATTCGGTTGGTTGGGACGTGTGGCCGTAAATCCGCCGGCTACGGTATCTGAGAGAAAAAGTTCATCTCCGCTGGAATATATTGCAGTATTTAAGCCATGTATTAAGCCAAAAAAAGTAATATAGCCATAACTGCCATCAGGGATATTCATGGTTGTGATACCAACGACATTGGAAGTAATAATGCTATCCGCTTTGGCCAGAGCAACGGTCGGCACGTCTCCATTTGCTCCGTTAATGTAAACCGCCTGGCCATTATTTATTTGGCTGCCCGTCTGGTTATAAACCCTGGTCATGGCCTCTTGGCCAAGGCTAACTGACACAGCTGAGGCTTCGTTATAATAAGTTAAAGCTTTATCTGTACTGTCATAAAAGACTCTACCTTCGCTATAAACAGGAGGCGCTCCTGGCGTAAAATCAAGATAATTAGAAAGAATCAAGCCGGAAAATGTCGGCGTATCAGTTGTACCCAAACCCAAATTAGTTTGCGCTAAGGCAACATTGGTCAAATCTGATAGATTATTTGCTTTGCTAAGATATATATTTGTCGGGTCTAATAATTCCTGCCAAACAGTACCATCATAAATATAAGTTCTTGAATCACCTGCGCCTCCTCCAGCATCTAAAACAACTGCCACATCTCCTGTCTGAACAACTAAAGCGTCTCTGGCAGTTATGTCAGCCACCACATAAACATTAGTAATTACAATAGCTGGTAATTGCCCCGAAGGCACCTTGCCGCCGGCATCAAGTTCTGCCAAGCCGTTTAAGGCTCCTTTTTGCAAAGTGATCCGCGCATCTACAGCAGCATCAGAGTAATAAAGGTTAGTTGCGCCTTGGGGCAAACTGTCTGTATTTGAAGTACCCAATGAAGTATCAACTGAAATCCAGGTGGCGTTTCCCGTCGCATCTGAACTTAGGATATAATTGTTCGCCGCGCCGCTTGTAAACTGCAACCCTCCATCTACTTGTAAATTGCCACCTGTAGTAATATCAGCTCCAATAGTTGTGGCTGCCAAAACCCCTGGCGGACTTAAGGCTATTCCCAGAAGCAAACTGCTTATTAAAAATTTGCTTATATTTCCTTTGAGCTTATACATATATTAAAGTTTATTTTATGAATATTTAATTAAAATATAAACACACCCAAAACAATCTTGCTTTAAGTATTCTCCCTTTCTTTTCGCAATATATAAATTAATCATTTTTGAATTTTTCTAACCTTATTATATCACAATTTATACAATATAATAATTATTTTAGGTGTGGATAAGATTTGAAAATAAAAAAAACCCGTTTGGGGCTAAAATTGGGGGAAAGTAATTGGTAAATGGTTATTAGTAACTAGTTATTGGTGTTTTTTATTTGATTTTTGGTGGATTTAATCATCCCATTTAACATTATTAAAATTTTTTCAATTTTATTATTTAAATCTTCAAATTTTTCTTTAGTAATATATCCCCTATCCAAACTAATATATAAATCGCTCTTCATTTCACCAATACAACCTCTGGCGATTAAATAAAACCTTATACTATCCTGATAATGATATCTATAAAATCCTTCAGCAATATTTGCCGGAATGCCACGAGCATTTTCTCTTAAATGCCTAACTATATTATATTTTTCGTCGGCTGGAAAATTTTTAATCAAATCGTAAATATCATTACAAAACAATCTTGCTTCCTGCCAAACATTTAAATCCTCAACCTTTGTAATTTTCATATTTATAAATAATTATTCAATTTACTGTTTACCAACTACAAATTACTAATTACTAACAAATGAATTTTACAATTTACCAATTACCATTTACTAATTACCAATTACTTAATTTCCTGTATTTTTATCCAATTCACATTCCCGCTTTTACCAAGCGGAAACCCGGCAATAATAATGATTTTATCACCCCTTTTAACGAATTTTTTATTTTTTATATAAATCAAAGCCTTGGCTATCAAATCTTCAATCGTCTGGCATTTAGGCAAAACAAAAGGCACAACTCCCCAGCTTAAATTTAATTGGTGCCTGACTTTTTCATTATTGGTGGTGACTAAAATCGGCAGTTCCGGACGATAGCGTGAAACAATGCGGCCCGTATAACCTGTTAACGAAGCGACCAAAATTGCCTTGGCTTTTAAATTACGAGCTAAAGAATTGGCGCTGGAGGAAATGGCATCATCAGTATGGAACTTATCTTTGAACATAAAACGGAATTGGAAATCATCATATTTTGATTTTTCAGTGCGTTCGGAAATTATGGCCATAGTCTTTACAGATTCAATAGGATACTTACCTTCGGCTGTTTCGCCAGAAAGCATAACCGCATCAGTGTGATCAATCACCGCATTAGCCACATCTGAAACTTCAGCCCGCGTGGGCCGCGGATTTAGAATCATTGATTCCAACATTTGCGTAGCCACAATGACCGGCTTGGCAGCATTCAAACATTTTTCAATCATCATTTTTTGCGCCAAAGGCACATCTTCTTCTGGCATTTCAATTCCCAAATCACCGCGCGCCACCATCACGCCATCAGTAATTTTTAAAATCTGATTAAAATTTTTCACTGCTTCCCTTTTTTCAACTTTCACAATGATCTGGGTAGGCAGAGATTTTTTGCCCTGGAATTTAATTTCCAATTTGCGGATAATATTTTTCAAATCCTGAACATCTTTGGCAGTACGCACAAAAGACAAGGCCACCATGTCAACATTATTTTTAATGCCAAACTCTAAATCCTTTTTATCCTTAGTTGTAATTGTCGGAATGGAAAGTCTTGTTTCAGGCAAATTAATTCCTTTTTGCGAGCTGATAAACCCATCATTTAAAATTAAGCATTCAATATCCTTACCGCTCAACTTTACAACCTTCAACTTTACAACTCCGTCAGCCAGGAGAATTGGCTCGCCTTTTTTCACATCCAAATGCAATTTGTCATAAGTGACTGGAATTTTTGAAGGCACACGCTCCCCTGGCAAAATAGTTTTAGCCTGCAAATCAGTGGTTAAAATAATTTTTTTGCCAGTTTTTAAAAAAATACCTTTGCCAGGAATAAATCCAACGCGAATCCTTGGTCCTTGGAGGTCTTGGAGTATGGTAATTGGCTGATCAAATTTTTTACTCAACTTACGGATTAACTTAATAATTCTTGAATGTTCCGGATATGTTCCATGGGAAAAATTAAGCCTGGCGACATTCATGCCGGCCTTTATTAACTGGGTTAAAACCTTTTCACTATTGGAACTGGGGCCGATGGTGCAAACGATTTTTGTACGCTTCATTGCTATACTAATTAACGCTAATTAAAACAAATTTAACGAATTTTTGTATGGATTTTCTTTTTATCATTAGTATATATTAACCTTTTAAAATATAAACTTCTTAAACCAAAATTTATTAAATACCCCAACTCATAATTGCTAACTTTTAAATAATGGATTAATTGCTCTTCATCTCTAAAACAATTTACTCTAGTTGCTTTTATTTCTAATATAATTTTATTATCAATCAAAAAATCTGGCACATAACAACCAGGAATCTTACCAGAATCTTGTGAATATAAGTCAATTTTTGGTTCAGAAATATTATCAATACCATTTAAATCTAATTTCTCTTTTATCAAGCGATGGTAAACTATTTCTTTATGATAAGAGCCGTAAGTGTTATAAATTTCTATACATAGGCCAACAACTCTGTAGCTTAAATCTTTATAGAGCAATTCCATATTTTTTTTATTTTTATTTTAAATTCGTCTTAAATTCGTGTTAATCCGTCAAATATTAATCTTCTTCGCATATTCTCCCAAATACGGCATTTCCCAATATTCACCGTTAAGCGATTTTAAAATTCCCAAGATGCTTAAAATAATTAAAGCAATGCCTCCGATCATGGCCAAAAACCAGCCAATCACTGGGACAATTCCTATGATCATATTAATCAATTCTCCGATAACTAAAATTAAACCCTGCTTACCGTGAAATTTAGCAAACTGAGATTTTGGCTTTAGAAGCAACGGGATTAAACACAAAATCCCGATGTAACCGATAGCTGCAATTAATTTGTTTTCCTCAATGTCTTTTTTGACCTGAGGGTCATTAACATTTGGCAATGTCATAGAATTTTAGTTAAAAGTTAAAAAGTAGAAAGTTCATAAAGTATATCTTTCAACTTTATAAACTTTCTAACTTTCAACTGCCATAATTATACCATAAAAATAAAAAGATTGCCCATTTCTAAACAATTTTTTGTCTAGAAATATTCGTAGTTTATTCGCATTATTTTTAACAAAGGAAGTGGGCATCTGCCATTAATCCAGAAATTCGCATAATTAAAAAGGAACGATATTAATCGTTCCATTGGCTGCAACTTCTGATAGAAATTTTCCAATCTTCACTTTCGGGCTTTTCCTCAAAAAAAATTTCGGCCAACACTCCGGCATCCGGGCATTTTGAAATAGCCTGCATTTCAATCTTATAAGGGTTCTGCCTGGAGATTGCGCTGCTATAAGCTAATGTCGTTACTCTTATGGTTGATTGCAAATCAATGTAATCAAACCTTTTTCGTCCCTTGTTACTTTCACGATACCTTATTGCCGCCTTAATTAATTTTTGCTGAAGCTCCTTTGAGATCAATCTTAATTTCCCTAATTCCTCAATGGCGCAAAAGATAGAGACGGCATTAATATCTACTTTTCTCATTTACTTCCTCCTTTGTTTATTGATTTTTTAGTTTAGCATCTATTTTATTTTTTGTCAACCTAAACGTAAAAGACCGCCCATTTCCTGGCGATCTTTTTTATAACAATTTCTATTCCCTATCAGTAAACACCACCAGCCGCTGGGAATAACTTTTGGCAACTTTATTCCATACTCCGTCACAAGCAATAAGGTTAAGGTGCGCTTTCCCGTCATTTGAAACAAACACATCTGTAGCGTCAGCATGCGACTCATACCTTCGGCTTTCACGCACTACGAAAGTTGTAGTCACCCCCTGATCATCTTCAACAAATATTTTATCGCCTTGTCGTAATTTATATAAATTATCAAATACTGCTACTTCCCCATTTTTCCTGCCATCATAGTGTCCGCCAAAAACAGCAGTGCCATTATCCCCCGGGCGCTGCCCCAATTCATACCATGCTACATCATTCAAGCTTTTGATCATATCCATTGCTCCAACAGAAGTAAGCCCCACTTCCTTAACAGCTGCATCAACATTTATTCCTGGGATTATAAGACGCTCTGGCCTGCCTGCAATAGCGACAGGCAACCGAGAACCTGCTTGTTCAGAATTTGTAAGAATTGCACTATTGTCCACAAGCGGTTCTAGGCTGCTCTGAATTGGGGTTATGGGAATTAAATAAATGAGAGTATTTATCCTTACCAATGTTTTGGGGCCTACCCTGCCATAACCGGTTGTCTTAGGCGTTCCTGAGGAAACGATTCCTTGCGCGGTTTGAAATTTTTGTATTGCCGATTCCGTATAAGAATCAAAATATCCCGTAACAAGACCGGAAGGATAAATGTCTGTATCCGCAGCAAGATATGTCTGAAGTTCAACAACATCTGATCCGCTGGAACCGAAATCCAACTGGCTGTTTATCTCTGCTTTGGCATTCTTAATCGCGAAAAACGAGACAAATAGTAGTGCGACTATTAATCAACTAAAAAAAAGACCTTTATGCGTCATTTTTTGTAGTTTAATTATTTTATACATATGATTTTTATTAAAACTTAAATAAATGTTAAACGCATTGATTACATGGTCATCATTCTTATATAAATATAGCCGTTAGAGTGCATTTATTATTACAATTTGCTATATCTATTAAATACCTTAAGTGCTATGCTTAAGGCCTAAATAACCGTTTTAAGAGAGCTTGACTTAAATACCATGCAAATGTTATTAAACGTGGCCAATCTTGGCTAAATGAGACCATATGACCCCAAAACAGGAAAAACATCAACAAGCAGTCTTGGCAACAGCCCACCACGACTACTCAAAAAAGCTTAATGCATATGCCTTTTTCAAGGTGCGCAATAGCGCGATCAGCGAAGAATTGGTGCAGTCCACTTTTACAAAAACATGGTCTTACTTAATAAAAGGAGGGACAATTAACAGAATGAAGGCTTTTCTTTATCATATTCTTAATGACCTCATTATTGATGAATATCGCAAGCGTAAAACAACATCACTTGATGTCCTTCGCGCCAAAGGTTTTGAACCAAGCACTGACGATTCCCAACGTCTTTTTAATTTTTTAGATGGACAGTCAGCTCTCCTTTTATTTGCGCGTCTTACTAAAAGATATCAAAGGGTGATGAGTCTGAAGTATGTGCAAAATTTGTCACTAAAAGAAATATCTCAAATCACAGGACAATCAATAAATAACATAGCTGTGCAAGCGCATCGAGGACTTGAAAAACTTAAACTATTATATAATCCTGCTTAATATCAAAACACAAACTAAAACCCCGGCTTTTACCCGGGATTTTTTATTTAAAATAATCTTACTCAGTTTTAAATTATTCTCTATCAGTAAATACCACCAACCGATTTGAATACAACTTTGTTTTTTTATTCCAAGTGCCAACGCAAGTAATTAGATTTAAATGGGATTTTCCATCAGTTGAAATAAAAACTTCAGAGGCGTCTGATTTCAATGTGTAAGTTTTAATTTCCCGCACCACAAAAGTAATTGTTGTTCCTTTGTCATCTTTAACATACAACTTATCGCCTTTTGCTAATTTATTTATATTATCAAACACTGACCTTTGCCCAGTTATCCAAGGGCCATAGTGCCCAGTAATCACTGCGTTGCCATTTTCTCCAGGACGCGGCCAGACATTAAACCAGGCTACTGTTAAAGGTCCCTTTGGCACTCCAACTGCTCCCTGACGCGTAAGTCCGACCGAATCAACAGCAGCATCAACCTTGATTTTTGGGATTTTAAGACGTACCGGCAAACCAGGGCTGGCCTTTTCTTGTTTCGGAGGGGCAACCGCATTTTCATTTGGTTGCGCAGAACTACTTTGGATTGATCTATTCGGAATCAAATAAAAAAGAAGTGCAAGTGAAAAGGCAAAGACAGCAAGGACAAAAAATAATTTGGCGTACGTTGACAAAGCTCCTAATGTTTTTGCTTTTCTTTTAACTTGTTTTGACCTGCCTTTCGCACCTCTTTTAAAATTTTTCAATTTTTTTAATGATTTTTTCGTTCGTTTTATTTTTGCCATAACTGCTCATCATACTATAAGAGCCAGACAAACTATTGCCTGACTCTTATTTACTAATTTATCTTTAATTATCTAGTTTGTTTTTTTCGCGCAAAGAAAAAATAATTCAAAACAGCAAGAATTCCAATCGCCAGAACAATGAAAACCGCCAAATAAGCTCCTACTGGATTATAGCCGGTATTTGGCAATGCCGGAACTAAAGCAGCCACCACAACAGTAGCAGTCGCAAGATCCCTGACTGTCAGGCCATTGGCTTCACCAGATGCAATAGCAACATTGGTAGTAGTTTTAGTCAAGTTGGTTCTACAAGTATAAGTCCAGGTTTCAGTGGTATCAAGCTTTGAATCACCATTGGTATCGCCAGAAATATAGGCCATCGGACTGCACTTATCATCAGTGAGCTTAACATTGCTTAAAGCAACTGTACCCGGATTAGTAATTTTTTCCGTATAAGTGACCATTCCACCTTTGGCCAGCAATGAGAGCGGATTTGGAACTTTTGTCACGTGGATCAATGGGGGCACTGTAGGTGAGCCAACAACAACCGTAGCACTGGCAACATCAGTTGCGCTTATGCCATTAGCCCAGCCAGTTGCAACCACGTTATTAGTATGAGTTTCTGTAAGAGTAGTGGAGCACTTATATATCCATGTTTCAGTTAAATCAAGTTTGGCATCAGAATTAACATCGCCGGAAGATAAGGTTATTGGACTGCAAGTATCACCTACCATGGTTACATTGGACACAGGGACTGTGCCAATATTAGTAAGAGTATAGGTATAAGTAACTGCTCCCGAACCTGTTGGCAGAGCTAGAGGACTAGGGACTTTAATGACATCAATTAGAGGCGGGACAACTACAGGCACTGTTTTGAAGGTATTAGTGACAATGCAGAAAAGAACTTCAGCTGGCTGGAGGTATGTAACACCGCTTGAGTCACAATCGCCGGAAATTGTTTGAGTATAATTAGGATCAATAGTTTCAGATATAGTATACATATTAGATTGTGCTGGCAAAGTATAAGTTGTACCAGAAACAGCTGGAGTGCCATTGATAAACAATGGAAAATCAGCAACAATCTTGGTTCCGCCAACGACTAATTTGACAACATTAATTGTACCTGTGTATGAAACAGAACCACCCGGTACAGGCGGAACTACGCAGGTTGGTACTGTAATTGTATCTGTATCAGCCGTAACTGTTCCGCCATAAGCCAAAGCTCTTCCTGTCCAATTTACAGTATTACCGATGGTAATACCGGCAGCATCAATGACAGTTCCTACGAAAGTTGAGTTAGCGCCGATAGTTGTAGCCGCAATTGGAGCCCAAAAAACATCACAGGCTGATGCGCCAACTAATGCAATAGTTGAATTGGCTGCTGGATTAAGCGCGCCAGCTGGCCTGAAAATATAAGTTCCAGAGCCACTAAGTGTTACTGTCGTGCCTGTAGTAATATTCATTGTGCCAGTACTGGAATAACAACCAGGGGTAAAAGTTCCAGGAGGAAGAGGTCCAGCACCATCAATATCAATCGCGTCTAAAGCAACAATTGCACCAATAGATGTACAAGGTTGAATATTAAGACCATCAACAACATTATTTAAAGCAGCGTTTTGAGCTGTGCCTGCCGTGGTCCTAGCAGCATTATTAACCTCTGTGTTACCAGTAACTACTAATGAAGCACCGCCACCTGGAAATGCCCCAACATAGCCAAGAACGCTTGTGCCTGCAACACCAGTAATAGTTGTCAGCCCAACATTATAATTAAAAGTGTCGGCTAAAACACCATAAGTTGCTGCATCTCCTAAAGAGGGAGAGGTTGCTGCCTGCGCAGTCATTGGCCCACTCAGACCAAGCGCAAAGGAAACAGTCAAGACACCAATGACTGTTACTATTAAACTCATTTTAAATTTTTTCATAATTAAATAATACTTAATTAAATATGTAAAAATTAATTATTTTTAAGACCTTTGTACGCTTTAACCCGCATCTTCACCTCTAGCTCTTATTGCTCCTATAATTTTTATATATTATACCATTTTTTCGCCATTTCTGCAGAAAAATCCCCTGTGGATAAGTTTTTACAACAAAATTTACCCTATCTTTTAGAAAAGGTTTTTTATTTATCCGGTATAAGGAGCTTTTTCATTTTACAAACAAAATCAATTGGTATGTAACGCACTTAAAATATCTTTTCTCCTCTGATCAATCGGACCACGATTATAATGATCGCAATAACCAGAAGTATGTGGATTAATCCTCCCATGGTATAAGAAGTGATTAAGCCAAGAAGCCAAAGAATGATTAAAATGACTGCAATTGTAAGCAACATAATTTTTTTATATTAATTATATTAGTGCTAAACATATCTTTAAACTAAACAAATCAAATAAGCTAAGAAGCTCGCTGTTCGCGGGAAAATATTCGTATTAGCTTAACAATGCCCAAAGCCAAAACAGCGTACACAATAATTGCGACTAGCGTTGACGGTTCAAAAACTGCAGTTGTTTCTATGCCTTGAGTATACCCGCTGTGGAATATTCCTACAAAAGGCAAAATAAAAATTCCGCTTAAACCATAGATAAAACCCACAAAGGCGCTTGTTATACTTGCTCCTGTCAGTTTAAGAATAAGCCGGAAAACTAAGAGTATATCCAACGCTCCAAAAAAGAAAAAAACTAAATATTCGGCCATCTGAGAACCAGTTGCTTTTTCTTTAACTGGATTTGTGACGCCTCCTTGGGTAGGTGTTGTCTCTTTTAGATTATTTTCCATATTTTTAAAGTTCTTTAATTAAAATTAATTATTTTTAAGACTTTTCTTATGCTTTAATCCCCATCTCCGCCTTTAGCTCTTATAGCTCCTATAACTTTTTATATTATACCATAAAAATGAAAAATCCGCCCATTACCAGACGATTTTTTTATTACTGGAAATATTCGTAGATTAGTAGCAGATTTGTAAATTAGGATCCTAAAATTCGTAGCAAAAAAGGGACGAAATTAATCGTCCCTTGGAATTATTTTATAATTCTGCTATTTAAGCTTCGGGTGGAGGAGTTTCTTTACCCTTGCCTTTCCCTCCTTTGCCTGCGACTTCCTCGGCCTTAGTTTTAATCGCTTCCAGTCCGGCGGTAGCGGCGGCAATACCGGTTCCGGCCAGCTTTGCCAGCTCAGGACTGCCATCATTCATGCCTTCGAGCAACTGACTGATGCCCAACCCTTTGGTAAAGAGTGCGGTCATCTCAGCCAGAGTTTTGGGATCGCCGAAAATGTTGAAGTCGCCTTTGCTCATGAATTGAGCAAAGGCCTTGGCCATTTCCACGCCAACCACTTGTCCGGCCGAGATTTTGGCTTTAAAGATCTCCAGCTTAATCGCTGCCTCTTGATACGTATCCTGGGCCTTGAGTTTTTCAGTCAGGACCTCAACGGACTTGCGGTCAACTTCAACCTGCTCAGAGGCGACCTGAACCGGTACGATTTTTACGGCCCTGTCTCCTTCGGCCTCTTTTTGCTTGGCAACCAAGCCAGCATCAGCCAAACGAATCTGGGCTTGAGCCTGATTTTCTGCCGCAGTTTTATCTGCTTCTGCTTCTCTGGTCTTGGTGTATGCAGCCGCATCAGCAATCTTTTGCTGCTTGATCAGATTTTGCTGACCTTCCTGCTCGGCTGCAATAACTGCTTGATCCTTGTTGCGCCGGGCAATTTCCAGAGTCGCAGCTGTCGTCACTTTTTCCTGAGCTTCCCGAGCCTTGGCTTCGGCTATGCGCTGATTCGCTTGTGCTTCCGCTCTTTTTGCTTCAGCATCAGCGATCGCAACATCTTTCTCTCTATTGGCGACATCAACTGCCTGAGTCTTGGTTACTTCTGCAGTAGCAACTGCTTGAGCTTGTTTTACCAGCTCTGCATCTTTCTGGAACTGCGCAGTCTGGACTGCCTTTTCGCTTTCCACTTGGCGCGTTTGTACGGCCTGATCCTGTTCAATCTTGAACTGCTGGATATCTTTTTCCTTTAGGGCCTGCTGATTGGCGACTTTGGCTTTTTGGTCTGCCTCGGCAAAAGCCTGATCCTGCTGTTGAGCCAAGACGCTCTTCCTGGTTTCAACGTCTTTCTGCGTGATTTGCAGTTCAGCTTCCCTTTCAATCTTATTCCTCTGGATTTTCTGTTCCTGCACGATGGATGCGGCTTTTTTCAAGCCCTGGGAATCAAAGACATTATCTTCCCGCAGGTTTTTCGGATCAGTCATGTCCAACCGGGAAATGGTTACTGTTTCCAAGACCAAGCCGTTGGGCTTAATGTCTTTGGTTACAGCTTCCTGAACTGCGGCCGCGAATTTATCGCGTTCCTGATGCAGTTCATTCAGATCCATGGTCGCTGCCACTGTCCGCAAAGCAGAAACCAATTTTTCCATCAACCGATCTTTGATCGTGGAAGCGGTCATGGCGTCGCGGCCCAACGTGGTGGCTGCAGCTGTCACGCCGTCTTTGTCCTTTTGCACGCGGATGTAAAATTCAGCTGTTACATCAGCTCGCAAATAATCCTTACAAATTAATGCCAACTGACCGCTGCGATCAACCTCCAGCTTCATGGTTTGCAACGATACTTGAATAATCTCATGGATAACCGGCACAACAATCGCACCACCGTCAATAATCACTTTGGGTTTGCCTTGGCCTGTGCGGTAAAAAGCCACATCAGCCGCTGTTTTGACATAGAGTTTGGCAATGGTCACCAAAATGGCGCCAATGATCAAACCCAGAATGCCGAACACACCAAGCACTAACTGGATTGTCCAGCCCACCTTGAGAAAAAACGGACCGATGATTAGAGCCAGAGAAATGAAAATCAGTCCTCCGGCAAACGACGCTATGCTCCTCTTACTGTCCATGCTTACTTCTCCTCCTTTTTTTCTTGGCATTTCTTCCTCATACTCTTCACGTCTATGCATCTTTTCCTCCTTTTAACCTTTCTTCTTCTTTTTTCAAATCTGCCAATTCAGGCGGCAAAACTGTGACAAAAAAAGCGTCACGCTGTTCATCCCAATTAACCAGCAGTATTTGCGTATTACCTGGGATATAAACTCCACCCGATGTATAAGCAGCGTATTGCTGCAAATTACCGAATTGATCCGTGACTCTGATTGTGCCGTGATCTTGATCAATTGGATATAATGATTCACCGACCTTACCCACTAAATCTTTTACCGTGGTGGTAAAGGTTGAAGTTTTCGGCATTATCCTGGCAACTGCTTTGGCCACATAACCAGTGGCAAAAACTGCAATGATCAGCGTGGCCAGAAAAACCGGCGGGAAAAACAGAAACGGTGTTCTTAATATTGTCTGAGCAAATGCTGTCAGCATATAGCCGACAAATCCCCAGACAAAACAGAATGTCATCATAATAATGGAAAGCGGGACTTTGCCAATACCCATGAGCAGGGCAACTTTCCAAAACAAGCTGTCCTGATCGGACTCAACATCATGCCCGTGTTCAGCGTCATGATCAGTGCCACTATCTGCATCGCTATCAGCATCGCACTCAATGTCATGATCAATGTCGTGATCAATGTCTTGATCCACGTCATGGTCAAGCCCGGTTTCGCCCAGGCCAATGGTCTGCAGAATCAGCAGTATGACACCCAGACAAAACGGGACAACATAGATTAGGTTGTACCAGTACATCAGAACTTTTAACTCCATGCTATTCCTCCTCTCGTTTTACTTTTACATTACCACCTTTAAAGTAGTAGTTGTAAACAAAATGGATGCCAATAAAGCAGCCCAAAGCAGTGGCAGCTGTTTTAAAACTGACAGCAGAAGTGAAAAACAAAAGTAAAGTCGCCAAAAGAAGATATAAGACATACTCGCTCTTTTGGCTTACGCTGGCAATCAATGGCTTTAAACTCTGATCAATTATTCTGTAAATGAACAAAATAATTAAACAGATAAAGGCCAGCAAAATAACCAGGGCTGAAATTTTCACTATCTGCTGAAATTGCAGAGAACTGCCTTCAACCAGAAACACGCTGAAAAACTTGTTAAGAAAGTCAATCAGGATGCTTAAAAACTCCTTTAAGTTAGCATATTTTTCCACTTCTATACTTCCTCCTTTTTCTTTGTTTTAGTTGTCAAATTACATATTAAAATACCCGTTTACGGGTAACAATACACCTTAACATAATTTTAAAAATTGTCAAGCATTTTTTGATCTGACGGCAATTTAGACAACATTTGAAAAAAACAAAAAGACCGCCCATTTCCAGACGATCTTTTTTTATATTATATTTGTATATCTGTATAAATCTGTAATCTGTAGTTTACATCATACCCATTCCGCTCATATCCGGCATACCGCCGCCATGAGCATGTTCATCTTTCTTTTCCGGCAAATCAGTCACTACTGCTTCGGTTGTTAAAAACATGGCTGCTATTGAAGCTGCATTTTGCAGAGCTGATCGAGTTACTTTTGTCGGATCAATAATGCCGGCTGCAACTAAATCCTCAAATTTATCTGTTTCAGCATTGTAGCCATTATTGCCAGTTAATTTTTTAACCTCTTCAGCAATCACAGAACCGTCTTTGCCTGCATTGTAAGCAATTGTTTTTAACGGCTCTTCCAATGACTTTCTTAAAATATCAATGCCGATTTTTTCTTCGCCTTCAGCCTCAGTATTATCTAAAACTAAACGACTGCGTAAAAGAGCGACTCCGCCGCCTGGCACAATACCCTCTTCCACAGCAGCTTTAGTCGCTGCCAGCGCATCTTCAATCCTGTGTTTCTTTTCTTTAAGTTCAGTTTCAGTGGCAGCACCGACTTTAATGACAGCTACTCCGCCGGCTAATTTGGCCAAACGTTCTTGTAATTTTTCTTTATCAAAATCAGAATCAGAAGTTTCTAATTCTTTTTTAAGTTGTTTAATTCTTTCATCAATGGCTGTTTTATCGCCTTTGCCATCAACAATCGTGGTGTTTTCTTTGGTCGCCACAATTTTTGCAGCCAGGCCCAAATCTTCAATTTTAACATTTTCTAATTTCAAACCTACTTCTTCACTAATCACCCGCCCGCCTGTTAAAACAGCGATATCATCTAACATTGCTTTTCTGCGATCACCAAAGCCAGGCGCTTTCACTGCCAGAGTATTAAATGCCCCGCGCAATTTATTAACTACTAAAGTTGCCAAAGCTTCGCCGTCAACTTCTTCAGCGATTATGACCAGTTCCTTTTTGCCCATTTCAGCCAATTTTTCTAAAATAGGCAGAATATCTGCCACAGCTGAAATTTTTTTGTCAGTAATTAAAATATGGCAATCTTTATATTCAGCTTCCATGCGATCAGGATTGGTAATCATGTAAGCAGACATATAGCCTTTATCAAATTGCATGCCTTCAACTAATTCCAGCTCCATGCTAAAACCTTGCGATTCTTCAACTGTGACCACGCCATCTTTGCCAACCTTATCCATTGCTTCAGCAATCATCTTGCCAATTTCCGTATCATTGGCAGAAATAGAAGCAACCTGAGCAATTTCTTCATTGCCAACTATGGGCTTGGAAATATTTTTCTTTAATTCTTCAATAATTGCTACCACACCTTTCTCAATGCCGCGTTTTATGGCCAAAGGATTTGCGCCAGCAGTCACATTTTTAATGCCTTCATTAATCATGACCTGGGCCAGTAAAGTCGCTGTGGTGGTTCCATCACCGGCAACATCGTTTGTCTTGGAAGCAACTTCTTTAACCAGTTCAGCGCCAATGTTTTCAAATTTATCTTCTAATTCAATCTCTTTAGCCACTGTCACTCCGTCTTTGGTAATTGTTGGCGCGCCAAAACCTTTATCCAGAACAACATTGCGTCCTTTTGGACCCAAAGTGATTTTGACTGTATTGGCTAATTTATCAACCCCCCGCTTCAAGGCCTCGCGGGCCTTAACATCATATAAAATTTGCTTACTCATATTTTCAAAAAATTAAAAATTAAAAATTAAAAATTATTGAATTATCGCAAGAATATCCTCCTCCTTTATCACCATCAAATCTTCATCCCCCGGCAGTTCGTCCGGTGAATATTTTTTAAAAATAACCTTATCCCCGACTTTAACAGACATTGGCGCTCTAGATCCATTTTCCAAAAGTTTACCAGAACCTACGGCCACAACTTCGCCTTTTTCTGGCTTTTCTTTGTCAACCGTGTCAGGCAAAATAATGCCGGCCTTGGAAACTTCATTGCCATTGATTGGCTTGATTAAGACGTGATCGTTTAAGGGTTTGTACATAGACATAATTTTAAATTTAATTTTATACCCCACTTTAGTGGGTTACGATGAGATTAAATGACAAACATCAAAATCCAAAGGACAAAATAAATTCAAAACCCAAATATCAAATACTAAAATTTTGAATTTTATATTTTATTATTATTTTGCCTTCGCAAGCCGTAGTTTGCTAGGGCAAACGAAGGTTTGTTATTTGTGCTTTGTCTTTTGATATTTTAAACCTATTGGCAGTCCCCCGTTCAAAGTACTAAAAATTACCTTTTTACTATTAAATTAGCTTATATAATTAGCCAAACTTTGTCAAACAAAAAACGGCCAGCAATGCCAACCGTTAAAAACTATATTTTAAAAATTGGAAAATTAATATTCTAATTTAATATCAAGCTTTTCAGCGATAAGCTGGCACCATCTTTCATGACGGTTAAGCTTACTATCCTAGCCACCATTTCTTGATAGCAGTCATCCACCTTCTTAGCATACTTATCAATAGAATCAACAAGGCGATTAAATTGACCTTCTAATCTACTAAAATCTTCCTTGGTTGCCATTGTTTCTTTAATATTAACAATTTCAATACTAAGCTTAGATGAATCTTCCTTGGTAGCAAAAATTCCCCTTTGCGCTTCTATTATTTTTTGTATATCTTCATGGGTCAGCATAAATAAAAATTATTTTATCTAACGATTATATTTTATCTAAAAATTCATTTAAAGTCAAATAAAAACCCTTTTGTATTAATAATTTATACCCTGCTTTAGCAGGCCTGGCTTCGCCAAGGCGAGCCCACTAAAGTGGGGAATAATTTTTTATCTTCCCAGGCAAATCTTTAAAAAATAGCTTATTTTAGCCCCAAAGGGGCCCTTTCAGGGCCAATTTCTAACAAAATAGCCCACAAAACCCTTGACTTTTTTATAAAAGTATGCTATTATATAAACAGTAATTTTACAACACCCAATTCATTTTGGGTTAAAAATATAAATGAAAACCAGCCAAAAGGCTAAGAATAAACCAAAAATTTCTAAAGGAGGAAAAAAATGAGCCGAAACTTAGGTGCGACCGCATGCGTTCATTGCGAACATCCAGTGGAACTGTTAGAAGAACCAAGACCCATAACCGAAAAGGAAGCCGGCGTTTACTTTGACAACAAATACAAAGGAATGCTCGTTGCCGAAGCGCGATGCCCTATCTGTCTGGCCAAATATCTGGCCTGGATAGACGATACCAACTCAATCCTTGTAAGAAGGGAACCGGAAAAATATTCACCGAGAAAGGCCGACTATGGAAAGGTCTTTGACCTGAGCTATCTTTCGACTTTTGATGACGAACCAGGAGATGACGATCTGCCAATTTATGATGTAGAGGTCATCACCACCTGGCACCGCGTCGCAAAAATCAGGTGATACACAAACAACCCCGCGGGCGGTCTGCAAAGATCGCCCCACTCATCCCAGGACGGAATAGTTTCGAGTAAATTATTTCGTCTTGAGACGAGGATAGTAAAGGGCTTTGCCCTTTTTGAAAATTAAATACGAAAAATTTTCTAGGAGGAAATATGTTGAGGATTCATGAACAAATATTAGAGCCCTATGGATGCTGTGAGGAGTGTGGTGAAATTCCACTTTCAGTGTGCGAAGAGTGGCCAGATCTGGAAAGTGAGTCACCGCGGATGCAAATGTACCATAATCATGCTATTCCCTGGGGGATGGTTACATTATCAAACCTATGTATTGTTAGGCCGATCGAAGGTGAACGTGAAACGACCTTAACGTGGGATATTGAGGAAGTAAATTCTGAAGAAAAAACCCTGGCCACGCTTTTCAAGATGCTAGTTGCTGGCGTCATGCAATCAGATGCTTCTGATATCCATGTTGAAGCTGAAGATAAAAGCCTTTCCGAATATCGTATTATCCATAATTGTGATGTGAAAAATCTTCGAGTTGAAACCTTCTACATCACTGTAAAAAAGGTTAATAACGATATTATCTTCGTTTCAGGCACATATGAATGTGAAGATGCTGATGACGAGGAAGAAGAATTTATCGAGCTTCGGTCTGATCCAGGCCCATTACCTCTACATCCACAGGAAAGTGAAAAAATCATCACGAAGATTCTTGGGTTCATTCAAAAATATCGCAACTCTTAAGGTTTTAAATTAAGAAACCCTTTGCGATGTGTAGCAATCGCTGACAAAGCTCGCGGGCGGTCTTAACGAAGATCGCCCGCGACATAGGGGATCCAACGATCCCCCCTCATCTCAGGACGGGATGGTCTCTAGTAGATCATTTCGTCTTGAGACGAGGATAGAAAAAGAGCTATGCTCTTTAAAAAAATTTCAAAGGAGGAAAGATGGAAATCTATAAAACTGAAATCGTACCATTTGGCCGATGCAAAAGATGCGGGAGAGAAATCCCTCTTTCCCAATGCAACGAAGGCCATGATGGTGTACTAAAACATCGGAAAAGACACGTCGTAGAAAAAATCGGAAACCGAGAAGTCCAAGTTTTTACTGGTTGGGAAATTGAGGAGGGAGATTCTGAAGATAAAAAACTTTCCCAATATCACCTTAACCATACCAGACAGGGCAACTTTGAAATGCGGAGTTTTTACTCCGTAAGAATCAAAAATGAAAACGACAAAATTGTTTTCGTTTCGGGAAGGGTCAGATATGAAGACGATGACCCGGGAGAAGATTCTAAATCAGGGCCTTACCCAATTACATCGGGTGAAGATGATGATACAATCACAGAGATCATCAACCTGATTGAAAAGTACAATCAAAACCTCGAGCCGAACGAATAGCATCGGCAAATTCATACAGGGGATCTTCCGATCCCCCCTCATCTCAGGACAGGATGGTCTCGTGTAGATTATTTTGTCTTGAGATGAGGAAAATAAAAGAGCTTTGCTCTTTCAAAAATTCAGAAACGAAAAAGGAAAATGTACAAATGGAAGAAAAAGAAATTGAAGAGGTAGAAAAGGAAAGAATCGTGGTCGTAGAAAAAAGAGGCTGTGGGTGCCTAATCGTTATAATCAATTTGATTTTAACGCTGATTGTCATTCCCTTCGGCCTCTATCTCGGCTATAACTGGCAGCTCAACAAGGCAAAACAGGCCAGACAGGAAAGCAACGATTGGGTCGTGAAAGAACTGATGCAGGTAAGCGACAGGATCTACGATCTGAGCAACCTGGAAATCACGGAAACAAACAGCCAACCCGCCAAAGCTTTCTTCGTCTTTTACCGAAAAGATCCAAAGGGGAATACCCAGACGACGCTTGATCTCGAAGCATACAGGCTTAGTGGTGGGGTTTTTAAAATCTATACCCCACCGATAGAAATTGTAATTGGCTTACCCACGGCCTACTGGTTAAATGAGCACCTTATCGAACCCCAGTTGCCCATATACAGCTACCTGATAGCCACTCCCTATTCTCTCGAATTCTGCGACGGCGCAGGAAGCTGTAAACTGCTCAAGAAAACCGTCGGTTTCACGAACGAAAACGGAAAATTCTCCTACTACTTCTGAACAAAACCAGCTTATGGGCGGTCTGCAAAGATCGCCCCACTCATCCCAGGACGGAATAGTTTCGAGTAAATTATTTCGTCTTGAGACGAGGATAGTAAAGGGCTTTGCCCTTTTTGAAAAGTAAATACAAAAATTTCCAAGGAGGAAAGAATGAGAATTTCTGAAAAATCGTGGCATTACAGAATAGTAAAGTTGACGAGGGAGAAACCAACTGACCTATGTTCATACGTCTGGACTTTAGTCAGAAACGTTCTGCTTGGCTTGGCAGTGATTCCCGCTCTAATCGCAACAATTTTTATGGTGATTGGCGCTGGCTATTTGCTTAACCAGGAAGTAATTCAACCCAAAATCGTTGACAAATACTTCGTGGCAGAAAAAAGCTACAATCATTCTACTGAGGGAAATCTGGTTGAAAATACTCACTGGCGGTTAAAAACGCCTGATGAGCGGGAGTGGTATCAGCCGGGACAAGAAGAAAAGGACAAAAATTTCAATTGGATCTTTCTTCTATCGGTAACCCTCGCGATTGTAACATTCTTAGGGTTCCGCCTTACCTACAAATACTACCTAAGGACTATCGAGGGATTAGACTCGGGCACCGAAAATAAAGTACTGGCATTTTCAATAATACCAGCGGTGATAATCACGAGCCTGGCTTTCCTTCATAGCTACAATCAAAAGATAGCAAACTTTGGGTTCTACTATGAGGGCATAGTGGACTTCTTTTTTGCCACAGTGCTATTGATTATTAGCTGGATCTTTATCCAGTACGTAGCCGTGATTATAACCGGATTATTTCAGGGGAAAGACAGCAAAACAATCGACTTGGTTACGGAATTTATTCATGCCAAGAAAGAAAAGGTCTGTCCTCTGATAGAATACAGATCGGCGTTAACAGGTGATAACGAGTAATCTGTATTCTTAATTCAAACAAAACCGCGGGCGGTCTAAAAAGATCGCCCGCCTCATCCCAGGATGTAATATTAAAATATTTCATCTTGAGACGAGGATAGTAAAGGGCTTTGCCCTTTTGAAAAAGTAAAAATTTTTCTAGGAGGAAAAAGAATGAAAAAAATCGTGTTAGTGTTCGCTATTGTCATTTCGGTAACGACTCTTTCTGGCTTGTTTTTCTTCGCCCACAAAAAGTCCACCGAGACGATCCAGATAAATCTGGACAAACATGATCAATGGGTACTTTATGGCGACTGCAAAACCAGTGAATGGGAAATGATGGGCGTAGGCCAGGGGACAATCAAAATCAACAAAAAAGACATGACTCCGGGCTGTGAATTTGCAGTTCATCTTCCAAACACCAACCATTGGCTGCCGGATTTCACCAACCAGAGCACATTAATGGTTGACGGCAACGTCACCGTCGCTAAACACGCTTGGGGAATCAACTTCAAGTATGCTGGCAGTTAATTAACTGCTTCAACAAATCACCCGCCGGAACTTCAAAAGAAGCAACGGCGGGTTTTTTATTTTCCTAAATTCGTTTTCAATTCGTGTTAATTTGTGTCCCCTTCAACCACAACCCCAAACACATCCACCACAACGCAATCCCAAACCACATTGTCCAAAAAAAATGATCAAAGGCCATTAAAATTAAAATCGCGATCAAAACTCCTGTAAGACCCAAAAACCAGAAAAAATGATTTTTATAGTGATGATATATTTCCTTAGATTTAAAATTCCGAAAAATAGCCAGCAATTTCAGATTATAATCAATTTTAAAATCCCAAATTTTTCTTAAAATATTAATAATGATCAACACAAAAATTATAAAACCTAAAATGCCCAGCTCAACCGCTGCCAAAACATAAACATTATGTACAGGCTGATAAAACCAGACAGGCTGTTTGGCTGGCAAATAATTAAATAAAGCTAAAGTATAATTGCCCAAGCCAACGCCTTTAAGCCAATTGGCCTGAATTAAATCTTTGGCTTGTTCAAAATAAAGAGTGCGTTCAGTCATTGATTTTTGTTCCAGCCTCTCCTCCCCATTTATACGCGTAAAAACCGACTGGCTGTAAAATAAAGTCAAAACAGCCAAAACCAAAAATCCGCTGCCAATTAACTGGCTCAAAATAATTTTAGCTTTATTTTCATAACTTAAAAAAATAAATATGCTTAAAAACAGAAAGCCAATTCCCAAGGCTAAAAATGCGCTTTTGGAAAAAGTAAAAAATAAACCAGCCAAGATTATTGGCCAGCAAATCCACAAAAAAACTTTTTCCCATTTGTGTTTGGACAAGATTAATAAGACAACTAAAAACAAACAACTGACAACTAAACAACCAGCCAAGATATTAGGATGGGCAAAAGAACCATACGCGCGCAACCATCTTGTTCCATTTGCTTCAACTACTGAAGTCCCGAGTGTTTGCGTCAGCTGTTCAGCCATGCCCAGCCATTTGCTAACCCAAACTTTTTGAGATACAAATTGGGAGATTGCTAAAACTCCCTGGACAAAACCAGAGGCGACAATTGCTAAGCCAACTTTTTTAAAACTAAGCTTAAAATTAATAATAAAAATCAGCAGCGCCAAGCCTTCCAGCATTTTTATTAAATAATAAAATGCCACTTGTTTATCTTGAGCCCAAATTATTGATAAGCCCGATACAATTACTAACAAGCCAAATAAAATATAAAAATCCAGAATTTTATAATTTAAAATCCCGGCTTCCTCATCCTTAATTTTAATTTTGTAAATTATTGTCAAAAACAAAATCAGCCAAAGCAGAATTTCCGTAGCATACAAACTAAAAGTCAGATATTCGCTTTGCCCCCCATTTAAACTGCCATAATGCCAAATCCACCTGGTTTGCCAGGGTAAAGAAAAAATAAAAAGGTAAAAAAGATATTCAATTGTTTTGGCGAATTTGGGCATAAGTTAATTATACCAAAACAAGAAAATCCCACACTCTTGACAAACACCTTTAAAAATGCTAAACTATCAAATGACCTAGATGGTCTCAAAATCGCTAATTTAGCGATTAATTCTTTCAAAATTTAAGGAGGAAGGAAATGTTAGTAGATATAACAGCGTTAAAGTGGCGGTTATTAATTAGCATTCCACTAGTGGCGATCATCTTGATTCTGATAACCCAGTACAGGCTCATAAGGTTCTCCATTGAACTTCCCGGCGGGGAGCATACCATCGGCCTTTATGGCTCATTGACTACCTCGGGGATTGCATCACCGTACGAGTCAAGAATGAGTTATGTCAAAGCGACCGACGGCAAACTCGTGAGATACTACTTGCGCAATAAGAATGAGACCTATACCATAGGTTATGTTCTGGATGGTCAGGTGAGTATTGAAGGAATGCATATCGGGAAAGAGTTGATCAACAGCTTTTGTCTGGGTGGAATTCAGCCCAACCAATTTCCTTACGGTTCTTTCTACATTGGCAAAGATGGCCAACTCAACCCAGACCCTGTCTGCAATGCAAAGGTCAGTAGCCTTGCCTTGCACCTAAGCGATGAAAACGGGGCTCAAGCGATAAGCCAGGAAACAAGCGGCGTTGATCCCAATCACAATTGTCTCGAAAGCCTCAATGACCACATAAAACACCAATCAGCATGGAAGTATCCTTGCCCTGAACTCCAAGGGCCGGATTATTGACCGAAATAATTGAACAACAAATAAAAATTCAAAACCGGCTTGTCCAAATGGATGAGCCGGCTTTTTTATTTTATATATTTTTTAATAATTCTTCCCTCTTTTTCTCAAATTTTTCCTGATATTCCGCCCGCCGGTCGTTTTCATGAAATTTTAAAATCGTATCTGAAATAATTACCCGTTTATCACCCAAAACAGCTAAATCCTTTTTCTTTTGCGACATATGCTTGATTTGCAGTTGCCTTGCCAGATTTTCCAGCCAATCTCCCAGCCAGCTTTGCAAGATAAATTCTCTGGCCTGATAAACAAACTTACTAAATTTATTATCTTCAATTCTGCGCCTGAGGCTTGGTTTAACCGGCTGCCAGTTGGGCAGATATTTATTAAGCCAAGGATTAGCCGCAATTAACTGGTCATACATTTCATCTCTCATATATATAGGCAGCAAAGTAGCCAGCCAAAATACCAGATAAATATCTTCGGACGCGATTTTTATTTTTGTTAAATCCAAATCATCTTCAGCCAAATAAAAGCTCAGGCAAATTTTATCAGGCTGTTTATTTTTTGGCGGCCGCAAACCCAGCACAGCAATGGTAAAAATTAAAAATAAACGAGTCTGCCAGATTCTATTTTTTGCTGTCACTATAAAAAAATCAATATCACTGGAAATTTTGGCATTGTTATAGGCCAGGCTGTTGCAGACCGCAATTAATTTTACAAAGGGCAGGTATTTAAAAATTCGGCCGGCCCATAGCGCAATTTTCCATTTTTTTTCTGCCAAGACATAACGCCCTAAACGCGTTTGAATTATTTTCTGCCGATTTTGCAAAAAATAAAAACCACGTTCAGTGGCTATTATTTTATTAAGCTTAGGATTTGTTTTTAATTCACTGGCAATTTCAGTTAAAGAATAATTACTGCCGACCATGCCGCCTGTAAAAAGATGAGTATAAATTTCATTTAAAGTTAAGGGGTAATCAAAAAGATCAAAATAGATAATTGTGTTTAGTATAAAGAGTTCTAAGTAGTTTAGGTTAAACATATCTGGAAAATCACAAACTTCAAATTCCAAGCTCCAAATAAATCCCAATAATCAAATCTTAAAACAATTTTTAATTATTTGGATTTAGAATTTATAATTTATTTGTTATTTGGAACTTTTATTCATTGGTTATTAATTTCGCTAGAAATTACCGGTTCAATTCCTTCTACATTTTCTACTTTTTCAAAAGCTTTGTGCCCGATTTTTTCTTTCAGCGCCGCATCTTCTACAACCATTTTTTCATCATCAAAATTTATAATCTGCCTTTTATGAATAATTAATTTGCCTTCAAAAAGTCCTGACATCAAATTGTTGCTTCTGACCAGATATTTTTCAATTATGCCAGTCTCTGTTTCCAATTCAAAATCTGAAACATAACCCAAAAACTGCCCGCTTTGCGTTTCTACTCTGATCTTCTTTAATTGCTTTTGGTTAATAAGCATAGCACTACAAAACTACAAATTAAATACAAATATACAAAAATTAATTTCCTATACTTCCCCTACTCAAAAAATCGTCAAGTTTTCGTGTGTTTTTGTGAATTATTTTAGCCTGCCTGCCGACCTTCGTCGGTCGAAACCGACTTCAGTCGGTGAAGACCGAAGTTTTAAACGGAGGCAGGTGTTTCAGTTTTCTTATGTCGTCCAAACATCCACAGCTGCTGCAAGGCCATGAGCAATGTCGTGGTAAACCAATACAATGTTAATCCAGCCGGCAAACTGGCGCCAATAATGACAGTAAAAATCGGCATAAAATACAGCATTTGCTTATTCATCACAGCCAAAGTTTTTTCATCTCCTGAACCTTTTATTTCTTTCTGATTTACTAAAGGCGGCTTTTTGGCCATCAGCATTTTTGTTTGCCAGAATTGAGCCGCGCCAGCCAAGACTGCCAGCGCCAAACTAGGAACAGCTAAATTAACAAAGCCCAAAAATATGGGGTTGATTTTATCTGGCTGAGCCACAAAAGAATAAAGCATTTCAAAACCCTGCGAGCTTAAGCCTTGTCTAAAGACCTGATAAACAGCAATTAAAAATGGAAATTGAATCAAGAGCGGCAGGCATGATGAAAAAGGATTGACTTTATCTTGCTTATACAAATTCATCATTTCCTGCGCCATTTTTTCCTTATCATTGGCATACTGTTTTTTCAAAGCATCAACTTTGGGCTGAATATCCTGTAAAGCTTTTTGCGATTTGATTGACTGGTAATAAAGCGGGAAAAGGATTACGCGGATTGCCACAGTCAAAACTAAAATCGCTATGCCAATGTCATGGCCAGGCAAAACATTATAAAGCCAAATCAAGCCATTAAAAAGCGGCTGATAAAAAATTAAGTTGTAAACGTAGATTAGATAAGACATTTGATAAATTATGAATTATGAAATCTGAAAGCAAAAATCTGAAATTCTTAATCCTCTTTTTGTTGCTCTTTTGCTTCTTCAGATTTTGTTTCTTCTGGCTCGGCTTTGGGAGATTTTTTCTTAGTTTCTGATTTTTTCACCTTTTTTTCCTTGGCAGCCTTTTTGGCTTTTTTCTTTTCATCTTTTTTAGCGTCTTTTGATTCCTCTGTTTTTTCAGGTTCCAGAACAGGCGTGCCAGCCCCATCAACAGCCACGACTTCTTCTTTTTCACCGCTTGGGGTTTCTTTGACAATATTTATTTTCCAGCCGGTTAATTTGGCAGCCAGCCTAACATTTTGGCCCTCCCTGCCGATTGCTAAAGAAAGCTGATCCTCACGAACAGTGACTGAAGCTGTTTTATCTTTTTCAGAAATATCCAAGCTTACGACTTTAGCCGGTGATAAGGCATTGCTGATAAATTTATGAGGTTCCTCATTCCATTCAATAATATCAATTTTTTCACCGCCCAGCTCATTGATAATAGTCTGAATTCTGGCGCCACGCTGGCCAACGCATGAACCAATCGGATCTATATTTTCCTGATTGCTTTTGACAGCCACTTTTGAACGAAAGCCTGCTTCGCGGGCAATAGACATCACCTCAATTGAGCCTGCATTAATTTCTGGTATTTCTGATTCAAATAATTTTTTGATTAATTCTGAGCTTGAACGGGAAACTATAATTTCAGGGCCTTTTATTGTCATTTCCACCCTGGCAATATAAAATTTCATTCTTTCCCCGGGAACATAACGCTCATTTCTGACTTGTTCTTCAAATGGCATCAAAGCGGTAATCTTGCCCAAATCAATTAAAAGTCCGGCCATTTCCCTTCTTTGAATCGTGCCTGTTATTAACTGACCTTCTTTCTGCTTATATTCATTAAAAATTGTTTCTCTTTCAGATTCCCTGATTTTTTGGATAATCACCTGTTTGGCTGTTTGCGCAGCCATGCGGCCAAAATCAGCTGGAATTTCCAGGTCCACAATTAATTCTTCACCAACTTTTATTTTTTTATTAATTTTTTTGGCATCTTCCAGCAAAACTTCATTTTTGGGATTGAATTTCAGAGGTTCCTGGCCTTCTGGTAAAACAGCGCCTTCCTCAAGCTCCTCCACATACTTTTTATCACGGCCGTTTTCATCTATTTTTTTAATAAATTCTGCAGGAAAATCAACCACGATTTTTTTATCATAAACCCTCATTTTGCCGCTTTTAACATCAAACTCAAAAATAATATTCTGGTTTTTCTGGCCAAAATCCTTGCGATAAGCCGCGGCCAAGGCTGAATTAATAGTTTCCATTATTGCTGCCTCTGACAGGCCTTTTTCAGAGGCAATCTGCTTTACTGCCTGTTGTATTGATTGTAAATCCATATGCTTGAAATTAGATATTAGATATAAGAAATATGTAATACGGAAAGGAAAAAAATAAATTTTAATATTCACCAATACCTTGCTACCTATTACGTATTACCTATTTCCTCTTACCACTTATTAAAATAACTAGTTTAAAATACATTAAACTAGCTTGATTGTATTATACCTGGTAAAAACTTTTATGTCAACAGCACGTATTTTGTAAAGAATGACAAAATTATAAAGACAAAAGACAAAAAAATTTCAAAGCCCAAAATTTAAATAACAAAATTTTATTATTTGAACTTTATATTTATTTTGTCTTTTGAGTTTTGTCATTTGTCATTTTCAATTAAATCCACAAATACCAAATCCCAAATAAATAACAATAATTCAGTTTGCAAATTTCAAACTCTGAAACAGTATTTAGAATTTAGAAATTGAAATTTAATTAAAAATTTAGTCATTTATTAATTGATTAAAAATTAAAAATTTAATATTAAAAATTTCTTAAATCCCCTTATGGTGCCTAATTTTCGCTTTTTTATTAGCTTTATCTATTTCCACTGCCACAATGTCAAAACGATAATTATCACTAGCAATTTGATTGGCTGCCAGATATTTTAAGCCTGCTTCAGACATTTTGGCTTTCTTTTGTTCTGTGACCGCTTCTTCGGGCAGGCCAAATTTATCAGACAAGCGTGTTTTAACCTCCACAAAAATTATCTGCTTATTTTTTTCAAAAATTAAATCAAGCTCGCCATGCCTGGTGGAAAAATTTGCAGCTAAAAAATTATAATCCCTGGCTTGCAGCCATTTTCTAGCCACTTCTTGCCCATATTTGCCGATATTTTGTTTATAAGACATCTGTAATATAAAAATAGGCCAACCCGGCCTATTCTTATCTTATTTTTTTAAGTATTTATTTAATTTCTGCTTTTCATTCAGCTCTCTTAGCTGTTTTTTCATGACGACAAAATAATACCTGATTAAATAAACCAGCCAGATCACACCCATCAGCAGCCAGATAAAAATCCAAAACCTGCCGCCCAAAACCGGAATTGCTTCATAACGAAAAAAGAAAATAAAAGTAAAGGAAATGGCCATGGTCAGACAAAAATTACCCACCTTTACCCAAAACTTAGCGCGCACAAACTCGCGTTTTATTTTTAATCTCTTGGCCATCAGTTTGCTCAGACCGTAAATTAAATAGCTCACAGCTAAAACAACCAGAAACATCTGCTCAAAACGTGCTGACAATTCGCCTGGATTAACATCTAACCAAAAAGGTACGGAAAAAATCTTCCCCCAATCAATTCCTAAGAAAATCATAAATTGCTAAAATTATTAGTAAGTTAAATTTTTTCAAATATTAAGCCCCAGAAATAATCACCAAATTCAGTTTCTTCTATTAACCGCAACCTCAATTCAGTCGCCCAGCTTTTTATAACATTTGGCTCAACTCGTAATTCTACGGGCGGACCAAATGGGATGCCAATTTTTTTCCAGTCAATAATAATCACCTTGCCGCCATTTCTCAAAATACGCGCAGCCTCATAGATGATCTCCTTTTTCTTTTTATTTTGGAATAAAATATTGACTAAAATTGCAATATCTACGGTGCCACTTGGAATTTTAGTTGAACCAGCATCTTCCAGATTAGACCAAATAGTCTCAATATTGGTCAAAGAATCAAGTTTCGCCCGGCTAACAACCGCGTCCAAAACAGATTTTTGGATATCTACGGCATAAGCCTTGCCTTCTTTGCCTATTAGTTTGGCTGCCGGGATTATAAAATAACCCAAATTTCCGCAACCCAAATCTGCAATCGTCATGCCCTCAGTAATTTGAAGTTTTCCCAAAATTTCTTTTGGATTAAGAAATTGAGCGCCGCCTGAAACTGGCATATTTTTAAAATAAAAAAATTAAGATTAAAAATTATTGTCCTTTAGGCAGCAAAGGTGAAAAAATCCACAAAACAATGCCGCCAAACAGATTAAAAATCATGGTTAAGCCGAAAAACATGAAAATCAAGCCTAAAATTTTATAGAAAACACGAGTCCCGCCTTCTGTGCTCAAGTGTTTTTCCGCCCATTCAATGCGTCCAAAGTTTTCCAAAAACCATTCAGATTTAAAAACTAAGACTGGACCCAAGATAAATAAAACTACTCCAAATATTCTAACAAATAACATGCTGGTTTTGGCTTAAAATTTAATTCTCTTATAATAATAACAAAAAACAACCATCTTGTCTAAACCTATAAAAATTGCTACCATACTATAAAGAGTACTAACAACCTAACAATTTTCAGCCAGAGGCTGATCCGCCTTTGGCGGAAATCATTTATTTAATATGAAACCAATCGTCAACCAAGAGCTCTGCATTGGCTGCGGCACCTGCGAAGGCCTTTGCCCTGAAGTCTTTCATTTAGATGACGGCAAAAGCCAGGTCAAAGAAATGCCAGATTACGCGCCGTTTAAAGACAAAATTGACCAGGCAGTTGATGCCTGTCCAGTGCAGTGTATTAGTATTGAAGAATAAAAATTTTCAAAAAGAAAAGGCCGGGTTTTAATCCGACCTTTTGTGTTTATGTAAGTTTAGGCAGCGATGCCAATATCCTCGCGCCAGTCTAAAGCACCGTCATGTTGTATTTCCTTGACCACTTTGTACACAATGTCCCTGGCTTCGGGTATTGTTTTTCTTTTGGCAGAAACCATTAATACTCGGCCGCCAGCAATCTTCAGTTTGTTGTCTTCCAAGACCAGGCCAGCAGGATGGATAATTACGTTTTCCGGTAGATCTCGGGGAATGATGATTTCCTTGCCTTTTTGGGCAGAATAATCACCTGGATAACCCGTGGAAGCCATGACCACGCCAACTGATACCATGTCTTCTGGCACTTTTACTTGGCTTAAAATGCCGGTATTGCCTTCGCATGCTGCCAAAAGCAGTTCGTGGAAAGCCACTCCCAGAATATATTCCAGCTGGGCTTGGGTTTCTGGATCACCGCCGCGGATATTTGTTTCCAGCAGATAATCGATCAGGCCAATGCGATTCAATCCTTCGTAAAGGATTCCGCAGAGCTCAATGCCAAATCTGTCTGCCAGATATTGACGCACTTTGGCAATTATTCCCAATCGCTTGTTCATGTCAGCCATGGAAAATCCCGGCGCCGGGGTAACAATGCCCATGCCGCCAGTGTTATTGCCGTGCAGCAGTTTGTGGTCCTTAGTTGGCATCCAGGGCAAACAAAAGCCATTCTTGCCCAGCAAGTACATGGCTGACCACTCTCTCAACGAGCGGTAGCAATGCTCCAGCAAGACGGCTTTGGACAAAAAGCCAAGAGGCTTTTTAGGATCAAACATTTGAACCAGGGTTTCTTCCACCAAGGTCCAGTGATCTTTGCCATCCTGGCCTTCGGGCGACGGAACAATAACGCCCTTGCCCGCTGCTTCGTGGTTGGTTTTGCAAGCTAAAGGAATGCCATCACGGCGGCATTGCTCAATAAAAGGAATGGCTTCTGGCAGGCTTAGCACCAGCTTGCCCGGAGCAGTCGGCTCACCAAGCTGCTGATAAACTGCTTTAGCCATGGCCTTATTGTTTTCCAGTTCCGCGCCCTTGGCCGTAAAGCCGACAACCTTCAAGCCCTTGGCGAGCAATTCATCAGCCTGGCCGAAGATTAGCGGCGTTTCAGGCCCGACCACAACCAGATCGGGCATGATTGTTTGCGCCAGTTGCAAAATCGCCTTAACGTCAGTTGCTTTTACTTCCGGATAAAGCTTAACCCGGCTGCGCTCTTCCTCATTAAGAAAATACAGCATGCCGCTTAAGCCCGGAGCAACATGAACAAACACCTCCGAGGCTTGAAGTAGCTTTCTTAAATAAGCATACTCCCTGCCTCCCGAACCAATCAGCAAAACCTTGAACTCTGCCATTTCACCTACCTCCTTCTTGAAATTTTAAAAGGACCATAATTGGCCCCCGTTTTACTTGCCTTAATATTTACAGAATAGGAAAACAATGTCAATAAACTTGTGTTAAGAGTAAAAATATTATATAATAAAATTGGCAGACGCTTTGAATTTGAGATAATTATGTCAAAACCACAATCAAAAATTTTAATTAAATGGGCTCCAGAGTTTGCCTATATTATTGGACTAATTACAACCGATGGAAATCTTTCATCTGATAAGAGGCACATTCACTTTACATCTAAGGACAAAGAGCTTGTTTTAAAATTCAAAAAAATATTAAAATTAACGAACAAAATTGGTAAAAAATCGCGGGGTGGAAATAAAATAAAAAAATATTATGTAATTCAATTTGGGGATGTTAATTTTTATAAATTCTTATTAAGCATAGGGTTAATGCCAAACAAAACGAAAATATTAAATGACATAAAAATTCCTAAACAATATTTTTTTGATTTTTTAAGAGGTCACTTTGATGGAGATGGTTCCTTTTATTCTTATTGGGATAAACGCTGGAAATCAAGTTTAATGTTTTATACGACTTTCGTGTCTGCAAGCAAACAACATATTTTATGGTTAAGGAAAAGTATCAAACAAATTATTAATCTAAATGGGCACATTACTCATGCCAAAAAATCTACAATATATCAACTAAAATATGCCAAGAATGAATCGAAAATTTTACTAAAAAAAATTTATTATTCAGATAAAATACCATGTTTACGAAGAAAACGCTTGAAAATTTTTAATATACTTGATAATATAAATTAAACCTTTTGCGCGGGTGTTGAAACCGGTAGACAAGCAGGCTTGAGGTGCCTGTGCCGCAAGGCGTGGAGGTTCGAGTCCTCTCCCGCGCACCCGCAAAAAAAATCCAAGGGCACTTAGCTCCTGCCTTCGCTTCCACCTACGCTAAAGCTTCGGCGGATAAAAAAGCTACGGCAGGCAGGCAGTTTGGTTAGTATGTATTTATGGGTGATAACCAGCTTCGCTAAGCTCCTTACAAAAGTTATTGTTATCGTTATAAATTATTAGTTATTCTAGGGCGCTTAGCTCCTGCCTTCGCTAAAGCTACGGCAGGCAGGCAGTTGTGAATTAAAGTATTTACGGACGGCAACCAGCTTCGCTAAGCGCATACCAAGAGTTATTGTTATAGTTATAAGTTATTAGTTATTCCAGGGCGCTTAGCTCAGCTGGTTAGAGCGACTCGTTTACACCGAGTAGGTCGGGGGTTCGATCCCTCCAGCGCCCATCAAAAAAAATTGCTCTAAAAAAGCAATTTTTTTAAGTCGCAAAAAATATTTACCAGTGCTACTATTGACTTTATGCCTAATTATTGCTATACTTTAAAATTCTGAAATATAATTATAGTTGATTTTAACTAACGTTTTTTGACAACAAAAAGGAGGTAAGGTGATCATGCGGTTTGTATACGCTACCGATCTACACGGGAATCAAAACGCCATTGAAGCTGTGTTCAGACTAGCTCAAAAAGAGCAGGCTGATGCAATAGTTTTTGGTGGCGATCTGACTCCCAAGTCAGTAGCTATCAAACTTGCACAGCACCCTGACTACTCTGAAGAAGAAAATTACGAAATTAACGACGAAGATCTGCCGCTTATAGACGGCGAAGTCATTCCGACTGACAGTCTCGAACAGAGCTTAAAATCAAATTCTTATTTAGAGAGTTTGCAAGCCATCAAAACTTTCAATGAGAGAATCGGCTCTGCAATTCTGGCAAGGCATCTAGAGCGACAAGGCTACATACTCTATGAACTGACAAACAAGTTCTATGAGTTTGAAACCTTAATGATGGAACAAATCATACTTGAAAAGCTCTATGCTTTTTTCAAAAGCGCTGAGCCAGTCGGGAAACCGGCTCAACTCCAGCTTTCTGAAATGGAGCTGGATATTTTAGGTGATTGCGTTGTGGATTGGCTAAAGCAGGAAGAGGAGACTTGGACTGAAGCAATGCGCGATGCCTTTACGCACAAGTGTTCGCTGGCTCTTGGCTCAAAAATAAAAAATTTCTCTGAATGGGCACCATCGCAATATTTGCTGGAGTGCATTCTATTTGAGCTCTATCAAGGGCAAATGACAAAGATTACCCACGGAGTTGAAAAAGTTTTACTTGAGCATAAAAGCCCGCTGGCAAAGCATATTCTCCAATCATTCAAGGACACAAATACAAGACTCTTTCGGGCTCATGCCTACAAAACGATCCTGGAAGAAACCCATATCGCTTCTTTGGCGAAACATTCAAACATAGCGCAACTGAAAAATAAAGCAGAAGATCCTGCTCACCTTAAACAGGCTCAGCAGAAATTCTTTCAGAAATTTTTTCTGCCTCTGACAAAACAATGGAGAGCAGCCAACAACAATAAACCAGTCTATGCAATGCTCGGCAATGACGACCTGATTGAGAACGCATCATTGCTAGAAGAAGCTGAACGCGAAGGAATAATCTACTATCTTCACGGTAAAATCCACAAATTAGATGAAAACTTTGCGATCGTCGGCTACAGCTTTGTAGAATCCCTGCCACCAAAAATCCTGTACCGAGCCTGGGAAAAAAAATCAAAAGAAATCCTGGCGGAGCTTCGTGTTTTGCAAAACCAGCTTGGCGAACAAAAAGCAGTTTGGGTAATTCATAATCCACCTTACGAAGTGTTGGATCAAGTGAATGGCCAAAAACACGCAGGCAGTCAGGGCATAATGCAATTCATTCTGGAAGCGCAACCACAAATAGCTCTTTTCGGCCACATCCATGAAGCGCCACGGCTTTATGGCGCCAATGTCACTTTACTCGGAAATACGCTCTGTATTAATCCTGGTGGCGAGCACATACACAGCTTACAAACTGTGCTCATTAATACGGAAACACTAGAAATTGAAGTCAAAGGAGGGGAAAAATATGATGGCACTTAGAATGAGTTTGGATCTACGTCTTGAATGGAGAGCGCCAAGTCCGCTAAATGCCGTTTGTGGGATTGAAGGGCTTAAAGTGGCAGACCAAGTGCTTAAGAATTATAATGCCGTCGGTATACTTATCGGCGGACTAGCCAAAGAAATTTGGAAAGGCACCACCTCCCCCCGCATCTTTGCAGAACACAAAGATGTTGATGTTCTTGTGCCAATCCAAGAATGCAATAAACATCCCAGGCAGTGGGAAAATGGCGTGGATTGGTGGATAAGCCACAAGACAACCGAACGACCTACGAACGGCACCAATACTGGGCTCATCTTTAACTTCGTGCTCAAACCAAAAGCGGAGATTAAATCTGGTCTTCACTTCTGCCCGCTTGGGCTGCTTAAAGAATTAATCAAATGGGAAAAACAGAAATACGGTAATTCTTTTAGAATGGAAAGTTATAAATTTATAACCTTTCCAAGATACAGCGAGTTTCCTGTTCTTCCCGAGGATTTTCTTGATATCACGTTGAGCGATGAAAACAAAATCGCTCTTCACTGCAAACCGCAGTAAATGTCTTAACAAGCGGCTAGGCTTTACACCTGAGCCGCTTTTTTTATTAATCAAAAAATTAACCAATCAAAAAAATTGCCCAACAAGGCAATTTTTTATTTTTTCTAATTATTTCTCCAGCCTTTTATTATTTATCCTAAACCTAATATAAAAAGTTGAGCCTTTGCCAGTCCCAGGGCTTTCCACCCAGATCTTGCCTCCGTGCTTGGCAATAATATTTTTGGCAATATAAAGACCCAAGCCAGTGCCTTCGGTGTGCATCAGCTGCGCGCCTTTGGCGCGAGAAAATTTTTGAAATAATAATGGTATTTCGTCTGGCGCAAGTCCGCGGCCGGAATCACTGACGCTCAAAGTAACATGGTCATCATCGCGTTCTAGTTTTACTCTGACAAAACCAGCATCAGTGTATTTAATGGAATTATCAATCAGATTCATAATCGTTTCCCTGATTTTACCCTGATCAAGCACCAGCTGGGGAATTTCTTTGGTTGGCTTGATAAATTCAAATTGCAGACTTTTATTTTTAGCTTGCTGTTTTAATTCCTCATAAACATCAGCCACCAAAGCAGGTAAATCAGTTGGCTTAAAATCATATTTCAAACGGCCGCTTTCAATGCGCGAAATATTTAATAAATCCTCAACCAGGCCAATAATTCTCATGGTACTTTTATAAACGCGGTCCAATGGTTCTTGAACTTTATGCGAGACAATGCCAAAATCACCTTGTTCAATCATGGAAATATAGCCGCGGATAACTGTCAAAGGCGTGCGTAATTGATGGGAAGCAATGGAAATAAATTCTGACTTAGCCTTATCTAATTTCCTTAACTGCACATTAGCAATTTGTAATTCTTTGGTGGCTTTATCAACTTCGCGTTTCAAATGCTCGGCAAAGTGCTTTTGCTCTTCAAAAAGCCCGGCATTCTGGATGGAAACCGCTGACTGGCCAGCAATGATTTCCAAAACATTTAAATCCTGCTGAGAATAAACATCTCCGGATTTCTTGTCGCCTAAAAATAAAATGCCTATTAATTCTTCCTTCACATAAAACGGCACAATTAAATTCACTTCGCGTTCATCTAATTGTTTAATCAGTAAATTTAAAACCTGATTTTTATACTGCTCATTAATTTTTTTAATTTCTTCCCTGACAATGACATCTTTGGCTTTGCCAATCTGCTTGAGGTAGCTGAAAATTTTATTAAATAATTTGGGCTCAATTTTTGCCATTGGTTCTACGCTGCGCTTGCCCCACATGGCTTTTTCCTGGTATTCCTGATGATCTGGATTAAATAAATAAAGCGAGGATTTGGTGCACTTAAATACCTCGCTAGTTTTTTTCACTAAAAATTGGGTTAATTCATCCAGATTCAAAGTAGAAGATAATTTATCTGAAAATTCACCCAAAACCTGCTGAGGATTGTATTCAGCTTTAAATAAAAAAGTGTCTGTGATTTGAGACAAGAATTTCTTTAAAGGCTCAAAGCCTAAAGCAACTAGAACGGCAGTTATCACACCATTCACAATGACAGATTGGGTACCAATAATACCCTGAAAAAAAATACTAACTAAATAGGTAAAAAGTGCATAAATTGAGGTTATCAGCAAGACTAAAATTGTAAAAATAGCCGAACGTTTAATTACAACTCTAATATCCATAAACCTATACCTTATAATTGCATAGGTAGTTGCTAGGACGTAAACCGATACTAGAATGTTGCCGATAGGAAGAAATGGTATATTATACCATAATAAAAAATTTGTACTTCCACCTATAAAGCCAACGATAAACCCGAATAAAATATATTTTAATTGTTCTTTCCTTAAGCCTGACGAATTTTTATATTCAATGTAAAGGATAACAGAGGAATATATAGTATAAGCAAAAAAAACTAAAAGCAAAAAAGGATATAATGCTCCAGGTATTGGCCAAAAATTAAAAATTAATTTTTTACCCACTCCTACAACTAAATAGTTTGTTAAACTTAAAAGGGCTAAAATTATTGATATTATAAAAAAATATGCAACTCCCTTATTCCTTTCCTTCTTTGCAAAGACTAAACTAAAATATAAATAAAAAAGTGGAATAAGTGCAGAACCGAAAGTTAATAATCTTAGCCAAAATAATGCAGTATCAGAGTCTTTGGAAATTTGCCAGAAATAATAGCCAAATGACCATATAAAAACACTGAAACAAAAATAAAAAAAAGATCTATTAATCTTATCCTTCGGATTTTTCCACAAAACAAAAACACCAAGGATTAAACTTGTAATTGCATTAATTAATGCGCTAAGTGAAAAATAAAGCATAATTTCCCAGTATTATTTTCTGGAATTTAAAAGCCTCTGAAATAATTATATCATTTTCAGAGGCTTATTAACAATTGCTATTTAACTTGCATATTGCCATCATGTGAATTTCATGAGGCTCAGCAATTAACGCAATGTTTTCTTTCCTGAACCCAGCTGCTAACATTATTTTAGCAACTTCGTACGGCTTGCGGTAAATCATTGGCCAAGAAATGACCCATCGCAAAAAATATTTTTCAGGATTGTTCATTATATTGCAGGTAAGGAATACCCCGTTCTTATTTAGTAATGCTCTCAATCTTGATACCAGTGAAACTGCTTTCCCGTATACTTGGTAATCAAGAAACCCGAGCATCTCAATAACATCAAAGGAGTCCGTAATTACTTTCTCCAAATTCTTGATGTTTTCGTTAATCGTTAAGAACTGATTTTCAATACCGTATTCCTTTGCCAATCCTTTTGCATAAGTTAGCGCCTTAGCATCAAGGTCAAGTAATGTGACCTTTACTATTATTCCTTTTTCCTCCTTAACTGTCTTTACTACCTGGATTACTGCTTCGGCTGAACCACAGGCAACGGAGAGTAAATTTACTTGCATTTTGCCTATCTCACAAATCACCTTGATTAGTTCTCTCTGCACAAGCTTGTGACGGTTGCGAACGGCTTGAGCATTTCTCATGCCAATCCAAAAATCTGCTAGCCTGCTCCCAAAAGTTTTGTCTCTCCCGAATTCATGATGATAGATAATGTCTAGAGCTTTCCATGAGGCAGCTCCATGACGTATTTTTTTTAGAGGAGCGCTGAATCTATCAAAGAAAAGGCTAGTAAATCTTGGCCTCAATGTTTCACCTTTTTTTTCCTGAGGCACACACCACCATACACGCAAAGCTGCATTGAAATTGAACCATTTAACTATCTTCTTTCCTTCGGAACAATCTTGCTCATTAGCAGTCTGCGGTTGGTAAGAAATTTCTTCATGGCGGATGTATGTCAAAAAAGCGCATAGTGCAGTCTTTAGGAATGCCCAAACGGTCATGAGAAGGGATATGGGCATTGCAAGAAGATGGGAAAAATTTTTATGTTCAAAGTTCATTGCTGAATCATTGTCGACCTTGTAACTAACATCCTTCGCTAATTTATTAAGATTTACTTTTAGAGAAGGGTCCATAGCTACTGTGTCATGTTTTTGTTTCTTAATTTTATCTTCTGTTAATGGCTCAGCGTGACTGTGGACATAATGATTTTCTTCTGAATCATTTTTTTTAAACTTCGTAGCCATTTTGGCCTCCTCTCTTTTTTTCAACGTTCAATGCTTCTACTGAAGCATAAAAGGGTTTGCGACCCAATTTAGTGAATGATACCACCACTTTGATGCGCTGTCAAGGGGGTATGGGGGCATACCATACTAGAACATATTTTTCGCAAAAGTCAAGGGCCATAATTTAGAAAAATTATGTAACTATAAATAAAAAAAAGACCTGCGTTTGCAGATCTTTATAATTATTTCTTTGGGGCTAATTCCTTAAAATGTGATGAGAACACTCGCCTAGAAGTCCTCATCTTTTAGATACAACACGTTACGGCGTATGAGGCCATAAAGCTGTGCACTCAGTAAAATAAATGTCCCGCAAAAAAAGGCGAACGGGTGTGTTACTGCGATTACAACCAGTCTAATGACTCTGTCCAACACCAAAATACAAGTTTTAAAAATTCTTCGTAAAAATGCTTTTAACCGAAGAATTTTCACTACTAGGCCATAGGCTCTTGGGGAATTATCTTTTTCCATTTAAAGAACTCCTTTCTTTTTTCTAAAATTTAAAGTGCGCCACTTCTTAAACATATTTGCTTACCGATTTAATAAATAATACTGCAAATTTCATTGTCTGTCAAGAATAAAATCATAATCAACTCAATAAAAATATAAAAAAAGTAGCACCTGCGAATAGATGCTACTAAAGTTCATTTATGAACTCATTATTGATTAGCTGAAAGAGTTTTTCAGGATCATTTTTCGCCCAAGCCAGATATTTGAGCTGGCGTTGCGATCCGTTTGATCCTTCTTTAACCCACTCCAAAACTCTTTGCCAGATTTCACCAATCTCCATTTCTTTGGCAATGGCTGTTAATTTACTAAGAGCCTTTATGATTGATTGCCTTAGCTCTTGACTGGACAACCCGTAGACTGCGGACCTTAATAAACTACTCTCCATTGATTCCAAACTGGAAAATTGTTGATTGTAACTGGAGTTAAGGGCTAAAAAAGCCAACACTTTAGCGATGACTGCCAAAAAAATCGCTTCCTTGGCAGTGAGCTGGATATCAGAGACACGAATTTCAACCGTGCCATAAGGATGGATGCGCAGTATTTTCCAGTTTCTGGTCGGATCGTCCAGACACATCATTTTTTCTAGCGTGCCATAATAATCCTTCCACGATAAGACGGGATTGGGAATTACTTGCCCAGCCACCACCCTATATTTGAAATATCGGGCTGAATGCAGCGAAGTTGAAGTCCCTTCTGATATAGGGGAATTTGTAGAAAGAGCCAGAAAAATTGGCAAATACTCTCGCAAGAGATTGAAGACCTTGATCGCCTCTGATTCATCTGCCACTCCGATATGGATATGTTGGCCAGAGATAAAACCCTTTTTGATTTTATCAGCAAAAATTTCCTGGACTTTTTGATAATAAGGAAGCGGGAAAATTTTCGCCGCAAAAGGATATAATGGTGTTGCAGTTGGCAACACCTTTATTTTCTCTTTTTCGGTTAAGAAGAACAAATAACCTCTTTGTGCCAGCAGATCAATTTCCAAAGATTTAAAATCAGGGCAGGGGTTGGTGTTTATTTCAATCTGTGATAATGGTAATTCCGGCTGCAAACCTACACTTAAACGCAAATTATTTAAAACACCTTTTGTCCCCTTTTTCCAGATATCTTTGAGAAATTCTTTTCTGCTCCAATTAAGATTCAATTTTTCTTTGGCTGCTTCATGCAAGAGGCTAACTGCTCTATTAACTAAAAAACCTTTTGAATCAGTTAGCCAGAATTCCTCCTCAATACCCAGAAACATTTTTTTCTGAGTATCAAAGTTGAATAAATTAGTGAATTTTTTCAGATTCACTCCCTCACCTCCTTTCAATTTTAAACGTACTGATTGCTTAACCGCAATTTACTAATTATACACGAAAAATGGAAAAAGTCAAGATAGAATAAAAAAACTGCATTAGCAGTCTTTAAAATTAAATTATAAATTTTTATTTAACTATATGCTTAATGAAATTACTTAAAACTTTCTTGCTGGAAGAAGTCGGCAATAATTTATGGAATGGATTTTTCTTAAAACTATACCAAGATACCTGACTGGTTTTATATAAATTTAACCGCCATAACATTGCTTTTTTATCAAGTTCGGGATGAAATTGGATGCCATAAACTGGAGTATCAATTATCTTTACTGCTTGATTTAAAACTGCATTGCCACTCGCCAGTCTTAGCATATCAGTGGGCAATTTAGCTACGCGCCATTCATGTCCCTGCTGTACATAAAACTTTCGCTTCAAATTTTCAAAAAGCTTATCTTGTCTGCCTTGGTTATTTAAATAAACAATTTTACTCCCAAATTCCTCTTTTTTCTTATCAAAAATCACCCTGCCTCCAGCTGCTTCCACTAAAACCTGAAAACCAAAACAAATTCCTAAAAATGGTTTTTCCCGCTCAATTATTTTTTTAACTAATTTAAAAAGCTTAGCCTTGCGCGGAAATTTATCTTTAATTGAAAAATTACTACCCCCAGTTAAAAATCCATTATATTTCTTAATAATTTTATCAGGCGAAAAATCCTGGAAATAAATATTAACTCGCTCAAGGTTAATTTTCTCTCCTTGGGTTGCTTTTTTAAAACATTGAAATTCATGATCCGCAATTATTTTATTATCTCTGATTTGTATTAACAAAATTTTTTTCATTTTGTATATTAGTTAAATTTATTTAAAAATTATAACATATTATATTCAATTAAACAAAACTATAAAAATACATGTCAAGGGTAAATAAAAAAAGCACCAAGTTCAAACTTAGTGCTTATCTGCTAGCTGATTTCAGCTAATTTTTTTGCGTAAAATTCCGGAAAAACTTCCAGCAGATCAGGTGATCGCGATTTACTTTCATAATAATTATTCCGTAAGAATATCAGCGCAGCCAGGCGAACATTATTATTTTCAAATATTGCCCGATTATTTACCCTGGGGCCAGTAGGCATGGCTTGCGCCAAATTATTTTTTTTCAGAAAAATCGTTTGCTGTTGAACTGCCCTGAATTCAGCCTCCCACCATTCTATTTTACATTGATGGGAAATATATCTTTCCATCTCGCAGGGCAAGTACAGTTTGCCTGACTCATGCTTATTTTGCCAATCTTCAATATGCCTATTTTCATGAACCATATACGACCAGATGTAACCTTCTTGATAAGAAAGTATGCCTGGATTAAACCGTAGAACAGAAATCTTTGGTTTGAATTCCATAACATATTCGCCTGAATAAGGCTCTAACCTTAAGCCTCTCCGGCTTATCTGCTCATAAAGGTTGTTGCGGGCATCATCGTCTGGCAAACTGGCAAGCAATTGCATAAATCTATCAATCGCTGCCTTGCCTTCCAATTGCGACCCGATCTCTGTGGTGTCTTTATTTACTGGTGCATTTGCGCTTTTTACTATTGTCAAGATCAAGCCAAGCGCTAAGACGCAGAATATAACTACCAATAAATATATGCTTTTTCTTTTACTTGGATTTTGTGTTTTACTTACAGGGATGGCAGAATTCTTGAATTTTGAGCGCTTATCTAATTGCCTCTTCATCCTTTGCTTCTTTTTCACTTTTTTCACCTCCTTTCAAGGTACGTCAATTCGTTTTGATTTTAATATCCAATCTTAGCACAAAATTTTCAATAAGTCAATGGTTTGTGCAAAAAAATACCCTGAGATTATCAGGGTAAATTGATTTATTTGGCGCAATTAACCTTTTTTTTCGCTGCGGTTTCAAACTGCACCTTTAACATATTAAGGACGTCTTTCTCAGATTCAGTGCTCACCTCGTTAATTTTCTTTTGCAAAAATTCGCAAAAGATATCTTCGCTTAAAAATTTTGCCATGACTTTATCTACATTATCATTGTTTGGCTCCAGTCCTTTCGTTTTTAAACATAGCTTAGTCATCTTAATCACATAGGACTGGCAATCAACCTGATTAGGTGCTAGGCCGCAGTGCAGATATTCTCTTTGGGACACATAATCAAGATAATCTTGGCAAAATTCTTCCTTTGAGATAGACACGCCTTGTGATTTATATGATAAAATCAGCTCTTCAAGCTCGTCTGTCTCGGTTTTTTTCCCTCCGGCCAGAAATACCAAAGAAAAGCAAAGAATACACAGAAATATATTTTTTCTCATTTCTCCTCCTTTGAAGAACAAGTTTTGTTTTAATTTACTATTTTATTAGGAAAAAAGCAAATATAAAAACCCCAGCAAAAATGATTGGAATTTTTTCTTTAAAAAATAAATTATCATCGCAACTTTATAAACGGTATTATATTATCTTTATTTCTTTTAATTCTAGCACAATATGTTTGCCAGATGCCCAAAGAGGATTTATTATTTTTGGATATAGTACAAGAAACATATTTTATTTTATTTCTTTTGGCAATGACTAATATTTTTTTAAATGCTTCAGTAGTAATACCCTTTCCCCAGTGTTTACTGGTTAAAACAGCAACCTCCCTGGCAACATTTGAGGATTTAATGAAAACAGACATATCTTTTTACCAAAAGCTAAAACCATATTTTCCCAAGGTTTTCCGGGAAAGCATAGATCCAAAATATCGCGACAAGATTAAATTCAACTAATCAAAAAAATTAAGCCCCGTTTGTTATAACGGGGCTATTTTTATTTCCATTCAATGCCTAGGTCAGTGCAGGCTTTCCTGGTCTTTTCTATGCAAAGGATTAGCATTGCTTTTTTTAAATCTTCATCACCGGTAAATTCCTTTTGGCTCTCGGTGCATAATTTTGCAGTATCCTGGCAAATTTCGTCCATTGCTCCGCCAGTCAAATGCCGCCTTATCTCTTCTTCTGACATCTTTTTTTCACTTGATTGCTGACAATCAATTATTTCCTGGCGATATTGCTGGTAACAATTGGTATTTTCTCTATAAGCTTGATCAGACATGATGCAATGATAGTACTGACGGATGGCATAACCCTTAGGGAAGCCTCGGTAAGGATCGGAACCGTTTAATAATAATTCACAGTAATGCTTTCTATATTTGTACTCTTGATATTTTTGTTTGAGTAAAAGCAAGGTGCTAATTATTAGGACGATTACTATCACCAGAGCAATCTTTTTCTTCACTTTTTCCTCCTTGTTAAGTTATTAGATTTTAGAACTGAATTTATTTCAAATTACCATCTATCTGAAATTATTGCAAGTGGGTTTAAAAAATCCCGGTCAAAAATGATTGGAATTTTATTAAAAATTAGTCTTTTATAATAAACTAAACTTCTAAAATGATATCTATAAGCTCTTAGTGCAACCGATGTTTCTTCTTAATATCTTGAATTCTCTGTAATAATTCCTTTTCTTCTAAAGGTACTATATTAAATTTATCACATACTTCTTTTAAGTATTTTTTAATTTTATTTTCAGATTTTATTTTGTTACCCAAATATTCAATTTCAAAATGATATTGAAAATCAAGCGTATATTTAAGCGAAAGTTCAACGTCAAAATCTTTTAACAAGAAGTTGTCTCTTTTTTGTTCAACTTTATGATATTTTGTAAATCCAAGTTTTTGAAAAATAAATAGCAAATCGTTGAAGTGACGTCGATCAAGAGAGACTTCGCTTTCATACAATTTGCCATTCTCTTCATCACCAAGTTTTAAGGATATTTTAGCTTGGTTTTTAGAAATTTCATCATTTATTTTAAATATCCCTTTTTTGCGCACAAAAAAATATGAAATTTTATCATCTTTTTCATGGGCATAGCCGCGTGAAATCAATTTCTTTAGTAGATCAAAATATTGTTTTTTCCCCAAGATGCCTCTGAACTCTATTTCCTTTTTATTGTTCATAAATTTATTGTTTTTAGTAATTTACTTTGTTTTTTAATGACATTGATTTCTTTTTTATAATTTTGAAAAGAAAAGATATTTCTGGTACATATGTGAAGAAGAAATATCTTTTACCAAATTAGGCTGATTTAATCTGTCACAAAAATAAGTTGAGGCGTCTGACAATGCAGCAAACATTATCCATAAATATAATTCTTTACCTTTTGTATATTTTTGCGTCGATATTGAATTATACCCATCTAAAAACGCATCAAATACTGTAAAGTCAGGCTCAGTTTGACCATCAGAAAAGGACCATTCTAACACTGCCAGTCCAAGATCTTTTATGTGGGGGCCTATGCAACTCCAATCGAAGTCTATGACCCCGCTAATCTCATTGTCATTTTTGAAAAAGACATTTCCAGATCGATAATCATTGTGGATAAGTCCAATTGAAGTTTGAGCTTCCTGACCAAATTTAATAACTTGTTTTACTTGCTCAACAAAAGTATCCCCTCCTTCAAAATCATTCTTGAAAATTTCCTCGTTTTGTAGAACTCTCTCTAATTCACTGAATATATTTCTTCGACGAAAAGACGACGATTTAAAGGTTTTACCAATTTCAGCCATAGATCCTAAAGCTCGTCCAGCACTGTGTGCTTGTTCTATTGCTGGTAAAATATCTTTATTAACAGGAGCGTGATAACCTTCCAAAAATTCAAACATAACAGCTACGGCAACACCTGCTATAGATGCGTATAAAGCACCCTCTTTTGTTTTGACCCACACTGGAACTGGGAAATTATTATTAGCGAGATGCTTTAAAACTTCATATTCAAACTGAACATCCTCTATTGGTAACCGTTTACTTACACGTAATATCTTTTTATCTTTCTCTCCGATAAGATATACTTTGTTATCACCAGATTCACGCATAATATGAACAGGACCATTTTCACTCAACTCATAATAAATTAGTATTTCAAATACATTATTAAATTCTGTTGTTTTAGTCATTATGTGTATATTATTTATTTTTAATATAAATCTTCTCTTACTCTTAAACTATTGCTTTCATAAACTCTTTTACTTTATTTTCGCTTATTCTCTGCATCCAATTTTTTAAATTAATCTCCTTTTTTGTAACTTCTCCCTCTTTTAATGCCGTGCTCACAATTGCAGCATTGCAATAATTAAAAACTTCCTTAATGTTATCTTTATTACAACCACTTCCAGCGATTAAAGGAAAATCGCCGATATTATTTCTTAATAATTCTAGTTCCCCATAATCGGGTGCATCGCCAGTCCACTTGCCCGTAACAATAACGGCATCACTGCCATTAGCAATCGCTAATTTCGCCGATTCAACGAGGGATAATTTAGATAATAATTCGGCATGTTTAACATGAATGTCAGTAAATAAAGCTACTTCATCAGCACCTATTGATTTCTGAAAATTGCGAATTGTCTGCGGGTCGCCTTTAATCACGCCGTAATCGGTTTTTACTTCATCCACAAAGACAGGCACACGTATAAATTTCAAACCTAAAATTTTAGCAATGGCCAAGGAAGTTTTGTAATCATTCCATAAAACATTAATTCCTAAGGGTAATGCAGTTGCTGCTTTTAATTTGGTGCCTAAAAATGTCATAGCTGCCACTGTTTCTGGTTCAACAAATTCTTTATGCGGCAAATCATAATTATTTTCAAAAATTACAGTGTCAACACCGCCTTGCTCAAAGGTCTTCAAATCATTTAAAGCATTACTTATTGCAATTTCCAACCCGGGAAAATCAGGATATCCTAAAAGCGGAGGAAAATGAATTGCTCCGATAACTATGTTTTTATTTTTATTAAAAATTTTATTAAATTTATCTTTCATAAGCCGTTACTGTAAATATTATATATCCTGATACCAAAAATGGAAAATTAAATAACATTCACAACTTAATAAGCGGTATTATATTGTCTCTATTTCTTTTAATACTAGCCCGATATGTTTGCCAGATACCCAAAGAGGATTTATTGTTTTTAGCTATTGTACAAGAAACATATTTTATTTTATTTCTTTTGGCGATTGCTAATACTTGTTTAAACGCTTCAGTAGTAATACTCTTTCCCCAATGCTTACTGGTTAACCAATATCCGATATTTGCCTTTTTATCCTTTAAATTAATATGGCTTAATGAAATCATGCCAATAGCCCGGTTTTTATACATAATGGCAAACATTTTTGCCTGATTATCTTTTGCCCAAGCTTTATTTTTAGATTTAAACTGTTTAACTGTAATTTTATTTTTTTTATTACCTAAACTCTGATTTAATTTTTTGTCATAATTTAAAATACGAACAAGTTGTCTTATTTGTGAATCATTAAGCTTGGTAACTAATTTTATTCTAATATCTTCTAGCATATAGTATTAAAATTTTCTGACAATTATCCGCACAACATTGTGTTTATGCGTTAAATTCGCACCCGCATGTCCTTTATCTACAATTTCTCCCTCAAAGTAAAATATAATTTCAAAATTATTAAATAATTCCCTTAATTCATCGGTGCTAAAATATCCCTTAGATTTATTTTCCTGCTTTAAATATAAGGAATCACTAACAGTAAAGCCAGAAATTATTGCATAACCAGCAGGCTTTAAATTTTTTTTAATGCTATCAATAATCTCCCCTGTCTTGCCTTTATCCAAAAATTGAAAAATATTATAGGCATTTATGATTGAAAATTTATCTTTGACAATTTTATAATCCGCAATGCTCTGGCAAATTGTTTCAATTTTTAAATTTTCTTTGACAGCCCTTGCCCTTAACTGCTCAATTGCCTCTTTAGATTCATCAATAGCCACAACTTTAAATCTTTGTTTGGCCATAAAAACTGAATCCCGCCCCTGTCCGCAACCCAAATCTAAGAAATATGATTTGGGCTTTACTTTTTGCCAAATCATTTGCAGGAGCTTATTGGGTTCCTGACCCCAAACCTTTTGATTTTGTTTATAAATATTATTGTATTTCATATTTTTTATTATATCTAAAATGTTAAAAAAGCGATAGCACTATATTTTGCTACCGCTTAAATACTAACTTCGCCAACATTGGGGATCTTTGTCAAAAAAATCACCAGTTGTACCGGCTGCAACTGCATGGCACCCTCTACAATAATACAGGAGGTCGCACTTTGCGCAACCAGATAGTTTCTCCACCTGGCGATATTTATCCATTTCTGGAGACAAGAATATTTCCTTAAAGCTTTGTTCAAATATGTTGCCAACCAGACTATCGAATCGTCGGCACGCATAAACAGTTCCATTTGGAAGCAGGGTCATGTGCGAGATAGCACAATTGCAACCATCGAGCACTATGCCTTTCTTTTCACTTTTTTAACCTCCTTTCAAGGTACGTCAATTTTTTTTGATTTTAATATCCAATCTTAGCGCAAAATTTTCAATAAGTCAATGATTGTAATAAAAAAATACCCCAAATTTTTATGGGGTATTGGCTCTTTATAATAAGAAGCACTATTTTTTTGAACAAGTTTGCTCATAGCCACGCAAACAGTCTTTGAGCTCCTGATCTGTTTTAGCCCAACTTTTACAAGCTGCTCTTGATTCTGCGAACCATGCAGGTGGAAAATTATTTTTTAAATATCCTTCGATCTTTTCAGGGTTAACAGATTCCCCTTTTAATTGTAAACAATGAGTAATTTCTGCTCTGAGTTCTGGCCAGCATGGTTCAGGACAAAAATTCAAATCTTGGCAAAAGGGTCTTTTTTGGGTTAAGGACGACAACGATGTCTCACATTTTTCTTGTTCAGAAAGAATATTTACTTTCTGGTTAATTTGTTTCTGGCTGTCAAATTGGGGGGAATCTTTTACAGAAAAAATTAAAATAAATCCTCCCAAGCTTAAAATAATTAGAACCAAGATTGTCTTAGACGCAAATTTTTCCATCATTTCCTCCTTTGTTAAAAGAATACCTTCAAACTAATTTATTTCAAAATATCATCAATGAAAAATTTTTACAAGTGTGATAAAAAAATCCCAGTCAAAAATGATTGGGATTTATTTATTATTACATATCATTACATTACCCTTGACTTTTTCTCATTTTATTGCTAATATTAAACATTTAGGACTATTAAGTCCTTTGACAAAATCTATTTAGAAAGGAGTGATTAAAGTGAAAAAATCACCAAACAACAAGTGTCCCAAATGCAGGCAAAAAATCAAAAATTGCAGTTGCCAGACAAAAAGCAACAAAATTTTCTATGTGTCTATTCCCATTATTGTTATTATTTTTGGGGGCATAATCTATCTCTCCCATAATCAAAGTCAGATGGAAGCGGCCAGCGAGCCTTTTTACCATGCTCTGGATACTTTGCCTGATGCAAAAGTCAAAGCTGACTATTATGATCTGCTCAATAACAACCAATTAACTTTGGGCATTATTACCGGAGTAATGAAAGTACCAGCAAAATATGATCCTAAAAATAAAACTCTGGAAATCAGCCTCAGATCTTTTCAAACGGCTAGACAGGAAGAACTCTGGTGCGTACTAGTCCATGAGCACTATCATATTTACCATGACATTAAAATCAGTCCTGAAAAAGAGAAAACAATCTCATTAGAAGAAGGCACGAAGATTGTTTACCTTGACGAAGATGGCGCTAAGTTGGCAGAAACATCTTTTGCTCAAAAAAATAATTTTTTAAAGCAGACTAATCCTAATGTTTGCCAATTAATGGAGCTTTTCCACGTTGACCTTAAAACAGCAACCTCCCTGGCAACATTTGAGGATTTAATGAAAACGGACGTTTCTTTTTACCAGAAGCTAAAACCATATTTTCCCAAGGTTTTCCGGGAAAGCATAGATCCAAAATATCGCGACAAGATTAAATTCAACTAATCAAAAAAATTAAGCCCCGTTTGTTATAACGGGGCTATTTTTATTTCCATTCAATGCCTAGGTCAGTGCAGGCTTTCCTGGTCTTTTCTATGCAAAGTATTAGCATTGCTTTTTTTAAATCTTCATCACCGGTAAATTCCTTTTGGCTCTCGGTGCATAATTTTGCAGTGTCCTGACAAATTTCTTCAATGGCTCCGCCAGCTAAATGGCGTTTTATTTCTTCCTCTGACATCTTTTCTTTGCTCGATTGCTGACAATCGATTATTTCCTGACGGTATTTTTGATAGCAATTCACATCTTCATTAAGCGACAGTACGCAGTGATAATACTGGCGCATGGCACTATAGTTTTTTGGATAACCAGTGTTAGGGGCTGAGCTATCCAACAACTCTTCGCAATATTGCTGGTGGTACTTATATTGTACGTAATGCTCCCTAAGAACACTCAACCCCAGACCGATTGCTACTGCAGCTAACAGAACCAAAACAAGCCAAAAATTATTTTTTTTCATCCCTTCCTCCTTTTGAAATATAAAGTTCTGATTTTATTTAACTTATCATGTCATAAAAAAAATTACAAATTTAAAGTGACCGCCGCCCCGACGTACGTCGGGGCGGCGGCCTCAACCAATTATCACGATTGCCAAAACTCCCAAAATAAGCTACAATAATTTTATCTTAAACTTTTATTATGTCTACATTCTTAGTCAACGGCGGAAAAAAATTACAAGGTGAAATCAAGACCAACTCGGCGAAAAATTCAGCCGTAGCGATTTTGTGCGCCACAGCCATGATCCCAGGCAAAACAACTTTAATTGATGTGCCGGCCATTGAAGAGGTTAAAAGAATTATTGAAATCCTGACTTCACTTGGCTTAGAAATAAAATGGCTGAATGAACATAGTTTAGAAATAACCAATAATGGCAATCTACTGCCAGAAAAAATCAACAAAGAATCATTTTGTAAAACACGTTCTGCCCTGCTATTAATGGGTGCTTTATCTAGCCAACTGGAAAAATTTTCCATGCCCAAAGCAGGCGGCTGCAAACTTGGCAAAAGAACAGTTAATCCATATTTAATTGCTTTTGACCATTTAAAAATTGAAGTAAAAGAATCAGATGGCGAATATCAAATTAATTCTAAACATCGCCAGGCTGCTTCATTTACCATGTATGAATCAGGCGATACAGCCACTGAAAATACAATTATGGCAGCCTGCTTAATTCCTGGCACAACAGAAATTAATTTTGCTTCTGCCAATTACATGGTCCAGGACTTATGTCATTTTCTAAACCAGGCTGGCGCCAATATTTCCGGCATTGGCACAAAAAAACTAACCATCACGGGCGTAGAGAAATTAAATCCAGTGACAGATTATCCAATCATGCCTGATCCGATTGAAGCCATGGCTTTTATGGCCATTGCCATTACCACTAAGTCAAATTTTAAAATAACCAATTGCCCCATTGATTTTCTGAGTCTGGAATTAGAAAAATTACGAGTGATGGGCCAAAAATTTGAATTAAGCCAGATTTATAAATCTAAAAATGGATTTTTTGATTTAGTTGATATTGAAATCTTTCCGTCCAAACTGACTGCCTTACCAGATAAAATCCATCCGCAACCTTATCCTGGTTTAAATATTGATAATCTGCCAATATTTATTCCCATTCTAACCCAAGCCGAGGGACAAACCCTGGTCCATGACTGGGTTTATGAAGACCGTTTGATTTATGCGATTGAATTAAAGCGCATGGGCGCCAATATTACTCTGCTTGATCCTCATCGCATTTTAGTTACTGGCCCAACAGAACTTTTACCAGCTGAAGTTATTTGCCCGCCAGCCCTGAGGCCATCAATTAACTTGCTCATTTGCATGTTGGCAGCTAAAGGCGAATCTATTTTACGAAATTCTTATCCGATTGACCGCGGTTATGAAAATATTGCTGACAGATTAAATTCTTCCTTGGGCGCTGATATTAAAAAAATTGATTAATATATAAAAAACGGCCCGAAGAAAATTGGACCGTTTTTTTATTTAATTTTTTTATTCAACTTTCACTACCCTGACCTGCAAAACTTTTTCTATCTTTTCTGACGCTTCCTTGGCATAATTTTTCACTGTATCTTCATAAACAGTATATTGAATCGTTTTGTCATCAAGCCACTTTATATCAAAATGATTTGATAAGGCGCCATAACCACCGTTTAAAGTCTCGCCTTCAGGCAAGGTGACTAAAGCTTTTGCCGTATCATTTATTAAATCCAAAACTTTTAATTCTTTAGCTTCATTGGTTTCTAAAGCCACTGCCAGCTTTGTCTGGTCAGGTGATAAAATCAAAGCGCCGAAATCAGACAATTCTTTAGACACGTCTAATTTTTTACAGCCCTTGGAACTCAAATCTAACAAATACAAACTGGAAATTGGCTTATCAGAACCAGGATTAAAAGCCTGAAAAATTATAAAGCCATTTTTAGGTTCAGCATAAACCATGACTTCATTGCCGCACAATGCTTTAAAATCTTTTAAAGTCACTTCCCCGCTTTTTATTTCTGTAACCATTTTTTCAGGATTAGCTGTCACCACATATTCTGTGTTGACTATCGGCGCTACATTAATATTTTGATTTACATTTTCATTGGCATTCTGGTTTGCATTCGGCTCAATTTTAACAGTGCTTTGGTTAAGATTGGAATTGAGATTGACTTTTAGATTGCAGGCTGAAAGGAAAATCAATAAGGCCAAAACCGGAATAATAAGGAGTAATTTTTTCATAATTTTTCTAAAATTAATTTTTTAGTTTATTATCTTAATAGTAAATTATAATATATATTAAAACAAGCTCTCCTGCTTTTAAAAAGTGTTATAATTTGCTAACACTAAGTTAAAAAAATGACTAATCTTATACAAAATAAACTGTTATTAATTTGTAAATACTGATCAATCTTATTGTGGAAAAGAAAGAAGCCCCGGACCATTTTTTGATCCGGGGCAATTGCGCCTAAGCAGATTTTTTTTGCCGGCGCATCACAAGGAAAAGGAGCGGAGAGAAAAGAACGAGCAGATTAATTAGGGTTGTGAAGTTAAAGACTTGCCCACCCCTGTTGATTTGACAGCCGATTGCCCCTTTAATAGCGGACTGATCGAGCCCGGGGACATTAATCGTGCCGCTGAAATTTATGGTTCCCGATGGATCATCAACATCAGGCGGAGAATCTCCAGGATCGCCATTAACAACCAGGTCAAAAATCAGATTGCTACCGCCCTGGCCATTATCTTCAAAATAGGTAATTTCCTGGTCTTCAACGTACAGATGTTGATTTGGCATAATGCCCTGATAATTGCCCAGCCACTGGCCGTCTTCAAATTCAATGTTGCAATAGACCCTGCCGGATTGGCTGACATTAATTGTTTTTTCTTTAATTCCTCCGGAAAATATGGGCGTACTGCCTGGCATTCCCGAGCCATAGCAGTATAATACCGGCGCTGAGTAGGTGCCAGAGTATCGCAAGGTCAGTGTGCCGGAAGAATTAATCGTTAACGGCTCTGTACTGCTTGGCGGATCAGTCGGCGGAACAGTTCCTCCGCCAGTGCCAAGATCACCTTCATAGGTAAGCACGATTGAATCCAGAGCTACATTTTTCGCTGGATTATCAGCAGTCTTACTCAGCAGATCTACCGAATATTGATTATTCTGATAATAATCAAATGTGCCAAGATAAACCTTATTATTTACATCGCTGTTTGCCTGGTTTATCTTTGCCACATAAGGATTGGCTGTATTTTGGCTGCTATGCCAGACTTTGTAACTTACTCCGCTGGCCTGGCCATAATAACGCGGCACAATAACGTAAACTGAGTAAGCGCCGTTTTGCGGCACGTAGAAATTCCAGGAAGCTGTTGTGTCATTTGTTGAGCTGGTCAGCCAGATATGATTTGCCCAGCCAACAGCAGCCAAGGGCAAACCATCGCTTTCACGTCCCTGCCTGTGCCAATAATTTTGGTTTAGCGCCACATTAACTTTGCGGGATGTCTGCATATCATAGCCATGCACAGAAACACGCAAAGCTGGTTTGGCCAATGACTCATTATTTTCAATGAATTCCAGTGGATCCACGAAATAGCTTAAATAGGTTAGATCAGAAACTGGCCAATAACCATTGCCAAGCTGGCTGTAGCCATTAATCCTGATTTCAAAATGCAAATGCGGGCTAAAATTGCCATTGCCGTCGCCGACTGTGCCGATCTGCCAGCCTTTGGCCACATAAGTCCCTTGTTTCACAATGCTGGCTTTTTCAATCACAGCGCCTGTATCTTTGATGATCTGAATTTCATCCAAATGGCCGTAAAGCACATAAATCTCTGTAACTTTTGTGCTATCTGTCAGGAAAAAAAATTGTCCTGGGTTGGCCTGAATGCGCAAAATCAGATAATTGCCCCAGCCGCTTGTCCAGCCATAGTCCCAAACAAGAGCATTAGCAATCGCATAAACTGGTTTGCCTAAATCATTAATGCCTTTAAGGTTCAGATCATCTCCCTGATGAATTTTATCCAGGTAGGCAAAAAGTGAACCATAAGGCTGATAATCAAAGCAGGCGCCAGTTGGGATTTCCGTATCTTTTTCAATTCTGTAAATTTTGTCGCAGGCTAATGGATAAGTAAAGCTGTCAGCATAGTGATAGTCTGTGCTTGGCGGCGCTGTCAGCGTTAAGCAGCTTTCAATGCCAGAACTATTTAAGCCAGCCTTGAAAGCATAAACATTGTAGCAGTAGCTTTGGCCATATTGCAGTCCAGAGTCTGCATAAGTAGTGGTATTGGCTGTAAAATTTTTTACAAACTGGCTATTTTTGTACAAGCCAAAACCTTCTTCATCGCTGGAATTGTCCTGCCAAGTTAAAGTAATTGCCTGGCCATTGGCTGTGAGCTGTAAATTGCTGGGTGCGATCGGCGGAGTAGGCTGAGGCGGAGGATTTTCTTGATTTACATTTACTGTAATTGGACCACCAGGTTCATAGGCAATATTGCCGGCATTATCCTTGACCCAGAGAGTAAAGGTATATGCGCCCGGACTTGGAGCTACAAAATTGTAGTTAATTGAAGATGGGCCAAATTCTTTGTAAAACTGGTTAGCTAAACCTGAAGGCGTCCAGCCGCTCAAACTAAAGCCGCTGGGTACCACAGCGTAAATCCTGATCGCTGCCACGCCACTTAAGCTGTCATTTGAGCTAACTGAGATATTGAACTGGTTGGTTGTGAAAGTCTGGCCATTGGTAGGACTGGCAAATAAGGCAGTTGGCAGGATCTGGTCTGAGATCACTTCCACTTGCGGACCATATTCCCAAGTGCCATCGCTTTTAAATACCCAGTAAGTAATTGTAAACTTTTGGTTGGTCAAACCATCCAAACGCCACATGACTCTTTGGGTTAACGAAGAGATGTCATAATACCACCAGCCATTGGCTGATTGCCAGCCGGAATTTAAGCCTTGGCTGTTATTGGTCCAGCCTTTGACATAAGCGCGCCAACGTACAAAGCCGGTCGCGTTGTCCACGCCAAATTCAATACCCATCTGGTTTGTCGGGTTTTGCTTGATATACATCTGGTGAGCCAAAGCCTCTTGTGAAAGCATAGCCACCAGAACCATAACCGCGATTGTCACTAACTTTTTCATTTCAGAACTCCTTGAATTTGTTTTGGGTTAAACTTTACCCTGCACTGCCCAGTACATAACTAGGCTAGTGCAGGGCCAGACATTTTAACGTGCCAAAGGTCGCGTTAAAATGCTTTTCAACTCGTCCAATTTTTGAGGTTAAGCTTTTTTCTTGCCAAATGACGCGCTCCTGTTGCTTTTAAACTTTTTCTACTTTAAATCACGTACTCCTTTCTTTTGTTTTTTGTTTTCAAAGAACTAACAATAAAAAAACACCTTCACAATTAAAAGTGTTTACCTCCCTGCACTCCGTAGCCTTGTGCGAAGGAGTGCTCTCTTTTTTTGATTTTTGTTTCCCCCTTTCATAGTTTTACTTTATATTGCCCAAGCTAATTTTGGCTCAAGCATTTATGCCTTAAAAATATCATGCCTGTTTTTTCTGACAAGAGGTTTTTAATCTCAATTTTTGTTAAAAATAATTAGATGATTTATGCACAGTTAAACAAAAAACCTCTTCTGTCATTCAAAGCAAAGCGAAGAATCCTTGTCCTCTCATTTTTTTCAGGATAATAAAGCAAGCGGCTTTTTGTTAATAACTTTTAACAACTCCATCTAATTTCTGTGGAAAAATCCCTAAAAGATTGCCAATAATTAAGTAATAAGTTAAACTAAAATCAGTTGAGTTTTTTAGACTAGCAAAGGCAATATCGGGAGAGTTCTTTCTCATTTCAGCTATCTCCAGCCTCATAGCCCAAACATAAAGTGCGCAAGAAAAATTCTAAGCCAAAATCATTTTACCGGAATGCCGGCTAAATACAATCTTGCAAACAATATGTCTCCGACTAGAAGTAATTCTAGAGCTTAGTCTCCCAAAAGGGGAAATCTGGGAACTTGCCCAGCGAGGCGGTCTTTCTTTCTTCCGCCAATGATACTGATGCAAATGCCAGATGGAGGATCCCCGCTCCCGAGGGAAAAGCTATGGACTGTAAGTCTAGAAAACTTAAAAACCCCGCATTCAAAGTGTGCGGGGTTTCTTTATTTAAAATTTTTACATTTCAATTAGTGTTTCTAACCCTAATATCTCTAAACCATTTTTTAAGACCTGCAAGATGGACTTTAAAAGTTCCAAACGCGCTGCCTGAACATCAAGCTTAGCTTTTAAAACCGGGAGTTCGTGATAAAAGGCATTAAAATCCTGGGATAATTTAAATGAATATTGGGCAATAATCGAGGGGTCGTTTATCTTTAAACTTTCTAAAATTTTATCAGGATAAGCAGCTAAATCTTTAATCAATTGAGTTTCAATTGGTGCGGCTAAATTTTTATAATCAATTCTTATTTTAGTCTTTACTTTGCCCAATTTTCTAAAAATAGAATTTAAACGCGCCAAAGTATATTGCAAATATGGCCCGGTAAAGCCGTTTAAATCCAAAGATTCATTTATATCAAAAGTAATCACCTTGTCATTACCGCTTTTGAGCATGCCAAATTTCAAAGCAGCCAACACGATTTTCAAACTCACCTCATTAACTTTCTTTTCAGACCAATCGGGATGACGGACTTTAGTTTCAGCCAAAACTTTATTTAAAGCCGCTTCTTTCACTTCTTCATAGGTCACAATATTGCCAGTGCGCGAAGAAATAATCCCAGATTTTAATTGCACAAATTCATAGGGCACATAAACCATTTCCTTTTTAAAGCCCAGCAATTCTAAAATCTTAAATATTTGCTGAAAATATTGCGACTGGCGAATGTCTACTAAATACAAGGATTTATTTATCCTATATTTTTTAAATTTTTTCATGGCCAAAGCCAAGTCCTTAATGCCATACAAAGCAGTGCCATCCTGACGAATTAAAACTAAAATTCCCAAATTATATTCGATTAAATCCGCGATGATCGCACCCTCGCTCTTTTTGATAAAACTATGCTTTAAAAGCTGAGGCAGCATTTTCTTGCCTTCTTTTTCTTCCACGCTTTCATAAAACCAAACATCAAAATCAACGCCAAGTTCTTTATAAATTTTATTAAACTGATCCAAGCTCCATTGCCTTGTTTCCTGCCACAATTTTGTTAATTGTTTATCACCGGCCTCTAATTTTAACATCACATCCTGAACTTGAGGTTTAAATTCTGGATGATCTTTAAGTTCAGCCACAGAGCGCGCATAAGTTTGACCTAAAAATTCACCGCGGTCAGCCGGATCAGATGGTATATCGCTTTGATTTAAATATTCTTGCATGTACCATAAAGTTTTTGCCACATGCGCTCCGGAATCTGCCGGATAATTGGCGGAAATAACTTTATAATTACAATTTTTATAAATATTGACCAAAGCAGAGCCAATGCAGACATTGCGCAAATGCCCGACATGAAATTCCTTGTGCGTATTAGGCTGGGAATATTCAATCATTACTTTTTCTTTTTTCCCGATTTTACTTTGGCCATATTTGCGCTTACTATTACTAATTTCTTTTAAAACTATTTCTGCCACCTTGCTTGCGTCAATCACAAAATTTAAATAAGGCCCAATGCTTTTAAAATTTATAATTAATCCGCTGGGTTTCAAATTCTGAGCAAAATCTTTAGCCACCTCCTGCGGCGCTCGTTTAAATTCTTTGGCCAAATTAAAACAAGGCAAAGCCCAGTCACCCATTTCCGCACTCGGCGGCATTTCCAAATCCTCAATTTTAATCATGACCTTTTGTTTTTTTAAAAGGTTAACGATTTCCTGTTTAATTTTGTCGTTAATAGTCATCCCTACAAAATTACAAATTATATTACAAATCTACAAAAATTATTTTATCCCTTCTTACATGTCATCCGAAGCTTTAGCGTAGGATGACCCCTTTTACCCTTCTTACTCCTCTTCCCTTTATTCAATAATCACTTTCACGAAAAATCTCTTCCCCTTCTGAATCAAATGTTCGCCAGATGATAAATTAAAATTCACATCTTTAATAACTTCATTATCAATTTTCACTCCGCCCTGCTCAATTACCCGCCGCGCTTCTGACCTGGAAGTTACTAAACCGGTTTCTTCCAAAATTTCCAAAAGCTTTCTACTTTCTACTTTATAACTTTTTACTTCTTCCGGTATTTCTTTATTGGAAAAAACTTTTATAAAATTAAGCTGAGCCTCATTGGCTGCTTTCTCGCCTTTGTAAATTTTTACAATCTCAAATGCCAATAGTAATTTAAAATTGCGAGGGTTAGTGCCGGTTTGCATTTGCTCTTTCATTTTCTTAATTTCAACCAAGGGAACATCTGTGCAAATTTCAAAAACCTCAATAATCATTTCATCAGGCCAGGACATGATTTTACCAAACATATTTTCAGGACTATCTGATAATTCCACCATATTACCTTCTGTCTTGCCCATTTTTTTGCCATTAGGATCAACTAAAAGTTTAATAGTTAAGACAAACTTTTCTTTGTTTTTTAAAGTTTTCATTAAATCACGGCCAATTAACATGTTAAATGTTTGATCATTTCCCCCAATTTCTAGGTCAACGTCCATAACCACGCTATCATAACCTTGCATCAATGGGTACAAAAATTCATGTAAATAAATTGGTTTGCCTTCCTGCATTCTTTTTTCAAACATGTCGCGTTCCAGCATTCTCTGGACAGTCACTTTTGAACCAAGCTCTAAAGCATCAGATAGCTTTAATTTCTCATGCCATTTTGAATTGTACATTATCTTAATAGGATTTTTATTGCCAAAATCTAAAATACTGCTGGCTTGCTTTTTCCAGCCCTGAAAATTTTTTTCTACTTCTTTTTTGGTAAGCTGTTTTCTGGCAGCTAGCTTGTCAGTCGGATCGCCAATCCTGGCTGTAAAATCGCCAATTAAAAAAATCACTTCATGTCCTAATTTCTGAAATTGAGCCATTTTGCGCAACTGATTGCCATGGCCAATATGTAAATCAGGCCCTGTTGGGTCAAACCCGCAATAAATCCTTATTCTTTTACCTGACATTAAAACTTTTTTCAAAGCGCCTGGTTCTGGATAAACATGTTCCACCCCCCGCCTCAAAATTTCCTCAATTAATTTTTCGTCTATAATAACTTTTGCCATATTTTTTAAATTTATACCCCACTTTCTTGTCCGCCATAGCACAGCGACGGCGGAAGTGGGCAAAAAAATCAATTGCCTGCTAAAGCAGGGCATAAAAAATTTTAATATTTATAACTTAAATTTATCATAAATTCCCTAAATTTACAACAAATTCCTTCTGGAAATATTAGTAGATTCGTATAATATTCGTAGATTAGTATCCTAATAAAAAAGCGACCTGTTTTCACAAGCCGCTTATAATTCCATCGTGCGGACATTTGGCATTAATATCAAATTTCTCCTGCAGCAATGCGCCAAATTCAATAATCACTTTCTGAACCTTAGGAGAACCATAATCAAGAATTTGCAATTTTCTATTTTGATAGGAAAAATTACCATTATTGTCATAATGGTGACCGCGGGCTTCATTGTTAGTGAATATGACAAATTGGTAATGCAAATCATTGATATTGATTTTGGGTTCTGAACCCAGCTTTTGAATGTTAAAGAGCCCCAAAAAGGAAAAATATGTTGGAACACAAAACAGATTCCTGGTTTTCTGGTAAAACCAAAATTCTTGCCAATTTTCCACTATGCCCCTAAAGATCCATTGTCTGAGAGAAATTTCACTGTAAACGGTACTCTTAAATAATTGCCAGTGTAACCATGTTTTGCTGGTAGACATCTTTTTTATTATTTTCCAGGCAGGACGCAAATATATCCGTGGCAGTTTAATCGCAATGTTCAGTTTAGGAATCAGAATCGCAACGCGCCATGTCCCTTTTTTAATTTGCAATGTACTTCACCTCCTTTCTTGTTTTTTTCAAATTACCAAACAAACAACTCCGTGTCAAACTCAAGAGAACAAAAAGCGGCTCATTTGCGAGCCGCCTATTTATTATTATCCTGTAAACTATTTTACTTCATTGTCCCATTAAAAGACACGGGATTTCGCACTTGGCGCAAAAGAGCGTCTAATTCTTTTTTAAACGCTTTAAAATTCTTGCGCTCCTGACGAGTTTCTTTTTCTACACTGCCGTCTGTCTCAGCAATCTCTCCATTTTCACCAATAATTACCAGCAAATTATTCGTTGCCATTTTCCCTCCTTTGTTTAAGTGAACAACTTTTTAATCCGGCCAAACAATGATATTTTCCTTTTGGCTGCTAATTCCCGACAAGCTATTTGTTGGTCGCAATCATCACATGTTTTATCCTCCAAAGGACAATCACTTAATATTTTCCTTTTCTTGTCCATTATTTCCTCCTTGTTCTCTATTCTACGATTTTAAAAAATTTTGTCAATAAAAAAGCAGCTCGTTTTCACAACCCGCTTAATCAATATTCTTTATTCTTAATACTTAATTCTTAATACTTACTACTTAATACTATTTCAAGCTATTCAATTGTTCTTCCAATTTCACCAATTTCTCTTGCTGTTGCTTTAATTTCTCTTGCTCTTTCTCCACCACATCCTTAGGCGCTTTTTTTGTAAACTCTTTATTCTTTAATTTTTGTGCCAAAGATTGCGCATATTTTTTAACGCTGGCAATTTCATTTTCCAAACGAGCTTTTTCTTTTGGCAAATCAACGAGACCCTGCAAATGTAAACAAATCTCACCCACTCCTTCCAAAACATGAGACACAGAATTATCTGGTTTAATTTTCCCGATTTCTAAATTATTCAAACGAGCCAGATAAATTATATTATCAATTTGTTCATTTAATTTTATTTTATCTAAATCTTTCCCAACAATTGTGACCTCAACCTTTTTCGCTGGTTCAATTTTAAAATCAGAGCGCAAATTTCTGATGGTCATGACAATTTCTTCAAATTTATAAAAAGGATACAAAATTTCATCGTAATCCAAAAGCTTATCTGTTTCCTCATGATATTCTCTATCTTTAATGTCAGTAAATAATTCTTTATCAGTCACTAAAGGCCAAGGCTGAATCATCAATAAATCCTCGTCTTCAAAATTTGACCAAATATCTTCTGTCACAAAAGGAATAAACGGATGCCATAAAATTAAAAGTTTTTCCAAAACATAAAGTAAAATTGTCTCAGTATGCACGCCTAATTCTTCATAAGGTTTATCAGGACTTTCTTTGATCTGCAATTTTGATATTTCCAAATACCAGTCAGCCAGATCAGACCAGGTAAATTCGCGCAAAGCCTCAACCGCCCCGGGAAAATTAAATTTATTAATATCTGCTGTCACTTCATTAATCACCAAATCCAATTTTGCCAAAATCCACTGGTCAGCCAGAGTTTCACCATGAGGAATTTCCTCAACTCGCCTGACTTCGCGCACTGAAGTTAAAATATAACGGGATATATTCCAAAGCTTATTCACAAAGTTGCGGCTGCCCTCAACTTTTTCATCATACAAGCGCGAATCAGCACCAGCTGAAGTGCCTGAAATCATGGCCAAACGCAGAGCATCAGTGCCGAATTTTTTAATCATATCCAAAGGATCAACCACATTACCCAAGGATTTGGACATTTTTTTGCCTTTTTCATCGCGCACCAAACCATGTAAATAAACATTTTTAAATGGAATCTGACCGAGCATGAAAGTGGTCTGGATAATCATGCGTGCCACCCAAAAAAATAAAATATCATAACCAGTTTCCATGACTGAAGTCGGATGAAATTCTAAATCCTTAGAACCATTAATCCAATCCTCCCAAGATTTATATTTTTTAAAATCTTTATCTAATAATGTTGAAAAAGTCCACAGCCCAGATGAAAACCAAGTATCCAAAGTATCTTCATCCTGTTTAAATCCTTTTTCTTTTGGCGCTTCTAGCCCAACATAAATTTCCTTACCCCCGTCCTCCGAAGCTTTAGCGGAGGAGGATCTGTACCACACGGGAATCTGATGCCCAAACCAAATCTGGCGGGAAATGCACCAATCGCGCAAATTTTCCAGCCAGTGAAAATAATTTGCTTCAAATCTTTGGGGAATTATTTTTATTTCATTATCCTTCACAACCTGCAAGGCAACTTCTTTGAGAGATTTTTTCTGGAAATATTTATTGCCTTTTAAAGTTATTTTTTTATTGACGTCCACAAACCACTGTAATGAGGGCAGAGGTTCAATCAGTGAATTGCAACGATAACACACGCTCAAATTTTGTTCAACTTCTTCCACCTTGTCCATTAATTTATTTTTTTCCAACCAGGCCACGAATTTTTCTCTGGCTTTTAAAACCGTTAATCCCTCATAATCCTTGCCTGCCTCTTTGGTCATTTTGCCATCCTCGCCTATTACTTTTATCAATGGCAATTTATTTTTTTGGGCAATTTCAAAATCCACAAAAGAATGGGCAGGCGTAACGCCAAGAGCGCCTGTGCCAAATTTGGGGTCAACTGACTCATCAGCCACAATTTTAATTTTCTGTTTGCCATGGCCTAAATCTATTGTAAATGTTTTACCTATAAATTTTTTATAACGCTGGTCTTTGGGATTAACAGCTACTGCAGTATCACCCAATTTTGTTTCAGGCCGGGTAGTGGAAATTGAAATCGGAAAATCTTTTGCATATTTGAAAGTATAAAATTTTGTTTTGGTTGCCACATATTCAACTTCATCATCAGCCAGAGTTGAAGCGCAACGCGGGCACCAATTAACAATGCGATAACCGCGATAGATCAAGCCAGCGTCATGCATTTTCACAAAAGCATATTTAACTACTTGGTTTAAGCCATCATCCAAAGTATAACGTTCACGCGACCAGTCGCAGGATGAGCCCATTTTGCGCACCTGATTATTAATTGTTTTTTTAGATTCCTCTGCAAATTCAGCAACTTTTTTTAAAAATTTTTCTTTTCCCAAATCATAGCGCGTTTTCTTTTCCTCCTTATATAAAATTTTTTCAACTTTAGTTTGGGTGGCGATCGCCGCATGATCAGTGCCTGGCAGCCATAAAGTTTTTTTACCTGCCAGCCGGTTATAACGCGTCATTAAATCCTGATAAGCAAGCATGGAAGCATGGCCGGTATGCAAGGTACCGGTTCTATTTGGCGGCGGCATAGCAATGGAAAAATAATCAGGCCGATTACCTGGCAAATTGTCAGGATTAAAATAACCTGATTCTTCCCATAACTTATAAATTTTATCCTCAACTTCTTTGGGATCGTAGGCCTTGGGGATTTCTTTCATAGTATTGGAGTCGGGCGAAAACACGCATTTGTCCTCGTGTCATTCAGAGCATAGCGTGGAATCCAGAAATCCTAGATTCTTCACTTCGTTCTGAATGACAAATGCGTGTTTTCGCCTGTTTATTTTATATTTATACAAAAATCTTATCATTTTTCCCTCTTCTTGACAAGAAAACCCTATTAAGGTAAAAATAGTTGACAGGATTGCAAAAAGATTATAAGCTTAAAAATCACCTTATTTTTGTCTTTTGAATTTTGACTTTTGGATTTTAACCATATGGGTTTAACACAAAACCAACAAATTTTTGAATTAATTAAAAATAGCCAAAAAATTCTCATAACATTTAAAAAGAATTTTTCAGGCGATGCGATATCCAGTGCCCTGGCTATTTTTTTGCTTTTAAAAAAAATGGATAAGCAGGCTGATATTGTCTGCCATAATTTTTGCCTTGACCAAAATTTCGCCTTTTTGCCAGAAATTAATCAGACAAAATCAGGCCTTGAGGGCTTAAAAAAATTCATTATTTCCCTGGATCTGGCAGCAAATAAAATCAAGGATTTTTCCTATGATGTTAAAGCCAACAAACTGAACATTTATTTGACCCCGGAAAAACTTTTGGATGAAAAAAATATTTCTTTTAAATCTGGGGATTATAAATATGACCTAATAATTATTTTAGATACAGACACCCTGGAATCCCTGGGCGAAATTTATGACCAGCATACTGACTTTTTTTATAGCACCCCGATCATTAATATTGACCACAATCCAGAAAATGAACAGTATGGCCAGATCAATTTGGTAGACCTGACCAAAACTTCAGCCGCAGAAATTATCTTTGATCTGATTGAACATTATGATATAAATTTGCTGGACCAAGAAATTGCTACCTGTCTTTTGACTGGCATGATTTCCAAAACAAAGAGTTTCCGTTCAGCCGCTGTCACTCCGAGAGCCCTAAATATTGCCAGTCAACTCATAATTAACGGAGCTGACCGCGATAAAATTATTCAAAATTTATACCGCACAAAGTCAATCAATACTTTAAGGCTCTGGGGCAAAGTACTCGCGCGCCTTAAAAATGATCCCGAACACAAAATGGCCTGGTCTTATCTGACACAAAAAGATTTTATTGAACTGAACATGCAAAATCCCAATTTACGCGAAGTAATTGAAGAATTAATTACTTCAGCGCCTGAAGCAGAAATCATAATTTTACTTTTTGAGAATCAAAAACAGTCAATTACCGGATTAATTTATACTTCAAAAAATTACGACTCTTTAAATTTAGCTAAATCATTTAATCCCTTTGGCACAAAAACCATGGCTACATTTGAGATCTCCAAGCCCAATCTGGCAGAAGCTAGCAAAGAAGTTATTGAAAGCGTAAAAATGAATTTACAGAAATAAAAAATGACTCCCAAATTGAATAAGTCATTTTTTATATATTTTGATCAAATTCTTCTTTAGTGCAAACTTCTGAATCTACCAATTTCTGCATTAATTCTTTGATAAGGTGCTTATTAACTTCATTGTGTAAAAAAGGTAACGGGAAAGGTCTTTCCCAAAAAACATATTTTATTAAAATCTGATGCTTGCCTCCATGTTTAATTTCAATCCCTTGTTTTTTTACAAGCCATCTCAATAAACATTTTTTTATTTTATTCCGCTTTACATTTGCATATTCCCCCATAAATCTCAAACATTAACTAATTGCCTCTCCAGACTGATCTCTCCAGCAATAATACCATTATTTCTCAGTCTTTCATATTCATTGGATTTCGGAGTAAATTTCTTAGGACTTAATATTTCAAAATATTCTGGGGGGATTTCATAAACTGAAAAAACAGCGTCATTTACCATATCAATAAATTCATCGGCATTTCTGCCTTGGGTCATAAATTTATTACCCTCAGCGTTGATTTGACCAATAATATATTTCCCATCTCTAAACCAACTTACCTCAATTTCTTGAGGAAGTTTATTCCAATATGCTTCTGCTGCTTCTCTATAAAGAGGAGCCTTAAATTTGCTAAAAATATTAAACATAAGTGGGTTGTCTATCTAAAGGATACCATAATTACTCAAAGTTATCAAACCTTAATTAGTTTCATTAAATTTGGTGGGCAATAGTGGAATCGAACCACTGACCTCATCGACGTCAACGATGCGCTCTAACCAGCTGAGCTAATTGCCCTTAAATGAATGTGACTTAATCTAAATTTTTAAAATACTTGTCTGCAATTAGCGAAGCTGGTTATCATCCATAAAGTCCATAACATTATTTACTGCCTGCCCACCGAAGCATCAGCGTAGGTGGGAGCTAATTGCCCCGGTATGCGCGTGGATGGATTTGAACCATCGACATCTACCTTATAAGGGTAGCGCTCTAACCACTGAGCTACACGCGCTTAATTATTTAAAATCTTAGCACCAAATTAAATTTTTTTCAATGGTCTCTACTTATATGCTATGATTATTATAACAATCTCTAATAATTTATCATAATGGCTAACAAAGTAAAAAATCTAAAAACATATAATTTTAATCTCCCTCAAGAATTAATCGCCCAAAAGCCTGTTTCTCCTCAGGATAAATGCAGGCTTTTAGTTTTAGATGGAAAAACTAAAAAGATTATAGACGACAAATTTTTAAACTTGCCAAATTACCTACAGACAGGTGATGTTTTAGTTTTTAATAATTCCAAAGTTATTCCTGCGCGCCTAATTGGCAAAAAAAATACCGGCGGCAAAGTGGAGATTTTACTCCTGCGCCAGATCAAAGAAAACATCTGGGAATGTTTAGTCGGCAATTTGCCAATAAAAAAACAAATCAACACGGAATTAAAATTTTCCCGATACTTAAACGGAGAGATAATTAGTCGCCAAAATGATACTGCTCGGATTAAATTCAATCTTTCTGGGCAGAAATTAATGGCTCAAATCTTTAAACTTGGGCAAATGCCCACTCCCCCGTACATCAAGCGACTTTCTAAACAAAATGAATACCAAACTTTTTTTGCCAAAAAACTTGGTTCTGTGGCCGCGCCAACCGCAGGACTGCATTTCACACCTAGAATATTTAAACAACTAAAGCAAAAAGGCATCCAAATTGAATTTGTAACTTTGCACGTTGGTTTAGGCACATTCCAACCAATCAAATCAGAAGATATAACCAAACACCAAATCCACGAAGAATATTTTGAGCTGGATATACAAACTGCCAAACGGCTTAATCAAGCAAAAAAAGCCAATCGCCGCATTATCGCAATCGGCACAACATCAGTTCGAGTTTTGGAATCCTGTTCAGAAATCTGCAATCAGCAATCAGCAATCCGTTCTAAAAAGGGTTATACCAAAATCTACATTTACCCCGGCTACAAATTCAAATTTATTGACGCTATTACCACTAACTTCCATCTCCCCAAATCAAGTTTGTTTCTTTTGGTCAGTGCTTTTGCTGGAACAGAATTTATTAAAAAATCTTATCAGCATGCCATAAGAAAAAAATATCGTTTTTTTTCATTTGGGGATGTCATGCTAATAAAATAAAAAGCGCCTAGTAACTAGACGCTTATTTTATGCGGCACAATGTAACTGTGCTTATATATGGTAAGTGTGGGTTCTCAAACTGGAGTGGATAGCCAAGTGATGCTTTTGGCAAAGGGGGCATTTTACCACCCAAAAGCTAAATCCCATTCCGCCTCTGCTCGCCTCTTGATCCTTGTAAGAAGTCTGCTCCATTTCAGCTGTAATCGTGAAAGTTTTTTCGCCGCATTTCACCTCGAGCCCGATTAAGTCCGAAAAAGGAAATCCTCTTTCCTCTCTGTCCATCCAGGCGTCGAGTTCTGTCTTTTTTTTCAAAATCCTCAGAAAGACAAACAAACGCTTTAGCCAATTAAACTTTCTCATTTTTTCCTCCTCCTTCCTCGTTTTTAGGTGTCTTTTGATCAAAAACAATTTTTATCATCTTCCAGGATTTCTTCAATTGTTCCTATTATCGGTCCGAAGATATCCAAACCACAATTTATTTCAAAATATTGATCGGAGCGATTTGGACTCTTTATATACCAGAAGTAAAGTTTCTCCGGTATTTCATGATATCTCTGGATCGCACTTTTTTCCATCTCAGGGGTAATTACAAATGATTCTTCGCCATGTCCAACAATTAACCCGACTAGGTCTGAAAAAGGGAAACCCCTTTCATTACGATGCCAAAATTTTTCAAATTCAGGATCGCTTTCAAGTGCAAAGCCAAAAAAGTTTAAAAACCGTTCCCACAAACTCTTTTTCTTCATTTTTTCCTCCTCGTTTGATATTTAATAACCTCAATTATTCGGATTTAAAATCATATCATACTTTTTAATTAGTGTCAATGTTTTTTTGCTAAGACAACTTGTTTTTTCGCTAAAAATCAAGTAAGATTGAAATAGATGACTATTAAAAATAACGAACAACTAATTACCCATTTTCTCAAGGATTTTGCCAATGATCCAAATTTTTTATTTACCAAAAAATTACTTAAAAAATTCAAGGATTCGGAAATCTATCTTGTTGGCGGTAAAGTGCGCGATATTTTGTTACAACGAGAATCTTATGATTATGATTTTGTAGTTAGAAATGTCACAGCCAAAGATTTGGAAAAATTTTTAAGCAAAGAAGGCACTGTTAATTTAGTCGGCAAATCTTTTGGCGTGTTCAAGTTTGTTCCTGGCCTCGGCTTGAAATCAAAATCTTTAAAAGCTGAAAATAGGAAAGAAAACGGCCAAGACGGGCCAAAAAAGTACACGGGCTTAGAACCCATTGATATTGCCTTGCCCAGAACAGAACATTCTTTCAATACTGGCGGGTACCGTGATTTTGACATTCAGTCAGATCCGAAATTGCCAATTGCCAAAGATTTAGAACGGCGCGATTTTACCATCAATTCCATGGCTTTAAACTTAAAGACCAATGAACTGATTGATCCTTTTTTAGGACAAGAAGATATTTTAAGCAAAACAATAAAAACAGTCGGCCGGCCAGAAGACAGATTCCAGGAAGATTATACACGCATGTTGCGCGCCATCCGTTTTTCAGTCCAATTATATTTTAAAATTGAACAAGCAACTTATCTTACAATCCAAAAAATGTCGCCTAAAATTAAAGATATTCCAGCTGAAAGAATTACTGAAGAATTGAATAAGATCATTATGTCGCCAAACGCTGAATTTGGCTTGCAGCTTTTACAAAAATCAAATCTTTTAAAATACATCATCCCTGAATTAGAATCTGGCGTGGGCGTTTCTCAAAACAAAAGCCACATTTACAGTGTTTTCACCCATTGTGTTAAAGCCTTGGGTTTTGCCGCTGAACGCAATTATAGTTTGAATGTGCGTTTGGCTGCCTTATTCCATGACATTGCAAAACCCCAGGTAAAAAAAGGCGAAGGCCCTGACAGCACATTTTATAATCATGACATTGTGGGCGCAAAAATTACACGAAAAATTTTACAAAGATTAAAATATTCTAATGAAACAATTGATAAAGTTTCCCATCTGGTCCGCCATCATATGTTTTTTTATTCTCTCGGCACAATTACTGACGCTGCTATCAGAAGATTATTAGTCAGAATAGGGTCAGATAACATTAATGAAGCAATTCAAGTGCGCATCTGTGATCGTTTGGGCATGGGCAGACCCAAAGCCAAACCTTATAAACTAATTGAATTAGAACAACGTTTGCACGCAGTCCAATTAGATCCGATTTCCGTTAAAATGTTAAAAGTTAAAGGCGATGAACTGATGAAATTATTAAATATCAAACCTGGTCCGAAGATTGGCCTGCTTTTGAATGCACTTTTGGCTGAAGTTTTGGAAGATCCGAAAAAAAATAAAAAAGCTTATTTGCAAAAAAAATTAAAAGATTTGAATAAACTTTCAGATTCAGAATTAAAAGAATTAGCGCCACAGCTGGAAAAATACGAAGAGGAACGAAAAAAACAATATTTCTCTAAGATTAAATGGGTGGAATAATTTTGGGAAGCCATAAGCCTGGCATAGGCCGATATATATTAGATAAAAATTGGAAAACATTTTTAAACAATGCCAAGGTCTTGCCAATAAGCGATTAAGCCATTGGCTAAATGAATATTTAAAAAACTTTCCAAGAACTAATGCCTAATGGCTTTATGGCTATTGGCTAAAATCAATGCAAAATAAACTTGAATATAAATCTCCACAATTAAAAAAAGAAGTAAACAAATTACCAGATATGGAAAAAATGTTAGCTTCCTTTGCCCAAAAAATTGAAAAGGAGCCGGACTTAAAATTTCTTCAAGATTTTTATAAAAAATTTCCTGAGTCTAATATTTATTTGGTTGGTGGCATGGTGCGTGACGCAGCCCTGGGCATTAAGAAAATGGCTAAAGATTTTGATTTTGTGGTTAATAAAATTGATTTGGATTCCCTGACAAAATTTTTGGAAACAAAAGGAAGTGTTGATTTAGTTGGCCGTAATTTCGGGGTCCTAAAATTTCTACCCAAAGATTCAAATCTGGAAGAGCCTATTGATATTGCCCTGCCCCGCACTGAGTTTTCAACAGGCCAGGGTGGCGGCTATAAAGATTTTGAAGTCCAGTCAGATCCTAATTTAAAAATTGAAGAAGATTTATCGCGCCGTGATTTAACCATCAATGCTTTAGCCCTGGATTTAAAAAATAAAAAAATAATCGATCCTTTTGGCGGAATGAAAAATTTGGCCAATGGCGAAATTAAAGCTGTTTTAAAACCAGAAGATCGCTTTAAAGAAGATTATTCTCGGATGCTTCGCGCTTTACGTTTTGCCACTAGATTTGATTTTACGATAGAAAAAAGCACCTGGCAGGCAATTATTGCCTTGGCACCCAAAATTAATCAGACGCGTAAAAATAAAGCCAATAAAACAGAACGTATTGTGCCGACTGAAACAATCGCCAAAGAATTTTTAAAATCTTTAAGCGTTCAGCCTGTAAGGACTCTGGAACTGTATGAACAAAGCGGACTTATAAAAGAATTAATGCCTGAAATACTTGCTCTCAAAGGCTGCGAACAGCCCAAAGAATTTCACAGCGAAGGTGATGTCTGGCAACACACACTTTTATGCTTAAAAAATCTCCAATCGCCTGAATTTAAAAAACAATTTAAGGACAAGCCCCCGCTTGAGGTTATTGTGGCGGTCTTATTCCATGACATTGATAAGCCAAATGCCCAAGTCTATAATAATGACAAAAAAAGATTTACTTTCCCGAGCCATGAAAAAACCAGTGCTGATCTGGCTGTTCAAATCGCCAGCCGTTTAACTTTTGCCAGTTATAACGGCTTAATTGATTATGATAATTTAAAGTGGCTTATTACCAATCATATGATCAGCAAAGCTGAAAAACCCAGAGCGATGAAAGCTACCAAATTAGAGAAATTATTTTTTACTACTCCCGATATGGGCAAAAAACTTTTAATGCTTTGTTTTGCCGATGATATTTCTTGCCTCACTCCAACAGGACCAAATCTTGAAGGCTTCAAAACACTTAACCATCGCCTAACAGAATTAAAAGAACTTAGTAAGTCAAAAAAAATCTTGCCCGCACCTTTAATTAACGGCTTTGATATAATTACTGAATTTAAATTAAAGCCAGGGCCAAAAATTGGCAGATTGCTAAATTTAGTCCGCGAAGCTCAGCTAAATGGTGAAATTACTACTAAAGAAGGCGCTTTAGATTTAATAAGAAATAATTTTTCTAAATATGAAAATAATAATTAAAGACAAAGACAAAAACCAGCGTTTAGACAAATTTCTCACCGCCAAATTACCAATCTCCCGCTCCCAAATCCAAAAACTAATTAAAGCGGGTACTATTTTAGTTAATAATAAAAAAAGCTCTGTCCATAATTTTTTACAGCCAGGCGATCAAATAAATATCCCCAGTAAAGAAATCAAAAAATTAACCGCTATAAAAAGCTTAGAGCCGAACAAAAAAGTAAAATTTAAAATAGTATATGAAGATGACAATATTTTAGTAATTGACAAGCCAGCCGGACTTTTGGTTCATCCGACTGAAAAAATGGAGCCAGATACTTTAGTCAATGGCCTTTTGGCTAGATATCCGGAAATTGCCAAGGTGGGCGATGATAAATTAAGGCCTGGCATTGTTCATCGTCTGGATAAAGCAGTTTCTGGCTTGATTCTTGTCTGCAAAACGCAAAAGGCTTTTGATTATTTTAAAAATTTATTTCAAAAAAGAAAAGTCAAAAAAATTTATACAGCTCTTGTCCATGGCCAGATGGCAAGGCCAGAAGGTGAAATCAATCTGCCGATTGAACGCGCCAAAGGCAAAGGTAAAATGGCAGTTAAATCAATTGCTGAAGGCGGCAAAGAAGCCTTAACCAAATACACAATAATAAAGCAATTCAAAAATTTCAGTTTATTGGAAGTGGAAATTTTAACCGGCCGCACCCACCAAATCCGCGCCCATTTAAACGCTATTCAACATCCGATTGTCGGCGACAAACTGTACAAACAAAAATGGGTTAAAGAAGGATTAGATTTGGATCGGCCGTTTTTGCATTCAACCATTTTAAGCTTTAAAAATCTGGATGGCAAAAAACTAGAATTCAAATCAAAATTGCCGCTTAAACTGCAGAAAATAATTAAAGAATTAAAATAACAAATAATTTATACCCTGCTTTAGCAGGCAAATTAAAAATGAGATTTTATCTTGACCATAATTATTATTTTATCACGTGCAGAACATTTAATCGGGAATCTTTCTTTTCAGAAGATGATCTTAAACAATTACTTTTAGATAAAATATTAGAAACTTCAAAAAATTTTGAATTTAAAATAGATGCCTATAGCATCTTATCAAATCACTACCATTTACTTTTCTATCTATTTAAGGGCTTAGAATTGAAAGAAATCATCCAGAGAATAAATGGCGGAATTTCTTATGAATTAAATAAGTTTGGTAAAAAATATTCTTCGATCTGGGAGCCATATCACAATAAAAATATATCCGATGAAGAAGCTTATTTTAATGTTATGGGTTATATAATTGGAAATCCTTTTAAACATGGTTTAGTTAAAAGTATTAGCGAATTAAAGAATTATAAATTCTGTAATTACAATGAGAAAGCTCAAGAATTCGGTGAAGATGGTATAGATGAAATAATCTGTAGAGTTAAAAATTTAAATTGGGAAATAAATTAATAATTTCCACTGCCCACTAAAGTGGGGTATAAATAATTTTATATAAATATGTCCAAACAACAATTAATCATCACAATCTCAGGCGCTCCTGGCAGCGGCAAAAGCACAATTGCCCAGCTTTTGGCTGAAAAATTAAAAGCGAACCGCATTTATGTCGGCGCGATCAGGCGTGAATTAGCCAGAGAGAAAGGCCTGAATTTAGAACAATTAAACCAATATGCCTTGACCCATCCGGAAACAGATGTTGATGTTGACCAAAAAATAGCCCAAGAAGCCAGAGAAACTGCGAAAACTAATACGGTCATTGTTGAGGGACGCACCCAATTTTATTTTTTGCCTGAATCTTTTAAAATTTATATAAAATGCGATCTAAATGAAGGCGCCAAAAGAATCTGGCAACAGCTCCAAAATGAAACAGATTCCAAAAAACGTAACGAGACTAAAGCAAAGTCTTTAACCGAATTAAAAAAATCAATCAGAGATCGCATCGCGAACGATAGACAACGCTATAAAAAATATTATAAGATTGACCACACGGATGAATCTCATTATGATTTAGTAATTGATACCACCAAAATTACTGCCAAGCAAGCAACAGCTATAATTCTCAAGAATTTACCTAAAATCTGACCATTTGCATGCGAGCGACAAGGACTTGACGGAACAGGGCTCTTGTTGTAAACTAAGAATACAAATCCTTTCGGATTTATTTTTATTTAGAAATTGGGAATTGGCCCTCGCCAACCGTAGTTGGCTACGGCCAACGAAGGTTGGTAATAGAAAATTTGTTATACAAAAAATTAAAATATTTTCCAATCCCTAATTTCTAGTTTCTAATTTCTAATATCCAATATTATGCCCAAGAAAAAAATTATTGAAAAACAAATTATTGATAAAAATGCAGTCCAACCAGGCATGGTTGTGCGCATTCATCAAAAAATTAAAGATGTGACGGCTAAAGGCGAGGAAAAAGAAAGAATCCAGGTTTATGAAGGTTTGGTCATTGCCAAAAAACATGGCAAGGAGCAAGGCGCCACCATTACTGTCCGCAAAATTAGCGAAGGCATTGGCGTGGAAAAAATCTTTCCTTTATATTCTCCTCTGGTTGACAAAATTGAACTGGTTGACCAAAAAGCTGTCAGGCGCGCAAAACTTTATTACACCCGCGATTATAAAAAACGATTAAAATCTACTTCAGAGAAAAAAGCAAAATAAAAAATTCCCAATAGAAAAAGACGTCCCATTTTGTGGGGCGCCTTTATTTTTTGCTGTAAATAGTTAGAATGTGAATTTTAGGCTTGTCCTTAGGAAAACAATTTCTCCTGGCAAAGCAGGCGTTCCATCATAGGCGACCCAAAAACGCAAAAATTTAAATTGCACAAATGGGCCATAAGCCAGCTCGCCGAATTGGCCGTTTTCCAGATTGCCAAAAGCTTCAATGGCGCCGCCGATAGATACATCATCCTTGAATAATCGTGAAGCTTCCATTGTGGCAAATAGCTGGTGCGGTTGGTTCTGCAAAGTAACGTAATAATCCACTTCGGCAAAAACATCGTTTTTGCCAAAAGGATAATCCAACCACAGAGAATTTATCACCGAAGATCCAGCCGAATCGCTGTAGATACCGGTTAAAACATACGCATCCAGCTGATTGAATAGCCTGAACCTTGGTCCGAGATATGAGAAGATCAAGGTAAAGTCATCGCTCACGTTGCCAAAAACGCAAGCATGCGCGTACATGGAACTTTTCCCCTCGTCGCCAAATTTCCAAAAGCTGTGATTCAGGCTCACCTGATATTGGCCCACATACCTCGGGTTGTGTTCGGCTCCGTAGGAGACGTTTTCTCCAAGACCCAACACCAGAATAAAAACCGCAATCAGAATAAACGCAATCTTTTTCACTTTCTTTTCCTCCTTTTTTCTGTCAAATAGCTTGACTTTATACTTTAGCAAATCTAATCAATAATGTCAATAGAATAGAAAAAGGGATGATTTCTCATCCCTAAAATTTATGGATAATTGGCAAATCTGGCTGAATTCAAGCAGTCATTCTTTTGTACATTATCCTCCGAAGGCAAATTGCCATGACATTGAACTATTTCCAGATTACTTGACCACTCATAGCCATACTGGGCGGCAAGTGGACAAAGCTCATTCATGTTACTTATCGACATTGCGCGGATTGTGATTGCAGGGTAGTCCTTAACATCATACCTCCGCAAACCAATCTCACTTACACAGCTAGAAACGCTTTTATGTAGCTCGAGGTAATACTTATGTGTGCCTTGCGTTTCTTTTTTCAAAAACTTTCTAAATGTTCGATCTTTAGGTTGGATGCGTAGCTTTGCCTGATAGCCCATATTAGCTACAGTATCAGTAAAAATAATTTCTTCTGCTATACAATAATACTTTTCTTGAGCTGGAAAATCTTTTAGCCATTCGTAAAAACTTACATCCTCTATGACCTCCTGCTCGGTTGTATCATAGATAATACGGTTTGTGCCAGTATCTTGTAGATACGTAAAAAAAAGAATCGTCCCAGGAATTATACCGCCAATTAGAATAACGAAACTAATGGCTGCTTTAATCCTCGTTCGATCAATCCTATCCATACTATTCCACCAATTTCTCATTTTTTCTCCTCCTTGGCACCTTGTACTTTAGTTTTTTTAGTTTTTTCTTCCATTATTTCTTTCCTAATGACTAAAATTGATCCTCCTATCGCAAGAAAATGCAAAATGCCTACTCCTATGAGAATTATAATTCCAAACGGGATGTCCTTGAAAGCGACTAATGGAGCGTCCCCAGATTGGAGAAATGACCATAACGTTAGTATGTCACCAACGAGAAGCACGCTTGTAAATAAAAGTATGCCCTCTTCTGGATCATCATCAAATCTACCCATTTTTCTTTCCTCCTTCTTTAGTTTTTCAAGGTTCTAGCTTGAATAACCAATTATAACGCATTTATTTAATATTGTCAATAACATCACACCATTTTTTTACCTAAAATTAGTCATTTTAGCCAAATTATCATTATTTTTATCAAAAATATTGACAAATTAAGCAGGATTTGCTATACTGAAACTACACTATCCTAGATAAAAAGGCGAAAACGGCCAGGGACGGAATGACAGACTTCAGTCTGTTACTGTAACACACAAAAGTGTGTCGATCCGAAAGATGGTCGTTTTCGCCCACACCAAATTTCATAATTCATATCTCCTAATTCATAATTCAAACCCATGGACGAAAAATTATCAACTTTACTCCAAAACATTGGCTTTACTGAAAAAGAAGCCCTGGTGTATTTATCTTTAATGGAATTGGGCAGCGGTACAGTCAGCCAGATTAGCCAAAGAGCCAAGCTCAAAAGGTCAATAATTTATATTATTTTAGAAGGCCTGATTAAACGCGGCTATGTTTCAGAATTACCTGAAACAAAAATCAGCCGCTATATTGCAGCTGATCCAACTAAAATTCTGTCTGATTTGAGAAATAAAGTTGTTGATTTAAAAAACCTACTTCCTTCCCTTTTAGCTATTTACAATAAACCGGCCTGGAAACCAAAAATCAATTATTTTGAAGGCAAAGAAGGCGTGGCCAGTGTTTACCATTATATTGAAAATGTTAAAGAAGCTTGTTTTATTACGGCAACTGGGCGAATTGCTGAACATTTGCCAGAAGAAGTAGAGGCTTGGATAACGGATAAATTAGCCAAATCTGTACCTTTGGTCGGCAAACATTTGCTTTCCAATACTGAAATAGACCGCGATTTTGCTAAAAGGTTAAAAGGCACCAAACAACAAATCAAATTTTTACCTAAAGGCTTAACAGTAGATATGGATATATCAATTTATGAAAATAAAGTTGCTTTGACTTCTTTAGAAGAACATATATTCATTGTGGTCATTGAATCAAAAGCCTTATACAATTCTATGAAAACAATTTTTGATTTATTGTGGGAACAGGGGGTGAAGTAATAAAATACGCCCGCATTGTCATCCTGAATGAAATGAAGGATCTGTTACCACTAATTAACAGATTCTTCGCTTCGCTCGAGAATGACAATGCGGGCATATTTTATCTCACTAATTTTTTCAAATATTGTCCTGTATAACTTGATTTTACTTTGGTAATATCTTTGGGCGTGCCTTGAGCAATAATTTTACCGCCTTTGTCCCCGCCTTCAGGCCCCATATCAATTACCCAGTCAGCTGATTTAATTACATCCAAATTATGTTCAATCACCAAAACAGTGTTGCCTTTATCAACTAATTTTTGTAAAACTCCCAAGAGCCGATTAATATCATCAAAATGCAAACCAGTTGTGGGTTCATCTAAAATATATAAAGTTTTACCAGTAGCCCGGCGCGAAAGTTCAGTTGCCAATTTAACTCGTTGCGCTTCGCCGCCTGATAAAGTTGTGGCTGGCTGGCCAAGCTTTAAATACCCCAGACCAACATCATATAAAATCATTAGCTTTTCAGCAATGATTGGTATATCTGAAAAAAATCTTTTCGCTTCATCAATCGGCATGTCTAAAATATTAGCGATATTTTTTCCTTTATAATGAATCTCCAAAGCTTCTTTAACATAGCGCGTGCCATGGCATTCTTCACATTCCACATAAACATCAGGCAAAAATTGCATTTCAATTTTAACCAAGCCTTCACCGGCGCAGGTTTCACAGCGTCCGCCCACAACATTAAAACTGAATTTGCCAGCATCAAAACCGCGCATCTTCGCTTCTGGAGTTTGCGTAAATAAATCGCGAATATAGGTAAAAACACCAGTATAAGTCGCGGGATTGGAACGAGGCGTTCTGCCGATTGGCGACTGGTCAACAGTAATAACTTTATCTAAATTGCCTATGCCCATAATTTCTTTGTGTTCAACTGGCTGTTCTTTGGCGCGATAAAAATGCTTGGCCAAGGCTCTTGATAAAATGTCAGAGACTAAAGTTGATTTGCCGGAGCCAGACACACCGGTGACTGCGATAAACTTACCCAAAGGAAATTTTACGTCCAGATTTTTTAAATTATTGGCCGTTGCGCCCTTAACTGTTAAAAATTTATTATTGCCCTTGCGATAAATCTTGCGTGCTTCAATTTTGTATTTGCCTGATAAATATAAGCCGGTTAAAGATTCTTTGTTCTTTTTAATTTTTTCAATCGGGCCAATATCAACTAATTGTCCGCCATATTCACCAGCACCAGGACCAATATCAATCACCACATCAGCGGCTTCCATGATTGCCTGATCATGTTCTACCACTAAGACAGTATTGCCCATATCACGCAATTTTTTCAGTGTCTCAATCAACCTATTATTATCGCGCTGATGCAAACCAATTGAAGGCTCGTCCAAAACATAAATTATTTCAGTCAAAGATGAGGAAATCTGCTTGGCCAGACGAATTCTTTGGGCTTCACCGCCTGCCAAGGTTGTGGCACTGCGATCCAAAGTTAAATAATCTAAAGAGACATTAATTAAATATTCTAAACGGCGTTTTATTTCTACTATTAACTGCCGGGCAATTTTATATTCATTTTCTGAAAGTGCAAATCGGCCTTTTGCTTGCTTGGAATCTTTTTCCATGGCAATAAAAAAATCTGATAATTTTTGTAAATTAAAATTAACAAGGTCAGCGATATTTTTATCCAAAACAGTTACAGCCAAACTTTCTGGCTTTAATCTTTTGCCATGGCATTCGGGACAAATAATTTCCCGCATATAATCCTCAATTTCTTTTTGGATGTAATCAGAATCTGATTCGCGGTATTTTTTTTCTAAAAACGGGATAATGCCTTCAAAAGTATATTTTTTGCCATTAATCTCATATTCTTCATTGCCAGTGCCATATAAAATAAGATGTAAATCTTCTTTGTCCATTTTTTCCACTGCTTTATTTAATGGCACGCCGTGCACCTTAGCAACCGCTTCCAGGATCTTGTGCTGGTGCGGCTGATTCGCAGTTAAACGAGTCCAAACTTTTATTGCTCCCTGTTCAATTGTCAGGCGCGGATTAAAAACAACAAGTTGCGGATCAATTTCCAAATTCACGCCCAAGCCAGTGCATTTTGGACAAGCGCCAAAAGGAGAATTAAAAGAAAAACTGCGCAATTCAATTTCCGGCAAATTCAAATCGCATTTAGCACAATGCAAATTTTGGGAAAAAGTTAAGTCAGTATTGCTGTCTTTGCGTAGAATTTTTACCATGCCATTTGATAAATCCAAAGCCTTTTTCACTGCTTGGTACAAAGGGCTTTGCGCCATTTTTTCTGGATTAATTTTCTCCACAAACATATAATCAATCAAAACATCTAAATTATGTTCAGCTTCTTCATCAATTAAAAGCTTTTCAATTTCATTCATGCCATAAATTTTGCCATCCAAGCGCAACTGATAAAAATTGGCCTTTTTCATCTTCCTAATCAAATGATCCAGCTTGCCTTTTTGGCCAATGACAATTGGCGCTAAGACAGCTAATCGGGTTTGCGCTGGCAAAGTAGAAATTTTTTCCACAATCTGCCTAATGCCCAATTTCTGGATTTCCTGGCCGCAAATCGGACAATGCAAATGTCCGACTCTGGCAAATAAAAGACGGAGATAATCATAGATCTCCGTAATCGTGCCCACGGTTGAACGAGGGTTATTTGAAGTTGATTTTTGATCAATCGCAATTACAGGTGACAAACCTTCAATCTGATCAACATCAGGCTTATCCATTACGCCAATAAATTGCCGCGCATAAGAAGACAAGCTTTCCACATATTGTCTCTGCCCCTCGGCAAAAATAGTATCAAAGGCCAAAGATGATTTGCCAGAACCAGAAAGGCCGGTAATGACCACGAATTTATTTTTCGGAATTTCAACATTTAAATTCTTCAGATTATGAACTCTGGCACCTTTGATAATGATCTTGTCTTTTTTGACCATAAGAGGAAATTAGCAATTAGAAATTTGAAATTGGGGATTGATTGAATTTAATTTAAATATTTATCCTATCCCTAATTTCCAATTTCCAGTTTCCAATTTCAAGCACTAATTAGTGACATTGTAACATGGCTATATAATCCGGTCAAGGGGGAAAGAGTGGAAATGGGGGAAAATAAAAACTCCCCTAAACTTTTTGCCTAAGGGAGTTTCTCAATATTAGAATTAAGACTTTTTCATCATTGCCGCGCTTCCAATCATGTAAATAGCGCCCAAGCCAACCAAGGTGTAAACAATGCGAGATAACATGCTCATGCTGCCGAAAATAGCAGCCACTAAATCATAATTAAAGATGCCGACTAGACCCCAATTTAGGCCACCGACGATGACCAAAACAAAGGCAATCCAGCCCAAAACGCTCATTTTCATAAAAATGAAGGTTATTAATTAGATTTATTAGCTATACTTATTATAATACTTTTGCGTTTTAAATAATAGCAAGCAAAATTTTACTTCAGATTATATTTTCTAATATTGTCAGCGCAAATTTTTTGTAAAACCGCGATTTCTTCTTGGCCTTTTGGATCCTTGAAAAGATGCTTAAATCTAATATGATTTTTTAAATATTCCTCAACCGTGGGTGTATCCTGCGGCACTTTCATGGCATTTACTAATTCGCCATTAACAAATTCCACTACTGGGAAAAATCCTGTTTTTTGCGCCAGTTTGCCAAATGCAATTGCCATATTATCTTCAATGCCCCAACCCGGAATACACGGCGTTAATATATGTATAAACTTTGGGCCTTCAATTTCCCAGGCCTTTTTCACTTTGCGTTTAATATCTTCAATTAAGCCTGTTGTAGTTGAGGCGATATATGGCAATTTGTGCGCTAAAGCAATTTCTAACATATTCTTTTTATAAAATGAATTGCCTTGTGAATTTTTCCCTGGCCAGGACGTACGGGTAAAAGCATCGTGTGGCGTTGCTCCCGAGGCCTGATACCCGGTATTGGAATAAACTTCCGTGTCATAACAGACATATAATATATTATCGCCTCGCTCCCACATGCCTGAAATTAAACCCAGCCCAATATCAAAAGTTGAACCATCACCGCCCTGAACTAAAACTTTAACTTTTTTATCTAAACCCTTTTGTTTTAAGGCAGCTAAAATACCAGTACCCACTGCAGATGGGTTTTCAAATAAAGAATGAATCCATGGGACTTTCCAGGAAGAAGTCGGGTGTTTGGAAGTTGTGACTTCTAAACAGCCAGTGGCATTAGCAATAATCGTATCTTTACCGCAAGCATTAATCACGTGCCGCGCCGCAATCAGCTGGCCACAACCCGGACAAGCTGTGTGGCCGGGATTAAGTAAATGCTCAAATGGGTTTTTATATGTTGGCATATTTTATATTTATATCACGCCTCGCGGGACTAACAATCATTTAATGACTAATTACTAATTTTTAATTTTTAATCAATGACTAAATGCTCTAATGAATTAATTTAAAAATTAAATCATTAAAAATTCAATAGAAATTAAAAATTATTAATTAAAAATTACACTGCTTACTTCCCCACAAACCGTGTTTCATTAGATTTATCCTTTGCCAATTCCACAATATCGCTAATCATAGACTCGGTCACATCGCGTCCGCCCAACCCGACCACAAATGACTTAATTTCTGCTTTTGTTTTGTTATAACAAGCGCGTTTAATATCAGAAGCCAAAACTCCTTCTGTGCCAATAGAAATAGATTTATCAATTACCCCAATATATTTTGCTTTACTTAAAATTGTAGCGATTTCATCATCTGGAAATGGCCGGAAAGAAATTATTTTTAATAAACCAACTCTATTGCCTTTATCCCTTAATTCATCAATTGCTTCTTTAATTGTGCCGCAGACAGAACCCATGGCCACTAAAATTATGTCCGCATCTTTAGTTTTATATTGTTCAACCAAGCCATTGTCGCCCAATCCTCGGCCAAAAACTTTTTTAAATTCAGAATTTAATTTTACAATTTCTTTTTTGGCCGCCGCTACATCCTCAAAAAGTTCCTGCCGAATTTCCATATATCTTCCTGGCGTAGCAAAGGTACCCAAGGAACGCGGATTATTCACGTCTAAAATAGTGTCTTTAGGTGGAACATAAACAGGTAAATATTTTTTGATTAAACTTTCTTCAGCGATTTCTACTGGTTCATATGTATGGGTTAAAGCAAAACCATCCATATTAACCATCACTGGCAGCATTAAACTTTCCGCCAATTTAAATCCTAGAATATGCAAATCAACTGCTTCCTGGTTTGTTTCTGCATATAATTGGATCCAGCCAGCATCGCGAATTGTGACAGAATCCTGCTGATCATTCCAGATATTAATGGGCGACGAAACAGCGCGGTTGGCGCATGTTATAACTACTGGCAATCTTAAACCAGCAATATTAAATAAAACTTCTGTCATTAATAAAAGTCCTTGAGAAGAAGTAGCAGTATAAGTTCTTACGCCAGTCGCGCTTGCGCCCAAAACAACTGAAGCAGCAGCAAATTCTGATTCAGTATTAATATATTCAAAATCAGCCTGACCTTCTGCTTTCATTTTGGCCAAATCTTCCACAATATGGGTCTGAGGTGTAATCGGGTACGCTGAAACCACAGCCGGCTTTAACCTGCGTATAATTTCCGCGACCGCATGCGAACCCTCTAGGATTTGTTTATTATTGTTCCTCATATTTTAAATATTTAGCAATTTCTTCAGCTAGTAAATTCTCAAAATCAGTTAAATCCTTTTGGAATTTGTCCAAATGTTTATAATTATCTGAAATTAATTGCGAATAATGTAATAATTTATCTTTCAATCCTTCAGAAATTGGTTTTGGGTTATGTGCTTTCCAAATATCATCATTAACCCAATCTTTTTTATCCAAGTCAACCCACCTGATATGATATTTCTTAATTAATTTTTTATTAATAATTATCAAAGCATCCCATTCGCTAGTAAATTTAATTTCCTTTGGCATCTTTTTCTTCTCAACCAGAATTTGCTTTAAAACTCTATGCCCCTTGAACGTATAATCAAAAGATATAGCTTCCTTTTTATTTAATTCAACCGAAATAAAAAACATTTTACTCGGCGATGGATTGTAATCTACTTCTATTTCCATAATTCTATTTTAATCTCGGGCGAAAACGCCCATTGTCTATCTTACAGGGGACTTTAGTCCCCGAAATTTACGCGGACTAAAGTCCGCTTTAATGCTTAAATATGCATTTTCGCCTGTCTTGGCCAAGGCCAGGCCCACACCATATTTCATAATTCATATCTCATAATTCAGAATTCTATTTATAATCATCCACCATTTTTATCGCACTGACAGGACATTCTTTGGCGCACAAACCGCAACCTTTGCAATAATCTAAATCGCGATCATAAAAAATTCGGCCATTGCTATTTTTCAAGCCAGTAGAAAAACAAACACCTTCTGGGCAAACTTTATTGCAAGTATCACAGCCAATACAAATCTCATGATCAACTACGGGCATATATGTTCGCCAAGTGCCGGTCAGATATTCCGTGGTCGTGCCAGGTTTTGCGGTTAGTATATTTTTTAATTGCTTATTCATAATAAAATATTGGCTGCTAATTATTAATTACTAATTTATAATTTTTAAAAAATGTTTTAATGACTCGTCTCGGCTACGCTAGATTTAGAAAGATTCCTTTACCCTAAAAACCTCTCCAAAGTCGGACTAAATGTTTAAAAATTACTTCATTAGTTTATTTACTAAAAATTAATAATTAAAAATTAGAAATTAATAGTTATGCCAGGCTTGGCAGTTAATATATTTTTAAATTTCTTCATAAGTTTTCTTTCATCACCCAATTAAAAGCCGCGACTAGTGCTTTATTATTCTTGGCCAGAATATCTTGTCCGTATTTTTCTCCCAAATTTTCTATGATAGCTTTTTTGGCTGATTCTATTTTAATCAAACCCGAGATTTTGGCAAATGCGCCCAACATGGCTGTGTTAATTATGGGTTTGCCGATTTCTTTAAGCGCAATTTTTAAAACCGGCACGCAATAAACCTTGCCAGTATAACCAGGGCAGACTTTGGCCGGCTCTTTATCGGAATTTATTATGACAACTGTATTTTTTTTCGCGCCAGTTAAAACATCAGAGATCTTAACTAAACTTGGGTCTAGAATAATAATGTAATCTGGCTCGTAAATTTGCTGCCTGCTTCTGATAAATTTGTCATCAAGCTTGGCAAAAGCTGCAACAGGAGAACCTTTTCTTTCCACGCCAAAAACCGGAAAAGATTGTGAATGCTTTCCATCATAGAAGGCTGCCATGGCAATTAAAAAAGCTAAAGTTACATTGCCTTGGCCGCCGCGTCCATGTACGCGAATTTCAATCATAATAATAATTATTTATTAGATAATTCTTGTTGTTTTATCTGTTCTATTATAGATTTAAAACTGTCATAAGGAATGACACCTTCAACTTTGCTTCCATTTATAAAAAAAGCCGGCGTGCCTGCGAGCTCAAGCGTTTGGGCAGCCTGCAAATCATTTTGGATCTCGGCTAAATACTTTTGGCTATCCAGGCATTGGTTAAATTGAACCTGATCTAAACCTGCATTTACTGCCAAAGATTTTAAATTTTCCAAAGACAAATCAGATTGATTCTCAAAAAGTAAATCGTGATAAGGCCAAAAATTATTTTGTTCATTCGCGCATTTGCCGGCTAAAGCAGCATTAAGAGCATTCGGATGAATAGCTAAATTGGGAAAATCACGATAAATAATTTTTACCGAAGCAGCATACTCTTGTCTTATGCTTTTAATTATCGGGTAAGCTTCTTTGCAATATGGGCATTGGAAATCAGAAAATTCTACAATTACAATTCCCGCATCCAGCGGGCCGCTATAAACGCTGTATGGCGTCTCTATGATATCTTTAAGATCAATTGCCTGGCTTGGCAGCGCAGTCGCATATTTATTGGCCAGCTGGTTTTGGGCGTCAACAAGCGATATAAATTGAAAAACAAAAGCAGCGACATAAAGGATCATTATTGCCAGGCCAAATAGGAAAAAAATACCCCACCATTTTTGGTGCCATTTTTTAGGTTTGTTTTCTGAAGTTTCGGTTTGAGCCATTGCTTTTTAAATAATTTATGTTTATACTTATATTATAGCATATTTCCCAATTACTCTCCCAAACATTGACAACAATCTGTAATTTTGCTATCTTAATTAAGACATTGCTTTTACTTATTTATTGTTTTTAATCTATGCTTTTAAATATTATCCAAATTATCATCTCTATTCTGCTTGTTATTGCCATTTTATTGCAGCAAAGAGGCACTGGCTTATCTTCTGCTTTTGGCGGCCAAGGCAATATTTATAGGACAAAACGAGGCCTGGAAAAATCTCTCCATATACTCACGATTATTTTGGCGGCCCTCTTTCTGGCTACAGCCTTAATAAACCTCTTATATTAAGCCCTCTAACCTATTTTATTTAAACAACCTCTGTGACTTCTAAAATCAAATCATTTTTTTTAAATTTGAGCAAAAACTTAAAAGGTTTTATTTTTTTACAATTGGAAAAATTCAGCCAGCATCAGAAAATTGCCAAACAAAAGAATCTTGACCAAAAAATAATTGCCAAATTAAGCAAGCAAAGACTGCCTTCCTGGCGCCAATTTAAAAGACTGCCTCAGACTTTATCAGCCCAGGAATCTTTACTTATAAAAATATTGGGGGGGCTAGTGATCATATGTTTAATAGTTCTATTTTATTTTAATTTTTATACTAAATTAAAAACCGTGCCCAAAGATGGCGGAGAATTTACAGAAGGCCTTATCGGCTCGCCTTTGTACCTAAATCCTATTTTGGCGCAAAGCAATACTGATGCGGATTTAGACCTGACCCGTTTAATCTTTTCCGGCCTTTTAAAGTATAATGAAAATCTGGAACTTGTCCCGGACTTGGCTGAAAAATATGAAATATCTTCAGATCAAAAAATTTACACTTTCTATTTGAAAAAAAATGTCAAGTGGCACGATGGTGAAAACCTGACTGCCAGTGATGTTGTTTTCACTTTTAACAGCATCTTAAATCCTGATTTTAAAAGCCCGCTTTATCGCAGTTTCGCAGGCTCAAACGCGGAAAAAATTGATGATTATACAGTAAAATTTACTTTACAAGAGCCCTATGCTGCTTTTTTAAACCTTTTAACTGTGGGAATTATTCCCCAACATCTTTGGTATGACATTCCTCCCATTAATGCAAAACTGGCTGTCTTAAACCAAAAGCCAATTGGTTCCGGGCCTTACAAATTTAAATCTCTGGTCAAAGAAAAAACCGGCATGATTAAAATATACACTTTGGAAAAAAATAAAGACTACTATGGCAAAGTTCCTTATATCAATAAAATACTTTTAAAATTCTATCCCGATTACGAGAATGCAATAACTGCTTTAACCAACAAAGAAATTGATAATTTAAGCTATCTGCCTAAAGAATATTATAATAAGTTCAGCAACAAGCGGGATATAAATTTATTAGATCTAAAACTTTCGCAATATACTGCTGTCTTCTTTAATAAAAAAAATAACACTCTCCTGGAGGACAAAAAAATCAAAGAAGCTTTAAGCTATGCGATTGATAAAAATAAAATAATTGATGATGTTTTACAGGGTCAGGGCCAGGTTCTTGATGGCCCGATTTTGCCAGGCTTTTTAGGCTATAATGCGGATATCACAAAATACGGTTACAATCCGCAAAAAGCTATTGAACTGCTTGTCAGTGATGGCTGGACTTTAGCCGGTGAAATTTTTAAAAAGAAAGATCAGGAACTTAAAATTACTTTAACCACAATTGAACAGACTGATAATATCAAAATCGCCAATTTGCTCAAAGAATTCTGGACCAGCATCGGCGTCAATGTTGAAATTCAAACCATTCCCAGGGATAAAATTGAAGATGACATTATAAAACCGCGCAATTATCAGGCATTGCTTTATGGTGAAATTGTGGGTTCGGATCCAGACTTATTTCCTTTCTGGCACTCTTCACAAAAAGATACTGCCGGTGTAAATCTGGCTAACTATGCCAATCGCCAGGCAGATGTACTCTTAGAAGAAGCCCGTTTAAATAGCGATCCCAAGGTTAGAGCTCAAAAATATCAGGAATTTCAAAATATTTTAATTGGTGACTTGCCTGCTGTTTTTCTTTTTCAGCCAACTTATATTTATCCTCTAACCAAAAAAATCAAAGGGGTTGGCGCTCAAAATATCTCTGTACCGGCAGATCGCTTTATCAATATTGAAAATTGGTATCTCAAAACTAAAAAAACATTCTCTCAATAATAAAAAACTCTAATAAAAAATTCAAAATCTAAAATTCAAAATTTTTAAATCATCATTTATTTTGTTTTTTGGATTTTGTCCTGCTTCGGCTCGGATTAAATAAACTTAAACTAACTAAATAAACACAAAGCCGAGACGAGTCATTTGATTTTTAAAACTTATGGTTTACAAAAGAATGAAACAGCCCCTGGCAGGGACTAATGTTTCAAAAGAACAAAAACTAAGAATTATTGTCTTGGGCGGGCTTGAGGAAGTCGGCCGCAACATGACTTTAATGGAATACGGCAATGACATTATTATCATTGACATGGGCTTGCAGTTTCCAGAAGAAGACATGCCAGGCATAGATTACATTATCCCTAATATTTCTTACCTCAAAGGCAAAGAAAAAAACATCAGGGGTGTAATTATCACCCACAGCCATTATGATCACATTGGCGCGATTCCTCATATCATGCCAAAAATTGGCAATCCTATTATATACACTGCCAAACTTTCAGCCGGTATTATCCAAAAAAGACAAGAAGAATACAGAAGCGCGCCCAAACTGCGATTTTATCTTATTGATGAAACCAGCCATTTAAAGCTGGGCTCTTTCAATGTTGATTTTTTCCGCGTCAATCACAATGTGCCTGACAGTTTTGGGGTGGTAGTAAAAACTCCGGTTGGCACAGTCATTCACACCGGCGATTTTAAAATCGATCACAGCCCAATCAATGATAAGCCGGCGGATTTAAATAAAATCGCCCAAATCGGCGGCCAGGGGGTTTTGGCTTTAATGGCTGATTCAACCAATGCTGAAGAAGAAGGCTATCAGATTTCTGAAACAAAAGTCAGCGATGAATTGGAAAGAATTTTTGAAAACGCCAAAGGACGTCTGATTGTCGGCACTTTTGCTTCGCTTTTAAACCGCGTCCAACAAGTGATTAGCATGGCGGAAAAATTCAATCGTAAAGTAATGATTGAAGGCCGCAGCATGAAAACAAACGTGGAGATTGCGCACAAGCTTGGTTATCTGAAAATAAAACCCGGCACCTTAATTGAAGCTGAAAATTATCATGAGAATAAATTTCCCGATGATAAAATTGTCATCATTGGTTCAGGCGCCCAGGGTGAACAAAATGCATTTTTAGTGCGCTTTGCCGAAGACGAACATAAATACCTGCATGTTAAAGAAGGCGATACGATTATTTTTTCTTCCTCAGTTATTCCTGGCAATGAACGCACGATTCAAAGTTTAAAAGATACCTTGTATCGCAAAGGCGGCAAAGTTATTCACTACAAACTGATGGATGTCCATGCGGGCGGCCATGCCAAAAAGGAAGATTTAAAATTATTAATCCGTTTGCTTTTGCCGCAATATTATATCCCGATAGAAGCTAACCATTATATGTTAAGAATCAATGGCGAAATCGCGGAAAGCTTAGGCATACCTAAAGAAAATATTTTTATTGCTGATGATGGCCAGGTCATGGAATTTACCAAAAAAGGCGGCCATCTGACCAAAGAATTTGTGCCGGCTGATTATGTCATGGTGGACGGACTGGGCGTGGGTGATGTTTCCAATATTGTTTTGCGCGACCGCCGCGTCATGTCAGCTGATGGGATGCTCGTGGTCATTGCCACTATTGAAAGAAAAACCGGCCGTTTAATCGGCAACCCGGATATTATTTCACGCGGCTTTGTCTACATGAAAGAAAATAAAAAGCTGATTGAATCAACCCGCATGAAGGTTAAAAAAATCTGTGAAGATCATGATACCAAATCCCCGGCCTTTGACGACTATCTGAAAAATAAAATCCGCGATGACATAGGCCAATACCTTTACCAGCAAACCAAACGCAGGCCAATGATTCTGCCGGTTGTCATTAAGGTTTAATAACTGAACAACACAACAACTTTACAACCAGACGACTTTACAACTTAACAACTCTACAACCAAACGACTCTACGACTCAACAACTCTACAACTTTACGACTTTACAACTTAACAACTCTACAACTTAACAACCTTTAATTAAGATTACATTAAGTACCTCAATTTTTGAGAGTACTTTTTGTTTTTAAAATTTTAGATCAAATTTCAGATCTCAGCCTTCGCTCCGCGTTGCGGAGCTTCAGCTGACGAAGGTCAGATTTCAGAATTCGGAATTTATTATCTTGACTAAAACCCTTATTTAATCTAACCTAACCCCAACTATCCTTAGAAAACCTTACAAATAAACCCAAACTAACCCCTTTAAAAATACCTACATACATAAATTCGTGAGCAATAACTAGTTTTCACAAATCTTTCAAACTTTCGACAAATCTTGACAAATCTTGACAAATATGCTAACATAACCTATTAAACTAAATACTGCCAAAATTAGGCTCTTGAAAAGAATGAATGAATAAACAAATTTGTCATTCGTAAATTAGCATTCATTCGCCTGCCTTGCCATAGCTTTAGCGAAGGCAGGCAGATTCGCATTAATTCTTTTCAGTAGCTTAAAAAAATAAGTACGAGCTACTTTTAAGTATAAAAGGCAAAAGCCCTTTGAAAATTTTATTTCAAGTCACAAACAAAAAACCCATGCTAAACATGGGAGGAGGTAGAAAATGAAAAATTATAAGGATTTTTTTGAATCCGACAGAAACTTGATCATTGCAGGTACAATAGCAGTTGCTATCGTCATCTGCCTCATTTGGGTCTTATCCCATTTTTACGACCAAACAAAACTGTCAAAAAGCAATGCCACGCCAGAACAAATCCAAAATAAGGCAATGGACTTGCTTAACAACATGTCTGTTGAGGAACGCCAAAAATTTGTAGGGATTACTCCGCCGGCAACTGCTCCTGCCACACAGTCCGCTCCTGTGCCACAAACGGAAAAAAGCTATAGCGGCGCAGAACTTGCCAAAATTTGGGTGACATTGTCTCCCGAAGAACAGGCAAGATATCAGCAGGTCATGGCAGAGTACTGCAAACAGATGAAACAAGTCTGCTACCCGTGCGGGAAAAAACCAGGCCACGTAGTCACGAAATGGCAGCCGCCTCGGAAAGATCCGCTTCCGCCACAGACAGCAAACAACAGTATTCAAAATACCGTGCCTGTCAACTTCTATGTTACCAGTACCTGCGTAGGTAACTGCAGAACAGACGATTTTCAACCACCGGCACACCGCGAACCCGAACCAGCGCCTATAAGCATTGCAGAAAGTCCGCCGGCTCCGGTTCAAACGCAGGACATTGTAAATTCGAGCTTCGTCCGCTACAAGGAGGACGTATACAAAACTCGGAAACAAAGGAGAAAAAAATGAAAAAAAATCTTTCATTGGTCATGGCCTGTGTTTTTATCTGGGCGAACACTGCTTTCGCCAATTATCCCGGGCCTGATGTCAATAGCTCTGAAGCTCCGGCAACTGATAATGTTACCTATTATGTAACACCCCAGCCGGTTCTTTCCTGGACAAAAGGCAATATCCTGGAAATCTGCCAAAATAAATGCGGTCAAACCGATGCGGAGATCGTCTACGCCAGTTATCGGGGCAAGGGCTTTCCCGCGGAAACAAAGGCAAAGCCAAAAAAAGAAAACACAGGCTACACCGTCGTATATCAGCTGCCTGGTTCAAAAGCCTGGGAGACTATTACCAGGCAAATGATAACGAACCAGGTTTCATCAGCCAATGTTAACCTTCCAACCAAAACACCAGAAGGCCTCCCTATTCAGCAAATGCAGTACAAATACATTGAAGAGTCTGGCCTCTTTTTCATGGAAAACGAAACCACGACTGTCTATGTATGGGGTGTGATCAAAATTAACGATCAGATAATCGCCCAAAATATCTGCATCATAGACAGAAAGACTGGCAAAACAACATTTTCCACGACGAACGTGGAAATTAAAATAACCCACTGGGCAGAACTGGGTAAATGCCTAGGCATAGTAGCCGGAATAGCGACAACTGTAGGCCTATTGGTCTTCTGGGCGCCAGGAGTCATCATCGCGGCCACGCCAGGATTGGGGATCTGATCCTTGAAATAAAATTTACACATTAAGAACCGGCTCTTATCATAGATCCGGTTCTTTTCTTTTATAAAAAACCTTAATAAACAAATCTCAACAAATACACTTTAGCTTGCAAATTAATCTACCTGATAATATTCTAACTCAATGATCAAATTTACTGAATAATACCAAAAAATCTTGTTAATTTAGGTTTAAAAATTCGTATTTCAAAAAACCCTTGACAAAATCCTAAATTTATGCTAAAATTCCCTATTAAACTAATTTTAGCCTTAAAATGGCTGTTCTTAAATAAATTAAGCTTTTAAAAGAAGTTAACGGGTAAATTGGCTTCTTTTAGTAGCTTAATCAAGGCTACTTTTAATATAAATGGCAAAAGCACATTGACAACAAAATACTACAAAAAACTACACAATCTAGGAGGTCCAATTTGGATGCAATCAATGCGATTGTCCAAAGGGTCTTTGAAGAAGGCGAACATGGCCCTTATGCGCTTGCTCTTCCTAAAAATCCTGATGATTTAAAGGGTTCTGTAACTTTTTCACTAAAGAAACCTGTTTGGGATGATAAGGAAGACTGGCCGGAAAGAGGAACATGCGTAGTCTTATCAAAATTTCAACGTAAACCTGCCGGATGGCGGGCAAAAAAAGCGCGGCTTTTTAAGCCGTCAGATGAGAACAAAGGAGCAATTAGCATGAAAGAAACGAAGATCGGAAATACCTTCCTCACAGCCGCCTTGGTACTGGTCATTCTCATGATCAGTCTGGCTGGCTGCGGACAGGATAATAGAAAGACACAAAACAACACGGCAACTGCTGTAACGCCGCCGCAAATCACGGATACTGATGGCGATGGCATCCCTGATGGACAGGATAACTGTCCGTTTATTGACAATCAAGACCAGGCCAATCAGGATAATGATTCGTACGGAGACTTATGTGATCCTTGCCCGGATGACCCGACAAATCAGTGCGCGGTACAGAATCACCCGCCGACAATCACGGTCAACTGTCCGGCAAGCGTTGATGACAACCAGTCAACAACGTGCGCAATTTCGGCCAGTGACCCTGATGGAGACCAAACGGTTTGTTCAGTCTCCTTTGCGCTGACAACTTGCACAGGAGTGACCCTAACCGGAACTAATAATTGCGGTTCGGCCAACATTCCGGCGCAGGGAACTTCAGCGCCCGCGTCTTGCATAGTGGCAATTACTGCCAGTGACGATGGAACACCGCAATTGAGCAATACGGCTCAAGACACGATGACCATTAATCACAGTGGGATCACGAATCATGCGCCGAGCATAACAGTCAACTGCCCAGCCGATGTCAATGAAGACGCCGCAACTTCGTGCGCTGTCTCGGTGGCAGACTCTGACGTGCCGGCTCAAACTTTAACCTGCACTGTCGCTGCGGGTACTTGCACGGGCGTAACCTTAACAGGTTGCGTCACTGCAAACATTCCCGCTCAGGGAGAGGCTGCTGGTCCCGGGTCTTGCGTAGTCGCTGTAACGGTAAGCGACGGTTTCATCCCAACTCCGGGAACTGCGACTAACCAGGACACCATCACGATCAATGAAGTTGGCACGACCAACTCATCTCCGAACATTTCGCTCTCTTGCCCGACTAGCATTAATGAAGATGCTTTGTCTTCTCCTTGTGCTATCTCGGTCTCTGATGCGGATGTGCCGGCTCAAACTTTAAACTGCGCTGTCGCTCCGGCCAACACTTGCACAGGTGTGACCCTCACGGATTGCACTTCTGCCAATGTCCCGGCCCAGGGCGAAACAGCCGGTCCCGGCTCCTGCACTGTAGCCATCACGGTTACAGATGGCGGTTCGCCGAATTTGTCCAACACCGCTCAACGCTCAATCACGATCAACGAGGTCAACGTGGCCCCGACGATTTCCGTCAACTGCCCGGCCAGTGTAAACGAAGACACCGCGTCTTCTTGTCAGCTGGCAGTACAGGATACGGATCTTCCGATTCAGAACTTAACCTGCTCCTTAGCGCCGACCAACACTTGCACAGGCGTGACCCTTTCCGGTTGCACCTCTGCCAATGTCCCGGCCCAGGGCGAAGCTGCTCCGACTTCCTGTGTCATTGCCGTCATAGTGACAGACAATGGCACGCCGAACTTAAGCAGCACGGCTTCGCGTACAATCATCATCAATGAGGTCAACATCGCACCGACTATCTCGGCCACTTGTCCTGCCAATATCGGTGAGGATACTGCGACTACTTGCCCGCTGACTGTGTCTGATCCAGACATACCAACACAGCAGCTGACCTGCACACTTGCAGGCTCTAACACCTGTACGGGCGTGACTTTAACCGGAAGCAACGGTTGCACATCAGCCAATATTCCCGCACAGGGAGAGGCGGCTGGTCCCAGCTCTTGCGTTCTTGCCGTAACTGTAACAGACAATGGCACTCCGAATTTAAACAGCACGGCAGCGCATACCATCACCATTAACGAGGTGAATACTGCGCCGGCAATCATGATCAGTTGCCCAGCCAGCGTAAACGAAAACACAGCAACCAATTGCACGCTGATGGCTTCTGACACTGATTTACCTTTCCAAAACCTGACCTGCTCTCTGGCGCCGACTAACACTTGCACGGGTGTGGCCTTAAACGGTTGCATCTCGGCCAGCGTTCTGGCTCAGGGTGAAGCTGCTCCGGCTTCCTGCATCGTTGCCGTCATGGTGACAGATAGCGGTACGCCCCAGCTTAGTACTACCAATCAGGCCAGCATCAACATTACTGAAGTAAATGCGACTCCAACTATCAGTGTCAATTGCCCGCCCAGTATTAACGAGAATGTTTCAACTTCTTGTGCACTGACCGCAAATGATTCTGATCTTCCGACGCAAAACCTAACCTGCTCCTTGGCTCCAGCTAACACTTGCACGGGTGTGACCTTAACCGATTGCACCTCGGCCAATGTTCCTGCTCAGGGCGAAGCTGCCGGTCCCGGTTCTTGCGTATTAGCAGTAACCGTGACAGACAATGGTACTCCGAATTTAAGTAGCACGGCTGCGAGTACTATCACCATCAACGAGGTGAACACTGCACCTTCTATTATGTTCACCTGTCCAAACAACACAAACGAAGATACCGCGACTGATTGTGCTATGATGGTCTCTGATATAGACCAACCAGTACAAACTTTAGCTTGCACTGTCTCGCCGTTAACGACTTGCACGGGTGTGACCTTAACCGATTGCACTGCCGCAAACGTACCGGCTCAGGGCGAAGCTGCTGGACCTGGCTCTTGCACAGTGGTTGTGGCTGTAACCGACAACGGTTCTCCAGCCATAGCTACATCTGCCTCTCAAACCATCACCATCAACGAGGTGAACGTAGCACCGGCTATCACAGTCAATTGCCCGGCCAGCGCAAACGAAGACACTTCAACTTCGTGCGCACTAACCACAACTGACCCTGATCTTCCGGCCAATATCCTGACTTGTTCCCTGGCACCGGCCAACACTTGCACTGGAGTGACCTTAACCGGTTGTACCACTGCTCTTGTCCCGGCTCAGGGCGAAAATGCTGGTCCGAGCGCCTGTATCGTCGCAATCACTGTGACTGATAACGGTAGCCCGAATCTCAGCGCAACAAATCAGGACAGCATCACCATCAACGAGGTGAATGTAGCACCGGTCGTCATCGTCAATTGCCCGGCCAGCGCAAACGAAGATACTTCAACTTCGTGCGCACTGACCGCAACTGACCCTGATCTTCCGGCTAATACCCTCACCTGCTCCCTGGCTCCGACCAATACTTGCACCGGCGTAACCCTCACGAATTGCACCGCTGCCAATGTCCCGGCTCAGGGCGAAAATGCTGGTCCGGGTTCCTGCATAGTTGCCGTCGTGGTAACTGATAATGGAAATCCGAACTTAAACTCAACTGGTCAAGATTCAATCACCATTAACGAGGTGAACGTAGCGCCGGTCGTCATCGTGGACTGCCCGGCCAGTGTCAATCAGGATGCGAACGCATCTTGCCCACTGACCGTGACTGACCCGGACGTTCCGTTCCAAACACTGACTTGCACCTTGTCTGCAGCCACAACTTGCACTGGCGTAACCCTCAGCGGTTGCTCCTTTGCCAATGTGCCGGCGCAGGGCATCACAACCCCGCGCACCTGTGTTGTGGCAGTAACCGCAACAGACAATGGTGTTCCAATTCTGCCAACCACAGGACAGGACATCATTGACATCATCAACCCGCCACTGGCCGTTGATGACAATTACAACGTTGACATTAACACAAGTCTCACCGTTCCAGCGCCTGGAGTTCTGCAAAACGATTTAGCGCGCTATGGCGAGCCCCTGACCGTTATTTTGGTCAGCGGACCCAGCCATGGCGTGGCAACACTTGGAGCTGATGGTGCGCTCGATTACATTCCGAACCATAACTGGTATGGAGTGGATCACCTCACTTATCAGATCCAAGAAGGCCCGCTTGTGTCCAACATAGCCACGATAACGATCGCGGTGAATCCAACGCCTCGTCTCAGAATCCTCTGGGCGTACAAACAGGCCGGACTTTACGAGAGCACACTATACTCCAATTGCTTTACCCCGTATTTTCCGCCCGAAGAATGGCAAGCCCAGTCTACCCAGACTGGTCATGATCCATCCAATGGCAACCTGGTTATTGGCGGGCTCAATGAAAATGGTTTGGCACTTGGCTACTGCGTTTTCAGCATCCAGGTTCCAGCAGAAATGTTGAATGAATGCTTGTTTGGCGGAGATAATTGGTTCCCCGCTGGGCAAATAGACCCTGGGAGCACCTATTTCTGCTCCACTCTGGGAAACATTGATGGCAGCACTCCCGCTGATATCGTGTTCCCCACCGTAATGTTAACCGAAACCGGAGTTGACACTGCCGAAGTTCAATTGGGTGTCAGCGCGCATCTCGTCGACAACAGCGGTTGGCAATACCGAATTGACCTAACGCACGGCATCACGCCAGGCGGAGACACTGTTCCCATTAATGTCGACATTCTGCTGGACATGGATGGCGACCTTGTCAAAGACACGATTGACAACTGCATGTTGGTGCCCAATTTTGATCAGGCAGCAAATCCGGGGAATCCCACCTATGTGGATTTCATCGGACAAGTTCACCTGGTCGGCAATTTCTGTCTGGGCATTGATAACAACAATGACGGACTTGTCGATCCGTAAACGAAACGTTCTTTAACTTAGCAACAAGCCCTGTACCATTCGGCGCAGGGCTTTTCTTTTTCTTTAAAATCTAAAAGAAGCCAAAGAGGCTCTATTTGGCATAAAACACATTTGACATAATTTATTATTTTTTTTATACTTAATTTATGGAAACTAAAAATATTTTCACAATCAAATCTTGGTGCTGGACTTTGCGCATGCCGTAAAGCCAGTGATTTTAATTTCCATTCTAAAATATCTCTGCGCTTTCCGGCCAGAGATTTTTTAATTTAGTTCATTAAAAAAGAAAGGAAAGAAAAATGGAAAATTTTCAGGAAAAAGAAAAACCAAAGGAGGACCAGCCTTTGTGCCAGTGCGGCAAACCCACGGAAACAAAACCAGCCACATCTTCCTGGGGTAATATTTCAATTCAAGCCTGCACTGACCCAAATTGCCCCTGCAAAAAAGAAAGACAAAAGAAAAAAGTAGGCTGGGGCGAATAAACATGGGGCGCTCCGACATACGTCGGGGCGCCCAAATTTCAAAAATTACTAACTTTACATATTTACCCTAAACCAGTAAAATTAAATCATATGAAACAAAATAAACAAGCTCGTCTTGGCGACAACGAGTCAAAAACACAAGCCTCCAATAAAACAAGCCGAAGCCAGATAGTACTTTCCGGAGTTAAACCAAGCGGCGAATTGCATCTTGGCAATTATTTGGGTTCGCTGAAAAATTTTGTGGAATTGCAAAACAAATATCAATGTTATTTTTTTCTGGCGACTTACCATTCAATAACCGAGGATTATAAACCAGACGAGAAAGAACAAGATATTTTTAATTTAGCATTGGATTTTTTAGCAGCTGGTTTAGATCCGAAAAAATGCACTATTTTTAACCAGGCTGATGTGCCTGAATGCACTGAGCTGACCTGGATTTTTAATTGTTTTACTCCTGTTTCAGAATTAGAAAGAATGACCCAATTTAAAGATAAATCTGCAAAAAATGTAAAAAATATCAATGCCGGACTTTTAGATTACCCGGTTTTGCAGGCAGCTGATATTTTGCTTTATCATCCTGGCCTTGTGCCAGTCGGCTATGATCAATTACAACACCTTGAACTGACCAATGAAATTGTCAGATGGTTTAATAATAAATTCGGCCAATATTTTCTGCCAGTCAAACCATTATTAACAAATATTCCCAAAGTCATGTCCTTGCTTGAACCTGAAAAAAAGATGAGTAAAAGTTCTGGCATAGGACATTATATTGCCATCAATGACGAGCCAGAAATTATTCACGAAAAATTAAAAAGAGCTGTGACAGGAACTGGCACTGAAGAAGTTATTCCTGCTGGCGCCCAAAATCTGCTGGCGCTGTTATCTGAATTTGGCACACCAAAACAAACGACTTATTTTAACGAACAGATAAAAAATAGAACTATCAGATATTCTGAACTAAAAGAAATTCTGGCCAAAGATATCAGCGATTATTTTGCTGACTTCCGTAAAAAGAGAAAATTATTAGAGAAAAAGCCACAGTATGTTGAAAAAGTGCTTAAAGAAGGGGCTAAAAAAGCGCAAAAAGTCGCCCAAAAGACAATAAAAGAGGTGAAAGTATTAATTGGGGTAAATTCTGCTGAATTCAACCTTCTAGCGCAAAATTAATGAATAAGTAATTTTGAGAAAATTTCATCAGGTTTGTAAAAACCAAGTGTTTTTCTTGGGCGATCATTCAGAAGATCCTGCACATGTTGAATTTCT